>JAQXDI010000068.1 GCA_029251465.1 Ascidiaceihabitans sp.
TCATTAATATAATTAAATCAATTACTTAAACGTAAAAAACTACTCCCACTCGATCGTGCCCGGAGGTTTCGAGGTGATGTCGTAGGTCACACGGTTGATGCCTTTGACCTCGTTGATGATCCGCGTGGCGGTTTCACCGAGAAATTCGTGTGTGAATGGATAGTAATCCGCCGTCATGCCATCGACAGACGTGACCGCGCGCAACGCACAGGCAAAATCATAGGTGCGCCCGTCGCCCATCACGCCAACAGTGCGCACAGGCAGAATCGCCACGAACGCTTGCCAGATGTCGTCGTACAGCCCGTGTTTGCGGATCTGGTCGATGTAAACGGCGTCGGCTTCGCGTAGGATTTCCAGTTTAGGACGAGTGATTTCACCGGGGCAGCGGATCGCGAGACCCGGACCTGGAAACGGATGGCGCCCGATAAATGCAGCGGGCAGGCCCAACTCACGACCCAAGGCGCGCACTTCGTCCTTGAACAGCTCGCGCAGAGGTTCGACCAGTTTCAGGCCCATCTTTTCGGGCAAACCGCCAACATTGTGGTGCGATTTGATCGTGACCGACGGCCCGCCCGAGAACGAAACCGATTCGATGACGTCCGGATACAGCGTGCCTTGGGCCAAGAATTTAGCGCCACCCACTTCGCCTGCGTGTTTTTGGAACACGTCAATGAACAGTTTGCCGATGATTTTGCGTTTGGTTTCGGGGTCAGATTGGCCTTCAAGTTCGCCCAAGAACAATTCGCGTTCATCTGCGTAGATAAACGGAATGTTGTAGTTGTCGCGGAACATGGTGATGACTTCTTCGGCCTCACCTTTGCGCAGCAAGCCATTGTTCACAAAGACACAGGTCAGCTGGTCACCGATTGCCTCGTGGATCAGCACCGCGGCGACAGAAGAATCAACGCCGCCGGACAAGCCACAAATGACTTTTGCGTCGCCAACCTGTTCGCGAATTTTTGCGATGGCTTCTTCGCGGTAGGCACCCATGGTCCAATCGCCTTTGAAACCGGCCATGCGAACAAAGTTTTCGTATAATTTTGCGCCGTTCGGGGTGTGGTGCACCTCTGGATGGAACTGAACGGCATAGAAGTTGCGCGACACATCAGCGGTGATCGCAAATGGCGCGTTGGGCGAGGTCCCGTAAACCTCAAAGCCTGGGGCGATTTTTGCGACGTGATCGCCGTGGCTCATCCAGACCTGTTCGCGGTTGTCAGCAAACCAACCCTCAAGCAAGTCCAGCTTTTCAGCCTCGGGTGTGACATAGGCACGACCGAATTCGGCGGTGCCATGACCGCTTTCGACTTTGCCACCCAGAATTTCCATCATGACCTGTTGGCCGTAACAAATGCCAAGGATCGGCACGTCAATGTCGAAGACAGTAGACGGCGGGCGCGGCGACCCCTCGTCGATGACCGACGCAGGCCCCCCCGACAAGATCACAGCCTTTGGCGCAAACTCGGCCAAAAACGCATCCGTGACGTTCTGATAGGGGTGAATTTCGCAATAAACATTCAGCTCGCGAAGGCGTCGCGCAATCAATTGCGTCACTTGGCTGCCGAAGTCGATGATGAGGAGGCGGTCGTGATTTTGTGTCATGGCGCATGCAATAAATGTGCAACGCGCCAGTGGCAAGGATTCGCGTGGCCTATGCGGTCAGACTTTGCGACGCAGCCACAAGATTTAGACAGCGTTGATCACACCGAATGTCGCTTTTTTCCCCAAGCGGACGCTTAACGGGGGTGGGGCGTTCATGCACTGGGGTAATCAACGTGCCAAGCAAGATTGATATGTGAGGGTTTCCCGATGGCTGAAGCAGCAACAACAGGACGACGTGGACGTGGTGGCGGTGGTGCGGCGCGCCGGGCAGAGCGCTCAGCGGTTTCATTTGAAACGTCCAAGTATATCGAACGCAATATTCCGAACTTTGAGGTTCTGAACGAAGAGGCGTTAGATATTATCGAGGCCAACGCCGAACAAATCCTTGAGGAAGTTGGCGTTAATTTCCCGGATAATCCGGCCGCATTGGACCGCTGGCGTGATGCAGGTGCTGATGTCACCGGCGAACGCGTGCGAATCCCCAAAGGTCTGGCGCGTAAATTATGTGCCACGGCGCCGTCTAGTTTCACCCAGCACGCGCGCAACCCTGATCGCAATGTGGTGATTGGCGGGCGTAACATGGTGTTGGCGCCGGTTTATGGCCCTCCGTTTGTGCGCGATTCTGTGGGTGGGCGTCGTTATGCAACCATCGGCGATTTCCAGAAGTTCGTGAAACTGGGCTATATGTCCAAATGGCTGCACCATTCCGGTGGTACCGTGTGCGAACCGACAGATGTGCCTGTGAACAAACGTCACTTGGACATGTTGCACGCCCACATGACCCTGTCTGACAAGCCGTTCATGGGGTCGGTCACCGAACCCAGCCGTGCGCAAGACAGTGTCGAGATGTGTGAAATCCTGTTTGGTAAGGATTTTGTCCAAGAAAACACCGTTATGACGTCGCTAATCAACATCAACTCTCCGATGACGTTTGATGATGTGATGATGGGCGCGTTAGAAGTGTACGCGCAAAACAACCAAGCCTGCATTATCTCGCCGTTTATCGTCGGTGGCGCGATGGCACCTGTGTCGATTGCCGGGACATTGACCCAAGTTATGGCCGAAGCGTTGGCCGGCATCGCCTACAGCCAGCTGTGCCGCGCAGGTGCGCCAGTGATCATGGGTGCGTTTGTGACGTCGATCGATATGAATTCGGGCGCGCCGACTTTTGGCACACCTGAGGCTGCGCACATTACCTATGGGGCAGGGCAGTTGGCCCGTCGTTTGGGCTTGCCGTATCGCTCCTCTGGTGGGTTTACCGGATCAAAGCTGCCAGACGCCCAAGCCGCATACGAATCTGCCAACAGCTTGAACATGGGCCTGCTGGCTGGTGTTAACTTTATGTTGCACTCGTGTGGGTGGCTTGAGGGCGGGCTGGTCAGCAGTTTCGAGAAATTCGTAATGGACGCCGACCAGCTGGGCGCGCTGCATCACATCGCCCGCGGTGTTGAAATGGACGTGAACGCCCAAGCCATGGATGCGATCCGCGAAGTTGGGCCTGGCGGGCACTATCTGGGCTGCGAACACACCCAAGCCAACTTTAAGGCGGCGTTCTGGAAATCCGACCTCTTGGACTACAAACCGTTCGAGACCTGGGAAGACGAAGGCGCGCGCGATACCCAAGCCCTTGCGGCCGAGCGGGTGCAGAAAATGCTGAATGACTATCAGCAACCTGCTTTTGATCCCGGCATCGCCGAAGGCCTGCGCGACTACATCGCCACCAAGAAGGCGGCGACACCTGATTCGTTCATGTGATTAGTTGGAAACAATAGAACGGGTGGAGCGCAAAATATGCGCTTCACCGACAATCGCGATCATAATGTCGATATGTCGCAGCAAGCTATACGCCGATTCTTTAGCTTTGCGCTGAGCGTTTAATTCGCTCTCAATCTCCATCAATTTCATCAAAGCAGCGCCGTGACGGGGCAGATTTCCGTAGCCCAAAAGGCGCGATAAATGCGCCGTTCTGCGGTAGTCTTGGGCACCAATTCTGGCGGCACGCATCAATAAACGTGGGCGTTTTACCGTGTTTAGCATGCTTAGAACGTCTTGCATTGTCGTATCCTTTTAATTTCCATGAACGGGCAAATGCCCCGTCAGCTTCGAGGATCAACATGCCACAGCCTAAACGGGTGTTGCGCCTCGTTGCGATGCGGCGTTCGGCGCTTTCATCACTGTTTATGATTTGGAAACAATGCTGACCATATCGATGGATTTTAACGAAAGAGTAACCAACGCAGCTCTAGGTTGTGTGGATAAATATGGGGATAAACGTGGCAAACACACCCCTGGGACGGACTAAGAAAAGGTGAAGATATGACGGAGGCAAGTATGAGTGCACCAACATTGGGGCACTTTCCTGATTGGGTACCAGCTGGTGCCAAACTCTATTTAGCGCATACCGAAACGGGTACGCCCATTCGTGCACTTGCACGTATGGTGGGCTGTCACGCGTCGACTGTATTGCGCCAAATTAGGCGTGTTGAAACGCGTCGTGACGATCCATTGATTGATGCCGCTTTGCGTACCTTAGGCACGCAACATTTGGGAACAGCGCAGCGCAAAAATGCCTGCCAATCGGAAAGAGACATGGGTATGCGAAGCGAACAGAACACGATTGATATGACACCGGACGAAGCGTCTTTGACGCGTGATGCAATGCGGATTCTGCGCCGCTTGTGCGAAAAAGGTTCGGTTTTGGCTGTTGCCAAAGACATGGAAAAAGCTGTGGTTGTCCGTGACGATGCCCATGGTGCAACAACATGGACGGCCGTGGTTGATTGCGCTGTGGCCCAAGCAATGGCGTTGAAAGATTGGATTCCTGCGGCCTCGACAGGGCGCATCACACGCTATCAGATTACGGCTGCTGGACGTGTGGCGTTAAACGAAATGTTAGCGACGCACCAAAAAACCGAAGGGTTTAACGAGGCACCGGCCGAGTTTTCCGACGCACAGCGCACGTGGGGCGAAAAAGTCCTGCCAGACACCGAAACCGGTCGTTCAAAGCGGATGCGTTACAACTTGGGTGAATCGCCACTGACCGCACTTGCGCGTCGCCGCGACAAAGACGGCTCTGCATTCCTGAGCGATGATCAGGTGCGTGCCGGTGAACGTCTGCGCGAAGACTTTGAGCTCGCACAAATGGGCCCTCGGGTTGCGCAAAACTGGGATGGTTTCCTAACGGGTGGCGGTCGTGGTGGATTTGTCGGCGACAGCGGTGTTGGCGACGGTCCATCCGGTGCGCGCGGTCGTGTGGCCGACGCAATGGCCGATCTGGGGCCTGGCCTGTCTGACGTGGTTTTACGCTGCTGTTGTTTCCTCGAAGGATTGGAAACAGCCGAGAAAAAACTGGGCTGGTCCGCACGTTCGGGCAAGATCGTGTTGCGCATCGCATTAACGCGTTTGCAACGCCACTACGAAGAATCGACAGGCCCCGGCGGCGGCATGATCGGTTAACAAAGATCGACGGGTTGCGCTGCTGCCAAATCGGCTATGCGCGCAGCCCGCCTTTTCTTTAACGAAATCTGTGATAGATCAGGGCTAGTTATGACTTTTGTCACAAAGGCCAGCCTGATGCGTGATCTCAAAATTCCAGAACAACGCCACCCCGAAAAAGCGCGTCGTCCTGACAACCCGCAACCCAAAAAACCAAGCTGGATCAGGGTCAAAGCACCCGGCGGCGAAGGTTATGCCAAAACCGCCAAGATCATGCGCGAGAACAAATTGGTGACGGTCTGCGAAGAAGCCGGCTGCCCGAACGTCGGTGAATGCTGGTCGCAAGGCCACGCCACGATGATGATCATGGGCGAAGTCTGCACGCGCGCCTGCACATTCTGCAACATCGCGACCGGCAAACCACCAGAGGATCTGGACGCGTTTGAACCGGGTCGTGTGGCCCATGCGGTGGAAAAACTGGGGCTGAACCACGTTGTTATTACATCAGTGGATCGTGATGATATCGAGGACGGCGGGGCAGATCACTTTGCCCAAACCATCCGCGCGATCCGGCATCGTTCGCCCGACACGACAATCGAAATTCTGACGCCGGATTTTATCCGCTGCAAACCAGAAGTTCTGGAACAAGTGGTCGAGGCGCGCCCAGATGTGTTCAACCACAACCTTGAAACCGTGCCGGGCCTGTACCCCGAAGTTCGCCCCGGCGCGCGCTATTTCCACTCGTTGCGTTTGTTGCAGCGGGTCAAGGAAATGGATCCGATGATGTTCACCAAATCCGGCATCATGGTCGGTTTGGGTGAAGATCGCCAATCGGTGCTGCAGGTGATGGAAGACATGCGCGCCGCCGACATCGATTTCCTGACGATTGGCCAATATTTGCAGCCCACGCCAAAACACCACGCGGTGGACCGGTTTGTGCACCCCGATGAATTTGCCGCGTACGAAAAAGCCGCCTACGGCAAGGGCTTCTTGATGGTGTCAGCGACGCCGCTCACGCGGTCCAGCTATCATGCGGGTGATGATTTTGCACAACTGCGTGCTGCGCGTCAGGCCAAATTGGGCTGATCAGGTGAACCGCACTTTGCCAATATGCGGCAGATTGCGGTTACGCTGTGCAAAATCGATTCCATAGCCGACAACAAATTCATCCGGAATTTCAAACCCGATATAGTCTGCGCGAAAATCGATTTCGCGCCGGCTTGGTTTATCCAGCAAAGCGATAGATTTTAGCCGGGCTGGATTGCGCGTCTGCAACATCTTGGTCACGTGGTTCAGGGTGTGGCCGGTGTCAACGATGTCCTCGACAACCAGCACATCACGTCCTTCAATTGCGCCACGTAAGTCTTTGATAATGCGAACTTCTCGGCTGCTTTCCATACCGTCACCGTAGCTGGAGGCCTCAAGGAAATCGACCTCGATGGGCAGGTCCAACTCGCGCACCAGATCGGCGATAAACACGAAGGATCCACGCAGCAGGCCAACAACAACCAGCTTGTCCGTGCCTTCAAATTCGGCGTGAATTTCCTCGCAGAGTTCTTCGATCCGCGCGGCAATCGATTTTGCCGAAATCATCTGATCGATGACGTATGGACGCTGTGACATGGTGCCCCCCCAATTGTATTGGCCCTTGAATTCATTTGCGTTTCGTAACACATCTCGCGAACCCGCTGCTATAGCCAAACGTGATGCCCAAACATTCAGAGACCAAATTCCTACCCCACAGCGCCCAACAGATGTATGATCTGGTGGCAGATGTGGCGTTGTACCCCGAATTTTTGCCGTGGTGTTCGGCTGCGCGAATCCGGTCTACAACGACGGAGGGGGCCTCGATTGAGATGCTGGCCGATCTGGTGATTTCATTCAAAGTGTTTCGCGAACGTTTTGGCAGTCGGGTTGTGTTGTGGCCAGAGGCCCAGAAAATCGACACGGAATATCTGGACGGCCCGTTCAAATACATGAAATCGAATTGGGCATTCGAGGACGCCGAGGGCGGTTGCAACGTCACCTTTTTCGTCGATTTTGAATTCAAGAACGCAATTTTACAGGGCATCATTGGTGTGGTGTTCAACGAGGCGATGCAGCGCATTGTCCGCGCATTTGAACGTCGTGCGGATGATCTGCACGGATAGGCCAAAATGCAAAACGGGCCCCGCAAGGCCCGCTTTTTAGTCCATAAGTTCAGCGAATTAACTGTTCATGTCGTAGGCACGTTCACCGTGTTGTGCGATGTCCAGACCGTTAACTTCGGTCTCTTCATCGACGCGCATCGGGATGAACACGCGGATCACCAGCACCAGCACAACAGTCACAGCAATCGTGTACACGCCAACAATCACGAGGGAACCCATTTGCGCAGCCCACGTGCCAGCGCCAAAGACCGCAATCATGATCGTGCCAAAAATACCGCCCACGCCGTGCACGGCAAAGACATCCAATGTGTCGTCGATTTTGAACTGGTTACGGATCAGGTTCACCGCTTCTTGGCAGCCGATACCGGCGATCGCGCCGATGATCAGCGCCTCGATCGGGCCAACGAAACCGGACGCTGGCGTGATTGACGCAAGGCCCGCGATTGTACCGGTGACGATGCCGACCAGAGACGCTTTGCCGAACTTGATCTTTTCCCACAGGGCCCACGTCAATGAAGCCGTCGCCGCCGAGATATGCGTGACCGTGATCGCCATGGCCGCACCGCCGTCTGCCGCCAATTGCGAACCGCCATTGAAACCGAACCAACCGATCCACAAGAATGCCGCCCCCATCATCACCATGCCGGGATTGTGCGGCGGTGTGTTCTGGTTTTTGCGCGCGCCTAGGAACACGGCCAAGACCAACGCGGCAAGCCCCGCCGTTTCGTGCACCACAATGCCGCCAGCAAAATCGCGCACGCCGGTGTCGCCAAAAATACCGCCATCCGCCAAGAAACCGCCGCCCCAAACCCAGTGGACCACTGGCGCGTAGCACAGCAGCATCCATGCGCCAGAAAACGTCAGCACAAACCCGAACGAGATGCGCTCGACATACGCGCCAACGATCAAGGCTGGCGTGATGATTGCGAATGTCATCTGGAAGGCAAAGAACAAAACCTCGGGCAGGGTGCCAGACAGCGACGACGCGTCCACGCCCAGCAACATCAGCTTGTCCAAGCCACCCCAGAAACCAGATGTTCCGGACCCAAAGGCAATTGTGTAGCCGAAAAAGAACCAAAGCACGCTCATCAAACAGGCGATGGCGTAGCAATGCATAAAGACGCTAAGCACGTTGCGCGAGCGCACCAGCCCACCGTAAAATAGGGCAAGCCCCGGAAGGGTCATCAGCAGCACCAATGTGGTGGCCACCATAATCCAAGCTGTATCAGCTGCGTTCATCTGGTTCTCCGATCCTGAAAGCGCGATGTTGAGGATGCATAGGCGCTCTCAGTGCGGATAAAAGCAGCAACGGGTCTGGTGGACGCTGATTTTTCGGGCGATTGGCTTATTGGTTATTTTTTGGGCGCACGCAGCGGTATATTGCCTGATTTTTAGGCGTAAGCGAATCTTTGCGCAATGGGCTGGCGTGTCGAAGGTATGAATATCCTGACTGCCACCGGTTTAGCGCGCGCGTTACTCTGTTCAGATTAGTTGGTTATTTTATCACTAGTTGGGGCCTCGCTCGGCGCCTACCTCTCGTTTGGTGAGGCCTCATTTACGGCAAGTGTCGCAACAGCAATTGCAGCGCATGATCACGCGCACCGATCCGCACGTTTTCGCGGCCCAACACCCCAAATTCGATGGTTTCGAAATGTGTGGCCTGATCGATTTGCGCGAGGCCAAAACAAACCCGCCCTTCGGGTTTGTGATTTGATCCACCGGGGCCTGCCAAGCCGGTGATTGACACCGCAATGCCCGCGTCAGAATTGGCCAATGCGCCCTCAGCCATGGCGACGGCGACTGGTTCCGACACAGCGCCGTGGGCTGCAATCAGCGCCGCATCGACCCCAATCATTTGGGTTTTGGCGGCGTTAGAATAGGTGACAAATCCCCGATCAACGACGCGCGATGATCCGGGAATTTCGGTCAGAGCAGCCGCAACCATGCCGCCGGTGCAGCTTTCTGCTGTTGCAATCATGACGCCAGATTTTGACGCTTTATCAAGGGTTTGTGCTGCAAAATTCATGTCATAATAACCCCGTGTGCGATGCCAGCAAGAACCAGAACGCCGATGGCCGCGAACACGCCTGCAATCACATCGTCCAGCATCACACCTAACGCGTCGCCGCGCCGATCTGCCCAGCCAACCAGCCACGGTTTCCAAATGTCGAACAGGCGGAAAAACAAAAATGCGGCGATCCATCCGGGCCACATCGCAAGGATCGAAATGTCGTTGGCCCACGCGGCGTAGGACAGCGGCAACAGCGCGATCCATTGACCGACCAGTTCGTCCACGACGATCTCAGATGGGTCGTGATCCTCTGATCCGCGGGTCATCTGGTCCGTCGCCCACCAGCCTTTTAGGAACGCAGCGACTACTCCGATCAGCAGCAAGGGAAAGCCGCCCAAAACATGCACCAACCACGCCCACGGCAGCGATACAAACGATCCCCACGTGCCAGGTGCAGGGCGGATGTAGCCGACGCCAAATAGCGTTGCGATCATGCGCGCCAACATCAGGATTTCACCAACGCGCAGGTGGCGATGCAGGCGATGCCTTCGCCGCGCCCCGTGAACCCGAGACGTTCTGACGTGGTTGCCTTGACCGATACACGGCCCACTTCCATGCCCATTATGCGCGCCATTTCTGAGCGCATTGCCACGCTGTGCGGCCCGATTTTGGGGAATTCACAGATCAGCGTGCAATCGATGTTTGAGATGCTAAACCCTTGGTCACGCGCCATACTTACTGCGTGGGTCAGGAAAATATGGCTCTCGGCCCCTTTCCACTGCGGATCAGAGGGGGGGAAATGTTGCCCAATGTCGCCCATCGCCAGCGCGCCGTAAATCGCGTCTGTGACCGTGTGCATGCCGACATCTGCGTCCGAATGGCCAACCAGCCCATGACTGTGCGGGATCGCAACGCCGCACAGGGTCACGTGATCGCCCGGGCCAAAGGCGTGCACGTCGAAACCGTTGCCCAATCTAATGTCCATCTGCGTCGTCCTTTTGGGCCTGCAAAATGCGCGCGGCGCGTTCAAAATCAGCAGGGTGGGTTATTTTCAGGTTGTCCTCATGGCCATCTACAATTGCGACGGCAATCCCATAGGCGCGCGCGACCTCGACATCGTCGGCTGCACCGCCTGCGTGGGCGTCGTGCGCGGCTTTGATCGCGTCCAGCTTGAACCCCTGAGGTGTTTGTGCGCGGAACAATCCAGTTCGATCCTGGGTTCCGTTGACGCGACCGTCTGCACCTGTCCACAAGGCGTCGGTCACGGCCAAAGCGGGTGCTACACCGTCATGGTCATAAAGCGCTGCGATAACTGCTGAAATGACGCCTGCGCTGACGCAAGGCCGTGCAACATCGTGGATCAAAACGCGGATCGTTCCATCTGGTACCGCGACGAGGCCAGCGATGACCGAGGCTGCGCGGTCCGCGCCACCAACGGTCACGTTTACGCTGTTCAGCGTGGCGGCAAGGTCCAGATCATCAGCGTGTAAAACCAGGACAATGTCGTCAATCTCTGAATGTTCAGCAAAGGCGCGCAGGGTGTGGTCGATCACTCGCGCATCGCCAATTTCGCACCACTGTTTTGCCAAATCCGCAGCATCACCACGCCGCGCGCGGGTGCCACGTCCGGCGGCAACGATAACGGCTGTGGTGCTCATGTTTTGCGCTTTGGTGTCATAATCTTGTGTTTAGGCATTCGGAGGGGGCAAGGCAATTGCACAGCGTGATTGCCTAAATTTTAGGCGGATGGTAGTTTTTTGGGCTTAGGGTGTGGGGCAAACCGTTGAGGGTGCCGGACATTGCCGCTAGGAAATATGAAAACACAAAGGAAACCGTCAGTTGAGTTCGTCAAATGACCCCTTGGAATTAACGCCGCCAGTGATGCTGGCCCCGATGGCCGGGATAACCGATTTGCCGTTCCGCAATCTGGTTGCCTCGTTTGGGGCGGGCATGGTGGTGTCAGAAATGGTCGCCAGTCATGACATGTTAAACGCCCGCCCGGGCAGTCGCGAAAAGGCGGAATTGGGGATCGGAACAGTCGGCACCGCTGTGCAATTGGCGGGGTCTGAGCCCGGTCCAATGGCCGAGGCTGCGCGCATGGTTGCAGGGCAGGGTGCTGCCGTGATCGACATCAACATGGGCTGTCCCGCGAAAAAAGTTGTGAACGGCTATTCTGGCTCTGCCTTGATGAAGACGCCGGATCACGCACTGACCTTGATCGAAGCGGTGGTGAACGCGGTCGATATTCCGGTCACGCTAAAAACCCGTCTTGGCTGGGATGACGCGCTGATGAATGCCCCTGAAATCGCGATGCGGGCCGAAGCAGCAGGCATCAAGCGGATCGTCATTCACGGGCGCACGCGCTGTCAGTTTTACAAAGGACAGGCCGATTGGGCAGCGATTGCGCGGGTCAAAAAGGCTGTGCAAATTCCGGTCATCGCGAACGGCGACATTGTCGATATCGACACGGCGCGCCTTGCGATGACGCAATCGGGCGCGGACGGTGTTATGATCGGGCGGGGCGCGCAAGGGCGGCCGTGGGTGTTGGCCGAAGTCGCGCATGCGTTGTTTGGCGGTCCCAAACCCGACGTGCCAGCGGGGCAGGATCTGGCCGATCTGGTCGGCGCACATTACGCGGCCATGCTGGCATTTTACGGCAATGATCTGGGGCTGCGGGTAGCGCGCAAACATCTGGGTTGGTTCATGGACACGGCGAAAACGCCTGCCGATCTGCGTCGCCTTGTGTTGACCAGCAAAGACACCCGCGAGACGGCTGCGATAATTCCGCAGGCCATTCTCGCCAACGCGCATGGGGTCGCAGCATGAGCACGGATCCCTCAATCTGGGCATCACTGCCGGTTCCAGCGGTTTTGATCGATGCACAGGACAACATTCTCGACATCAATTCCGCCGCCGAAGGGTTCCTGAACGTGTCCGCCAAATCCGTGGTCGGCGTACCGCTGTGGGATCAAATCGCCATCGATTCCCCGCTCGAAGAAGCGTTTTCGCGTGCGCGCGATCACGGCACGCCGCTGTTTGTGAACGATGTCGACGTGGGCAGCGGACAGCGCGCACCTTTGCAATGTGCCTTGCAAATCGCGCCACTGATCGGCGCGCCCGGGCAAATGATCATGATGATCACGCCGCGCGAACTGGCCAGTCACATCACGCAGAACCATTCGGTCAAATCAGCGGCGAAATCGGCGATTGGCATGGCAGAAATGCTTGCTCACGAGATCAAAAACCCGCTGGCTGGCATCACCGGCGCTGCGCAACTGATCAGCATGAATTTACCGCCCGAAGACCTTGAGTTGACCGATTTGATCGTCGAGGAAAGCCGCCGCATCGTAAAGCTGCTGGAACAAGTTGAGCAATTTGGCAACCTGTCTGTGCCCGAAATGCAGCCCGTAAACGTCCATGATGTGTTGGACCGCGCGCGCCGGTCTGCGTTGCTGGGATTCGGGGCGCAAATGAAGATCATTGAGGATTACGACCCGTCGCTGCCGATGGCGCTGGGGGACAGTGACCAGTTGCTGCAAGTGGTTCTGAACTTGCTGAAAAACGCCTCAGAAGCGGCGGGGCCGGATGGCGGTACGATCCGTTTGCACAGCTATTTTGAACATTCGTTCCGCCTGCGCCGCGCAGATGGAACCGGCCATTCATTGCCGCTGCAAATCGAGGTGATTGATGACGGCCCGGGACTGCCAGATAGTATCAAAGGCGACATTTTTGACCCCTTTGTCTCGGGGCGTGAGAACGGCACCGGATTGGGTTTGGCGCTGGTCAACAAAATCGTGTCGGACCACGGCGGCTGGATTTCCGTCAGTTCGGTTCCGGGACAAACGACGTTCCGGTTGTCCCTGCCGCGCGCCCCTAAATAGTCAACAAAACAAGTAGGATAGATCATGGATGGCACAGTATTGGTCGCAGATGACGACCGCACGGTCCGAACAGTTTTGACCCAAGCGTTGACGCGCGCAGGGTGCAAAGTACACGCGACCTCGTCGCTGACCACGCTGATGCGATGGGTCGGCGAAGGCAAGGGTGATGTGGTCATTTCAGATGTGATGATGCCAGACGGCAATGGCTTGGAAATGCTGCCCAAAATTGCCGAAGATCGCCCGGGTTTGCCGGTCATCGTGATTTCGGCGCAGAACACAATTATGACCGCGATCCAAGCGGCCGAGGCCAACGCTTACGACTATTTGCCTAAACCGTTTGATTTGCCCGATTTGATGAAACGCACAGCCCGCGCGCTTGACAACAAACAAGCGCCGCGCGCCAGCACCACCGACACCCAAGAGCGCCCCGAAGAGCTGCCCTTGATTGGGCGCACGGCCGTGATGCAGTCGCTGTACCGCGTGGTCGCACGGGTCATGAACACCGATTTGCCTGTCGTGATCTGGGGCGAAAGCGGCACGGGAAAATCGCTGATTGCACGCGCAATCCATGACTTTTCTGACCGGCGGACATTGCCGTTTATCACGCTGACGGCGCTTGATCTTCAAGAACTTGAAGGGCCTGCGCGGGTGCTGGCACGGGTCAAAGGTGGCACGCTGTTGATCGACGAAATCACCGATGTGCCCGATGAAATGCAAGCACGGCTGGTGCACATGATGGACACGCCCGGCGAATATGTGCCGCGATTTATGGCGACCAGTCAGGCCGATTTGTCGCAAGCCACCGAAAGCGGGTTGGTGCGCAAGGATTTGTATTATCGGCTGAGTGGCGCGACGCTCAAGGTGCCGTCCTTGCGTGAACGGGTCGACGATATTGAACTTCTGGCGGCCCACTTTTTGGCGAAATCCGAACAATCGGGCAGCGGTGCATTTACCCTGTCTGCCCCCGCGACCGAGATTTTCCGCACCTACAGTTGGCCCGGCAACGTGCGCCAGCTTGAAAACGCGGTGCGCCGTTTGGGTCTGACCAGCCGCAATGCTGAAATTTCAGCCTCCGAAGTTGAACAGATTCTGGGCAATCAGCCGGATCTCGCGCCTCTTGCCGGTGGGGCGACCGATACCGAAAAACTCGGGGCGTCTGTGGGCGGGCACCTGCGGCGATATTTTGATTTGCACGGCGATGTTTTGCCACCTCCGGGGCTTTACGGCAGGATTCTGCGCGAAGTTGAGGGGCCATTGATCGAAATTGCCCTCGATGCGACAGGTGGAAATCAGGCGAAATGCGCTGATTTATTGGGGATCAACCGAAATACCCTAAGAAAGAAGATCACAGAGCTAGGTATTCAGGTGACACGCCGCCGCAAGTTGATGTAAAACGACCACACAAGGCGTGGCTTTCAGGGCGCAGTTCTGAACATGACCGCCCGATATTGCGGTTAGGTGCCTCGTGCACCGCATCAACAGGTAGGAGGTTCAGTGGCTTCCCGGACACGCCAAACACGTTGGCTGATGACACTCGGGCGTTTGCGCCGCCAAAGACGTGTGCGCAATGCCGCGACCTTGGGGCTGGTGTTTTTGGCCCCGGTGTTGGTTTTAGCGACGTTTTTGGTGCTTGGTCCGCTGGATCAAGGGGCAGGCGCGTTATCGCTGCGGTTGGTTTTGCTGGCCGATCTTGTGTATGTTCTGGCCATCGCTGCGTTGGTTTTATCGCAAGTTGCCCGCCTGATTTCAGCCCGTCGCGCCAAGTCTGCTGGATCGCGTTTGCACCTGCGTTTGACGGGGGTGTTCGGGCTGTTGGCACTGCTTCCCACCGTGACCGTTGCGATTTTCGCCGGTCTCACTGTGAACATCGGTCTCGAGGGTTGGTTTTCAGAGCGCGTCAGCCAAGTGATCGGCAATTCCGTGGCCGCCGCTCAGGCCTATGAAACCGAACAAAGCGCTGATCTTGTGCAAGATGCACGCGCACTGGCGGCAGGGTTTGACGGGGCGCGTCAAAACAATCCGAACCTAAGCGACAGTGAAATTCTGGGTGAAATGCAGGCGCAAATTCAGCGCGGTCTGCGCGAGGCATATTTGGTCGACGGCACCGGTGCGATCCGGGCGCGCGGTGTACGGTCGTATCTGTTTGATTTCGAACCGCCCAGTGCGCAAAATCTGGCCGCCGCCCGCGACAACGGTTGGCTGATTATCGAGGATTGGCCGATCAACGAATTTCGCGCGTTGGTGCCGTTGGACAGCTCGGTGGACCGGTTTTTATACGTCAGTCGCGATGTCGACGGCGCGATCTTGTCGCTGCTGGATGAAACTCAGGAAACGGCGCGTTTGTATCGCCAACTCGAAAGCGACCGTGGGCGGGTTCTGTTCGAATTTGGCCTTATTTATCTGGGCTTTGCTGTCATCCTGATTCTGGCGGCGATCTGGCTGGGGCTGTGGTTTGCGGAACGTTTGTCCGGCCCCGTTGGGCGTTTGACAGGGGCTGCGCAGCGGGTTGGGGCCGGCGATCTTGAGGTGCAAGTGCGCGAAGAGGAAGGCGACGATGAAATCGCCATGCTCGGGCGGTATTTCAACCAAATGACCAAACAGCTTAAGGGGCAGCGCGACACATTGCTGGACAACACCCGCCAGATCGAACGCCGCCGCCGCTTGTTTGATTCTGTGCTTGGGTCGGTGACCTCTGGCGTTGTTGGATTGGATGCTGAAGGCAAGGTGACCTTCGTGAACCGCTCTGCTGAACGGCTGCTGGATTGGCACGAAGATCAGCAATCTGTGCCGCTGTCGTTTGCCGTTCCGGAATTTGGTCCGCTGTTTGATATTCTGAAAAACGGACCGCAGGAAATTGCCCAGGACGAGATCAAAGTGAGCCGTTTGGGGCGCATGGAAAACCTGCTGGTGCGCATGGCGACGCGGCGCAATGATGCGGGCAAACGCGAGGGCTACGTTGTCGCGTTTGACGATGTGACTGATCTGGTCAGCGCGCAACGCATGGCAGCGTGGGGCGACGTGGCGCAACGGATTGCCCATGAAATCAAGAACCCGCTGACCCCGATCCAGCTGAGTGCCGAGCGCATCAAACGCAAGTTCGCCCCCAAGGTGGGCGAGGACAGTGACCAGCTGGAGCAAATGACCGATGTCATCGTGCGCCAGACCAGCGATCTGCGTCGCATCGTGGACGAGTTTTCGAAATTTGCCCGGATGCCTGAACCTGATCGCCAAAGCCATGATCTGACTTCTTTGGTGCAAGATGCCGTCGCATTGCAGCGTGTGGGACAGCCAGGTGTCGCAATTTCTACCGACCTTTTGGATCAGCCTTTGGTGTTCGATCTGGACGCGACGATGATCTCGCAGGCGCTTACAAACTTGATTAAGAACGCAGGCGAAGCGATTGAAACATTAAAAGAAAAAGGCGTTTCGAATGGCCTTGTTCCGCAAGTGCACGTGACCCTGAAGCAAGACGAGCATGCTGCATTTATTTCGATCGCAGACAACGGTATCGGGCTGCCTGAAGATCGTGCGCGCCTGTTTGAACCCTACGTGACCACGCGCAGCGAAGGCACGGGGTTGGGCCTGCCAATTGTGAAAAAGATTATCGAAGAACACGGCGGCACTTTGGTGCTGGACGATGCGCCTATTTTCGAGGGGCAAACACATTACGGGGCCATGGCAGTGATCACATTGCCGCTGAACATCAGCGCCGCCCCGACACGCGACAACCAAGAGGTGACAGGCAATGAGTGACATTCTGATCGTTGACGACGAACGCGACATTCGCGAGTTGATTTCGGAAATTTTGAAAGACGAAGGGTTCCAGACCCGTTTGGCTGGCAACTCGGATGATGCGATGGCAGCGGTGAACGAAGACGCGCCCGCGTTGATGATTTTGGACATCTGGCTGAAAGACAGCCGCATGGACGGGATCGACATTCTGAAAACGGTGAAACGCGACAATCCGGACGTGCCGGTCGTCATTATTTCGGGCCACGGCAACATCGAAATTGCGGTCGCTGCGATCAAACAGGGGGCCTACGATTTCATCGAAAAGCCGTTCAATATTGACCAGCTTTTGGTGGTGATCCGCCGTGCGATGGAAACCAGCCGCCTGCGCCGCGAAAACCAGTCGCTGCGGCGTCAGGACGGTGCGCAATCAGAAATGATCGGCAATTCAGCGTCGTTCCGTGCGCTGATTTCGCAGCTCGACAAAGTCACCAAATCCAACGGGCGTGTGATGCTGACAGGCCCCGCTGGCAGCGGCAAGGAACTGGCCGCGCGCTACATTCACGCCAATTCGAACCGCGCCTCAGAGGCCTTTGTAACGATCAACTGCGCCGGCGTTGCGGCGGATCGAATGGAAGAGGTTTTGTTTGGTCGCGAAAGTGCGGATCGCGGCGTTGAACCCGGCTTGCTAGAACAAGCGCACGGCGGTGTCGTATATTTCGACGAGGTCGCAGACATGCCCATCGGCACGCAATCAAAAATCCTGCGGGTGTTGGTTGATCAGCAATTCCACCGGGTTGGTGGCGCTGACAAAGTCCGCGTCGATTTACGGGTAATATCCAGTACAAGCAAGAACTTGGACGCCGAAATTGAAGAAGAAAATTTCCGTCAAGAACTGTATCACCGCCTGAACGTGGTGCCGATTGCTGTGCCGTCGCTAGAAGAGCGGCGCGAGGATATTCCGCTGTTGGCGGGCCATTTCATTGCCGAATGCAACGCCAATCATGGGCTGCCGCTGCGCGAGCTTACGGATGATGCGTCAGCGTTGATGCAGACGATGATTTGGCCGGGCAACGTGCGCCAGTTGAAAAACCTGATCGAACGGGTGCTGATCCTGTCCGATGGCACGGGCCCGATCGAGGCGCGCGAATTTCCGGGCGAAGACGATGCGTCTGGCGAAGAAGGCCGCGTGGTTTTGTCGGGCGCACTGGCAACGCTGCCGCTGCGTGAGGCGCGCGAAGCATTTGAACGCGAATATCTGTTGACGCAGATCAACCGTTTTGGTGGCAACATCAGCCGCACCGCGAATTTTGTCGGGATGGAACGCAGTGCGCTGCATCGCAAGTTGAAATCGCTCGGGGTTGTGACATCAGCCAAAGCCGGCGCGCGGGTGGCGCATGTGGACGATCAAGAGACGGATTAACCTTGGTTCAAAACCCGCAACGTTCCGTCTGAATTGCGCAGAAAACAGGATCGATCGGTAAGTGTGGGCAGTTTTGCAGCCCCGCTGGCTGGCACTGTTGCTGCCCCATTTTTGCAAGGCTGGATTTTGGCCGGCGCGTAACCTTTGTCGCTCATGCATTGGGTTTCGACCCGTCCGCGCAAGGCTTTGTTGACGTCGACCTGATAAACATGACCGGGGCGGTAATAGCCGGGCTGCGTCGTGCAAACGTTCGCGGTATTGCAGATTTGACGCGGTGGCACCCAAACCGGCGGCGACACTTGGGTTTGCAAGCGCACGGGGGCGTCGCGCAAGGCGCGCACCTCGCAGGACGTGATGTCGGATTGCAGGCGGGCAGGGCTGACACCCGCGCGGTAATAGGTCGTTAACGGCAAGCAAGCAGACACCACCAGCGGCAAAATCAAAAAGCAGATGCGTATTTTCATACCCCCGATTGTGTCGCATCATCGCGGCACACACAATCGGATTGACCGGACTTGCGCCTTTGTGTCATGCGTTTGGTTCGGATCAGCCTGTATCTGGGCGATGGATCAAAGGATGGACCTATGAAGGTCATAATTTGTGGCGCTGGCCAAGTTGGCTGGCAAATTGCCCGACATTTGTCAGGTGAACGCAACGACGTCACGGTGGTCGACAACAACGCAGATTTGGTGCGTCGCGCCACTGATAGCCTTGATGTTCAAGGAGTTACGGGCTTTGCGAGCTACCCGTCCGTGCTGGATAAGGCGGGTGCGGGCGACGCTGATATGATCATCGCTGCGACCCATTCCGACGAGGTGAACATGGTCACCTGTCAGGTGGCGCATTCGGTGTTCCGGGTGAATCGCAAGATCGCGCGACTGCGTTCGCAAGCTTACCTCGAAACGATTTATTCCGACCTGTACCGCCGCGATCACATGCCGATTGACGTGGTGATCAGCCCCGAGCGCGAGGTCGCAGCCGCCGCCTTGCAACGTCTTTCGGCCCCATCTGCCTTTGATACCGAACGGTTTATGGACGGTCAGGCGCATCTGCTCGGCATCCTGATCGAAGACGATTGCCCGGTCATCAACACGCCTTTGCGCCAGTTGACCGACCTGTTTTCGACCCTGCGCGCCACGGTTGTGGGCGTGCGCCGTGAGGGTACGTTGTTTTCACCAGAATCCGGTGACCAACTGTTTGCCGGCGACGAATGTTATGTGTTCACGCATGTGGATGACATCGCCCGCACGATGGAAATTTTCGGCAAGAAAATGGCCAAACAAGAGCGCGTCGTGCTTGTCGGGGGCGGCAATGTCGGGCTGGCTGTGGCCACCGAACTGGAACAACGTGCAACCCGTGTGCGCACCAAGATTATCGAAAAAAGCCGTGCGTGTGCGGAACATGCCGCCGAAGCTTTGGAGCGCACGATTGTGCTGAACGGAGACGGTCTGGATGTGGCTTTGCTGGCCGAAGCGGGCATTGCGCGCGCTGATGCGATGCTGGCGATCACCGATGACGACAAGACCAACATGCTGGCCGCCGTGCGCGCCAAATCCGAAGGATGCCCCTACGCGATTGCCTTGATCAACGACCCGACGCTGGTGCCGCTGATGGGGCCGCTGGGGATCGATGCCTACATCAATCCGCGCGCTACAACCGTCAGCTCGATCCTGCGCCACATCCGTCATGGCCGGGTGCGCGCGGTCTATTCGATTGGCGACGCCGAGGCCGAAGTGATCGAGGCCGAAGTGCTGTCGACCTCGCCCATGGCGGGCAAACGCATCAGCGATATCGGCTTTCCCGAGGGGGTGTTGGTCGGCGCGGTGCGCAAGGGCGACACGGTGCTGCGCCCCATGGGATCCACCCGCATTGACGAAGGCGACGTGATCGCGCTGTTTGCCTTGGCAGGCGACGTGCCCGAGGTGGAACGCCTGATGCAAGTTTCCATCGATTTCTTCTAGACAGATGCCCCGCGCCCCCGAACCCATTGGTTTTGTTGATCGTTTGATGCAGCTGCCGCTGTTCATGATTGTCTTTGGTGTGGCGTCTCTGTCGATGCTGGTGCCTGCTGTTTTTTCCGGTCTGACCCGTGAACTCGAGACAGGGCGTGCATTTTTATACAGTAGTCTGTTGGGCTCGATCCTGTTTGTTTTGATCGCTCTGGCCCATGCCGGCCGGATGCCGCGACACGGTGCGCTTGGCCCGTTGATGTCGCTGTTTTCGACCTTTGTGTTCCTGCCGATTGTTCTGGCGATCCCGTTTTTTGAGGCGTTGAAAACGACGACGTTCCTGAATGCCTACATCGAGATGGTCAGCGCCATCACCACCACCGGCGCGACGTTGTTTGATGACCCCGAGCGCCTGAACGGGCCGCTGCATTTGTGGCGCGCACAGGTTGGCTGGATGGGTGGCTTGGTGATGTGGATTGCGGCCTCGGCCATTCTGGCACCACTGAATTTGGGTGGGTTCGAAGTGACCGCGCGGGCTGAACCGGGGCGGCGCATTGCGGGGGTAGGGCGCGTTGGTCAACCCGAAGGCCGTGCACGGCTGGTGCGGGTGATTGCGACGATATTTCCGATCTACACAGGGCTGACCCTGCTGTTGTGGGTGCTGTTGTGGTTGTGCGGCGAAACATCGCTGGTGGCGATCTGTCATGCGATGTCGATCATGGCGACGTCGGGCATTTCGCCGGTGGGTGGAATGGACGCCGCAAGTGCGGGTATCGCGGGCGAAATGGTCATGTTCCTGTTCATGTTTTTTGCCCTGTCGCGCCTGACATTTTCCTCTGACACAGTGACCAGCGAAAGCGGTGGATTGCGCCACGATCCAGAGTTCCGGATTGGCATCGCGTTGGTGATCGGAGTGCCGACTTTATTGTTCGTGCGCCACTGGTTGGGGGCCTTTGACGTCGAGGCACAAGCCAGCCTGCTAGAGGCCGTGATCGCCTTTTGGGGGGCGACCTTTACGGTGATGTCGTTCCTGTCCACCACGGGGTTCGCAAGCGCCAGTTGGTCCGAGGCGCAAAGCTGGTCGGGACTGGCGACGCCGGGCCTTATTCTTATGGGACTTTCGCTGATTGGCGGTGGTGTTGCGACGACTGCGGGTGGCGTAAAACTGCTGCGGGTGTTTGCGCTTTATCGCAACGGAACCCGCGAAATGGAGCGTTTGGTGCACCCCTCATCGGTCAGTGGCGCGGATCCTTTGGCGCGGCGTTTGCAGAAAAATGGCGCGTTTATTGCGTGGATTTTCTTTATGCTTTTTGCCATTTCTCTGGCCGCAATCACAATGGTTTTGGCCGCCCTTGGCGTTAGTTTTGACGAGGCGCTGGTGCTGTCGATTTCCAGCCTTTCGACCACCGGGCCGCTGCTGGAATGGGCCGCTGACACGCCGATCAGATTGTCCGAATTAGGGCCGTGGGCCAAGTCGGTTATTGCCGCGGCAATGGTCATTGGGCGCCTCGAAACCCTGGCGATAATCGCGCTTTTGACGCCTGATTTGTGGCGCGGTTAGGTTACGTTAGGTAAATAGAACCATACAGAGCGTTTTTTTGGGCTGGAATGTCTTGGAGTCCTTATACATACTTGCCCCAATAGGGATGGCTTGATCCGCAGGCCGACAACAAGAATAAAGGCAAGATGTCATGGCTTCGGACCGACAAAATCTGCAGGACGCGTTCCTGAACCACGTGCGCAAGACCAAAGTGCCCGTGACCATTTTCCTAATCAATGGTGTTAAATTACAAGGGGTTATCACTTGGTTTGATAACTTCTGTGTATTGCTGCGCCGTGATGGGCAATCCCAGCTGGTCTACAAGCATGCGATTTCGACGATCATGCCAAGCCAGCCCATCTCGCTATATGAGGGCGAAGACTCCGCTTGAGCAAAGAGCAATTCCAGATCGATGACAGCGACGGGCCACGCCTGACGCGCACATGGGTCCTGCATCCAGATATTAAGTCAGATTATGGCCGACGCGATGCAACACTCGCGCTGGCCGAAGCTGTATCATTGGCCCATGCGTTGGCCGAACTAGAGGTTATTGGCTCTAATGCCGTCCGCTTGCCCAAGCCGCATGCCGGAATGTTGTTTGGCAAAGGTAAGATACAGGAATTACACGATTTATTCGAGGCCGAAGAGATCGAGTTGGTCGTGATTGACGGCCCTGTTACGCCGGTTCAGCAGCGCAATCTGGAAAAGGCGTGGGACGTCAAAGTGCTGGATCGCACGGGCCTGATCCTTGAAATCTTTAGCGATCGCGCCGCCACCAGTGAAGGTGTGCTGCAGGTCGAAATGGCAGCGCTGAGTTATCAGCGCACGCGGCTGGTACGCGCATGGACCCACCTTGAACGCCAACGCGGCGGGCTGGGCTTTGTGGGTGGACCGGGTGAAACCCAGATTGAATCGGACAGACGCGCGATTGACGAACAACTGGTGCGCTTGCGTCGCCAGCTGGAAAAGGTTGTGAAAACCCGTGCCTTGCACCGTGCCGCGCGCGCGAAAATCCCGTTTCCTGTGGTGGCTTTGGTTGGGTATACGAACGCCGGAAAATCGACGCTTTTCAATCGCTTGACTGGCGCAGATGTAATGGTCAAGGACATGCTGTTCGCCACACTTGACCCGACCATGCGCAGCCTTGTTTTGCCCGACGGCCCCGAGGTGATCCTGTCCGACACAGTTGGATTTATCTCTGATTTGCCGACCGAATTGGTTGCGTCATTTCGCGCCACGCTCGAAGAAGTTTTGGCCGCTGACATCATCCTGCACGTGCGCGATATCAGCCATCCTGAAACCGAAGCGCAGGCCAAAGACGTTCGCGACATCATGACGGTTTTGGGGGTCGAACGTGAACGCCCGACGTTTGAGATCTGGAACAAAGTCGACGTTCTGGAGCCTGAGGCCGCAGCCGCTATTCAGGCCCGTGCGGACCGTGACGAGACCATCTTTGCGACGTCAGCCGTCAAAGGCACCGGCCTTGATGTGATGATGGAAGCGGTGGCGGTTGCGCTGCAAGGATCGCTGTTCACCGAGGACCTGACATTGCCGTTCTCGGAGGGGCGCAAACGCGCGTGGCTGTTTTCGAACGAAGTGGTGGAATCCGAAGCGCAAAGCGAGGACGGTTTTGTGCTGACAGTCCGCTGGAGCGGGCAGCAAAAAGCCCAATACGACGCGTTGTAGCGCGCGGTCGCCTTAACGCGCCGCACGGTGGGGTGATTTGTGCAAACTGTACAGATACCGCAGAAATATGTGCAGTTTCAGCTTTGAAAAAACGCTCAATACAGCCTGAAATTGCCATTCTGTACAGATTTCTCCGGAATATGAGCAGTTTCGGACGATCAGCCGTGTTCACCTGTGGTTAATCTCTGAGTGACGTTAACCTTTGGACAGGCGCGTTAGGTTTTTGGTCATTTGTGACGGATCGTGCATTTTTGAGAATTAAGTGATGCCCAAAATGTGTGCTGTGCATCAGTTTGTATTTTGTTTGCACGGTCTGCGATGCGAATGTCCGCTTCTCTAATTGGGTGTTTGGGTCAAGCTCGTTTTCCTTTTTCTTTTGGGTCATTGTCACTCATCCGGGTCACGCTTCTCTTCGCAGTCTGGTTGATGCCGTGATGGCACCGCTGCACGCATATGTCGGATCGGACGTGGAGAGCCTTGCTTTGAGACGCGCTTCA
>JAQXDI010000007.1 GCA_029251465.1 Ascidiaceihabitans sp.
GGCAGGCTCAAAGATTGGCGACGCGTAGCTACACGCTACGACAGATCCCCAACCGTCTTTCTCTCCGCAATAGCTCTCGCAGCAACCGTTATCTTTTGGTTATGAGTCCTGACCCTAGGCGGATGCGCGGGTTATAGCCCTGCGTCCGCCTCGATTTGTTTACGCGACTTACGTTCGCGTTCGGTAGCTGACTTCAACTGACCACAGGCGGCAAAGATATCTTCGCCGCGCGGTGTCCGGATCGGGCTGGAATACCCCGCGTCATGGATGATGTCCGCAAAGCGGTGAATCCGGTTGCCGGATGAGCGTGTGTAGGGCGCCCCAGGCCATTCGTTGAACGGAATCAAATTGACCTTGGCGGGGATGCCCTCAAGCAATTTAACCAAGCGATGCGCGTCTTCAACAGAATCGTTGATGCCCTCCAGCATCACGTATTCAAACGTGATCCGTTCCGAATTTGACACCTTCGGATAGGCGCGCAAAGCCTCTAGCAGCGCCTCGATGTTCCAGCGCTTGTTGATCGGGACCAGCTTGTCGCGGACCTCGTCCGTGGTGGCGTGGAAGGACACGGCCAGCAAGCAACCGATTTCCTGCGCGGTGCGGTGAATTTTTGGCACAACGCCCGAGGTCGACAGCGTGATACGACGGCGCGATAGCTGGATGCCTTCTTGGTCCATTGCGATTTTCATCGCGTCGCGCACATTTTCAAAGTTGTACAGCGGCTCGCCCATGCCCATCAAAACGATGTTCGACAGCATGCGTGCCTCGTAGGTGCGGGTGCCGTGTTCGGGCCATTCGCCCAGATCGTCACGCGCCAGCATCACCTGTCCGATGATTTCGCCAGCCGTCAAATTGCGCACCAGTTTTTGGGTGCCAGTGTGGCAGAACGAACAGGTCAGCGTGCAGCCAACTTGGGATGAAATGCACAGCGTGCCGCGATCAGCCTCGGGGATGTAGACGACCTCAACCTCGTGACCACCGGCGATGCGAACCAGATATTTGCGCGTGCCATCTTTGCTGACTTGCTTGTTCACGACCTCAGGAACCGCGATCACAAAATTCTCTGCCAGCTCGGCGCGGAAGGTTTTGGACAGGTTGGTCATTTCGTCAAAATCACGCACACCCCAATTGTAGATCCATTGCCAAATCTGACCGACCCGCATCTTGGCCTGTTTTTCAGGCGTGCCGTGTTCGATCAGCACATCGCGCATCGCCTCGCGGGTCAAACCCACCAGATTGATCGGCCCCTCCGGCAATTTGCGCGGAATGGTGATTAGGTCTTGGGTGATCGGAGCGTTCGGCGTCGACATGAAACATATCCCTCAGGGGCAAAGATGCGCCTCTATATATGCAAGAGGGGCCATAATAAAAGGATTCGAAAACGCAAAACAGCGCCGCAATGGGCGCTGCATCTGTTTCACACTGTCTTTTGCAGCTTAACCGCCGCAGCGTTTTTCCGCATCTTCAACCGCAGCCGTAAAGCCAAGCAGTGAAAACGTGTCTTTGGTTTTGGTGCCACGACCGGACACAGCGGTCACGATAGCTGATGCGCCACGCTTCATCGCCGTCACCATTTTGGTGTCATCCGCGGCACTTGCAGGCCAAGCCCATTCGCCGTCGGTAAACATCTCAAACTCGTTGCCCGAAATGTTCACGTTGACCGTGCTGCCGGACGCAAAGGTGTAGCCACCGGTAAACGCGACTTGGCCTTTGGCACCCTCGGAGGGGCGATAAAACACCATCAGCAAGATTTGGCTGCGTGTTACGGCAACAACTTGCCCATTTTTCGAATTCACAGTCTCTTCGGGTGCGGAAACGCTCCAGCACTCGGTCGGATTGCTTTCGACAAACACGCTCCATTTGGTTTTTTGCGCGACGCGGTTCGTGCTTTGATCCTGCGCCAATGCACCGGATGCAAACAGGGCTGCAGCCCCCAGCGTTCCGGTAAAAATCGTTTTAAATCCCATGTGTCCAGCCTCCAGACTGTCCTTAACCTCAACTCGTTCATGCGCTTTGGCGGGTTCTTTTTTCGACCTCGCACTTGCCAGCGCACACATTCTTCTCGACAAGTGGCACATTAGCGCGAAATGGGCGAGTTGCGAAAGCCTGATTGGCGCTTTTTTGCCAACAAAAGAGTGTGAATATGACGAATCCAGCCCCTATGGCCGAAATTTGGCGTGGTCCTTTCCTTGAAAGTGTCCATTCAGGCCATGCAGTGATCTGCGATGACAGCGGCCAAATCGTGCAGGCGTGGGGCGATCCAGAGGCAGTTGTGCTGCCCAGATCGTCGTCAAAAATGATCCAAGGGGTGCCTTTGATTGCCTCCGGGGCGGCGGATGCATTCGGGTTGACGACAGAGCATCTGGCGCTGGCGTGTGCGTCGCATCAGGGGGCTGCGATTCACACCGACCGCGTGGGCAAATGGCTTGGTCATCTCGGGTTAGACGACAGCGCATTTCGCTGTGGGCCGCAAACACCGAACGATGTGCCGGCGCGTGACGCTTTGATCAAATCCGACCAATCGCCGTGCCAAATTCACAACAACTGTTCTGGCAAACACACCGGTTTCCTGACGCTGGCCAAACACCTTGGCGCTGGTCCTGAATACATCGAACCTGATCATCCGGTTCAGACCGCAGCACTCGAGGTTTACGAGCGTCTAACCGGCGTCACATCGCCGGGCTTTGGTATCGACGGGTGCAGCGCGCCGAACTACGCCACGACCCTGTCTGGCATGGCGCGCGCCATGGCACACTTCGCGTCGGCCCCCGATGGCAGCGCCGAAGAACGGCTGCGATCCGCCATGATGTTGCACCCCGAACTGGTCGCGGGCGAAGGGCGGGCTTGCACCAATCTGATGCGCGCGATGGGCGGCAAGGTGGCGATTAAGACCGGAGCCGAGGCGTTCTTTGTCGCCATCATTCCGGAAAAGAAAATGGGCGTTGCGCTCAAGATTTCGGATGGCAGCACCCGCGCTAGCGAATGCGCGATCGCCGCGATTTTGGTCAAGCTGAGGGTGCTGGATGCAGAACATCCAGAGACGATGAAATACCTGAACGCGCCGATCCGAAATTGGGTCGGAACAAAGACAGGGACACTGCGGGCAGCACCCACGCTGATCTAGCCAATCGGCATGATTTCCGCGACTTCAACGCTGCCGCCGTGTGCGGTAACAATCGGGCAGGCTTGGGAAATTTCAATCACGCCAGCCATGTCGTCAGCGCTGATGATGGAATAACCAGAGACCGGATTTGCCCCGCCATTGTCAGTGACACCATCGCCGCTGACGGTTGAGGACACGCCAACCGGATTGCCGCCATCGACGACATTGGCACCGATTGATTCAAACCAAGCGTTCCACGCGGCCATCGCCTTGGCACCTTCTTCGGGGGACTGCGGGGCAGTGCCGCCTTGGTAGGCTAACAAATAATTCGGCATGTTTCTCTCCTTGGGAAATTTGAGTCGCACACCAGTTTAGCACAGATCAAGCGTATCCGTTCACTTAGGCAAAATGTCAGGCAACGACAAAGTCGTTTCGGCCGTAGCCCTGCAAAAACAAAAGCGCTGTTAGATCACCAAAGTTGATCCGCGTGCTGACTTCTGCTGCGACGACCGGTTTTGCGTGCAGTGCGACACCGACGCCGGCCTTGTGCAGCATGCCCAAATCGTTCGCGCCGTCGCCCACGGCCATCACGTCGTCAGGCGTCAAGCCAATGCGTTTGGTGATTTCGTTCAGCGCATCTACCTTGGCTTGTTTCCCAAGGATCGGGACGCCGACTTCGCCCGTTAAAACGCCGTCTTTCGCGATCAGTGTATTGGCGCGGTTTTCGTCAAACCCCAACTTGTTGGCGACAGCCCCGGTAAAGGCCGTAAAGCCGCCTGACACCAGCGCCGCGTAACCCCCGTTGGCCTTCATCGTGCCGAGCAATTCTGGACCGCCGGGCATCAACGTGATCCGTTCAGACAACACTTTGTCGATGATCGAAGCGGGTAGTCCTTTTAGCAAACAAACCCGCTCGCGCAGGGCAGCGTCAAAATCCAATTCGCCGTTCATCGCACGCGCGGTAATATCTTTGACACGGGTACCAACGCCTGCCTCGTCCGCCAATTCATCAATGCATTCCTGCTGGATCATCGTGCTGTCCATGTCCGCCAAAAGCATCTTTTTGCGGCGCCCGATTGTGGGCTGTAACACCAGATCAACGCTCATGCTTTGCGCGGTCTCCCAGACCTCCCAAAAGTTCGCGGGTTCGGCAGTCAGCGAAAATTCAGCAGACTCATCGGGGGCCAACCAGATCACATCGCCGCCACCCCAAGCATTGCGCAATGAGTGCACCAAAGCTGGCTCAAGATTACGGCGATCCGGAGAGGCGAGAAACGTGGCAGTGAACATCAGAAATCCTCAGATTGGGTGCGCGGGATTTAGCGTACCATCCGCTGATTTACCAGTCATTGCGCAGGGCCATCAGGTCGGGTTCGATGCCTGCAAGTTTCCAATTGGCGTCAAAATGCGTCGCACAAATTTCACGATCCGTCGCATTTGACCTGATTTTAGGTTGCATGCCGTGCCGCATCCCCCTACCTCTGCCCGTGGGACACCTCTCCCCAACGAGAGGCAATTATCTGTAAGGGTAGCAGCAATGGCTATACAACAACCGGCAACGCGGCCGGCAAATCCGCGTTTTTCCTCTGGCCCATGCGCCAAACCCCCCACCCATGATTTGGCAAAATTGTCTGGCGCACCGCTTGGTCGCTCGCATCGTGCTGCCGTTGGCAAAGCCAAACTGTTGGCCGCCATCGAAGAGACACGCGAGATCCTCGGCATCCCCGCAGATTACAAAATCGGCATCGTTCCGGCGTCTGACACCGGTGCGTTCGAGATGGCGATGTGGTCGATGTTGGGTGAGCGCCCGGCGCAAATGGTCGCGTGGGAATCCTTTGGCGCAGGCTGGGTCACGGATGTGGCCAAGCAGCTGAAAATCGAACATTCCGTCCACACCGCTGAGTACGGCGAGATCGTGGATATGACCGCCCTGAACTACGACAATGACGTGTGTTTCACTTGGAACGGCACGACGTCTGGCGTGCGCATGGCTAACGGTGACGCAATTCCTGACGACCGCGCTGGGCTGACGTTGTGCGATGCCACATCCGCAGCATTCGCGATGGATCTACCGTGGGACAAACTGGACGTGACCACGTTCAGCTGGCAAAAAGTGTTGGGCGGCGAAGCGGCGCACGGCATGCTGATCCTGTCGCCACGCGCTGTTGAGCGGCTGGAAAACTACACGCCACCATGGCCGCTGCCAAAGATTTTCCGCCTGACCAAAGGCGGCAAGCTGATCGACGGCGTGTTCAAAGGCGAGACGATCAACACACCTTCAATGCTTGCGGTCGAAGACTACCTGTTCGCGCTTGATTGGGCCCGTTCTGTAGGTGGTCTCAAGGGTCTTATCGGGCGCGCAGATGCGAACACGGCGGCCATCACTCAGTTTGTTAATGACAACGACTGGATCGATTTCTTAGCGACTGATCCCGCGACACGCTCCAACACATCCGTGTGTCTAAAGTTCACTGATGAGCGGATCAAAGACGGGGCCGCGTTCGCCAAAGCAATCGCCAAACGACTGGCTGATGAAGGCGTGGCGCTCGACGTTGGTGCCTATCGCGACGCGCCATCGGGGCTGCGCATCTGGTGCGGTGGAACGGTCGAAACTGATGACATCCAAGCTATGTTGCCTTGGCTGTCATGGGCGTTCGAATCCGAGATCAACGCTTAATTTACATACCTGTAAGGTGTGCCTGTGGCACACCACACCTATTCAAAGGACCATCCTCATGGCACCTAAAGTACTTATCTCCGACAAACTCTCAGAAGCAGCGGTTCAAATTTTCAAAGACCGTGGCATTGACGTGGATTTCCAGCCTGACATCGGCAAAGACAAAGACAAACTGGCCGCGATCATCGGCGATTACGACGGCCTTGCGATCCGCTCTGCCACAAAAGTAACCGAGAAAATCATCGCAGCCGCGGATAACCTCAAGGTCATCGGGCGTGCTGGCATCGGCACCGATAACATCGACAAAGAGGCCGCGAGCAAAAAGGGTATCATCGTGATGAACACGCCCTTCGGCAACATGATCACGACGGCTGAACACGCCATTGCGATGATGTTTTCGGTTGCGCGCCAAATCCCCGAAGCCTCCGAATCCACGCATGCCGGCAAATGGGAAAAATCCAAATTCATGGGGGTTGAACTGACTGGTAAAACCCTTGGCGTCATTGGTGCCGGCAACATCGGTGGCATCGTGTGTGACCGTGCGCGCGGATTAAAAATGAAAGTTGTCGCCTATGATCCGTTCCTCGGTGATGAAAAAGCCGACAAAATGGGCGTTGAAAAAATTGAACTTGATGATCTGCTGAAACGCGCTGATTTCATCACGCTGCACGTTCCTTTCACGGATCAAACAGCAAACATCCTAAGCCGTGAAAACATTGCAAAAACCAAAAAAGGCGTGCGCATCATCAACTGCGCCCGTGGTGGTTTGGTCGATGAAGAGGCATTGGCAGACGCGCTTAAATCCGGCCACGTCGCGGGCGCTGCGTTTGATGTCTTTGCCAAAGAGCCAGCGAACGAAAACCCGTTGTTCCACTTGCCAAACGTCGTTTGCACGCCGCACTTGGGCGCTGCCACCACCGAAGCACAAGAAAACGTGGCCCTGCAAGTTGCGGACCAGATGGCCAACTATTTGCTGACAGGTGCTGTTGAAAACGCGCTGAACATGCCGTCGGTCACTGCCGAAGAAGCCAAGGTTATGGGCCCTTGGGTTTCGCTGGCCGGCCACCTCGGGTCTTTCATCGGTCAAATGACGGACGAACCGATCAAAGCGATCAACATTTTGTACGACGGTGTCGTGTCAGAAATGAACCTGGCCGCGTTGAACTGTGGCGTGGTTGCAGGAATTATGAAGCGCGCGAACCCCGACGTGAACATGGTTTCTGCGCCGGTGATCGCTAAAGAACGCGGCATTCAGGTGTCCACCACAAACCAAAATAAATCCGGCGTTTTCGACGGGTATATCAAGGTCACAGTGGTCACAGATAAACGCGAACGTTCAGTCGCGGGCACTGTGTTTAGCGACGGCAAGCCACGTTTTATCCAGATCAAAGGCATCAACATTGACGCCGAAATTGGTGCAAACATGCTGTACACCACGAACGAAGATGTGCCGGGCATCATCGGTTTGCTCGGCAACACGATGGGCAAAAACGGGGTTAACATCGCGAACTTTACCTTGGGCCGTAATTCGGTCGGCGGCGAGGCGATCGCGCTGCTGTACATCGACCACCCCATCGCAGCCGAAGTCACAACGGCGCTCGAAACTACGGGTATGTTCACGCAAGTCAAACCGCTGGCCTTTGACGTGGTATAGCCATTGTTGGGCACGTCACTTATTGTTGACGTGCCCATGACATTTTTCGACAGTTACATTTTGTGCACGACACCACGCAGCGGCAGCACATTTTTGTGCGGGCTTTTGCGTAAAACCGGATGTGCTGGTGATCCTCAAAGTTACTTTCACCGCCCCTCTCTGGCTGATTGGCGGGACCGTCTTCACCTTGCTGCGGACTGCAATCTCAAGAGCATTTTTGATCAAGCGCGCCACGTTGGTACCGGAAACTCGGACATCTTCGGTTTGCGTTTGCAGCGTCACAGTTTTGATTTCTGGATGACGCAACTGACGGCGCTGCATCCAGAGCAATCCTCGGACGTGGGCCGTATTGAAAAAGCGTTTGGAACCACGGCTTTTATCCATTTGACAAGGCAGGACAAGATCGCACAAGCGGTGTCGTTAGTGCGTGCTGCGCAAAGCGGTTTGTGGCATCGAAACGCCGATGGATCAGAATTGGAACGCCTAAAGCCATCACAGGGATTGCACTACGATCGTGCCGCGATTTCACGGGAAATGGCTGAATTGACGGTATTCGATCATGCGTGGCGCGATTGGTTTGAAACTGAAAACATCACTCCATTTAACATTGACTATGAAACCCTGGCCGCTGCCCCGACAGACACGATACGCCAGATTTTTGGCCATCTCGGATTGGATGTAAATCAGGTCCAAAATCTTGAACCTCCGACAGCGCAACTGGCGGATGACATAAATTTGGAATGGGCGCGAAAATTCATGCGTGAAACCGCCTGAGGTTACTCGTCTTTTAGATGAAAAACGCGTATGCGCAGTCTGGATCAGTAGGCAACAGAACGGAACCGGATATGACACAACCCATTTACGCCATCGGCGATGTGCACGGTCAATTGCGTCGGATGAATTGGGTTCTGGACCTGATTGAAAAAGACGGTGGCAAAGACGCCAAGATCGTCTTTGTCGGTGATTACACTGACCGTGGCCCCGACAGCAAAGGTGTTCTGGATCAACTGGTTGAGGCCAAACAGGCGGGGCACAACTGGACCTTTCTGCTGGGCAATCATGACGAAATGTTCAGCATGTTCATGCAGTCTCCGCCCCAGCATGACGCGCATTTACCGACTGAGCTGTACTGGTTGCATCAGCGCCTTGGCGGCGACACGACAATGGCGTCGTATGGCGTGGTGTCAGAGCCGAAAAAGCGGCTGTCTGTGACCCACGGCGAAGCGCTTGAGACGATCCCGCAAACGCACGTCGATTTTCTGAAGTCGCTGGAATTGTCGCACACGCATGATGATTTATTTTTCTGTCACGCGGGTATCCGCCCCGAGGTGTCCTTGGCCGATCAAATCAAGCATGACCTGATCTGGATTCGCCAAGAATTCCACGACTACACCGACCCGCATCCGAAATTGATCGTGCATGGTCACACGCCTGTCGATCAAGCAACGCACTACGGCAACCGCGTGAACATTGATTCCGGTGCCGGCTATGGCAAAGAACTGACCGCGACCGTGTTCGAGGACGGGCGCATTTGGAAGCTTACGGATCAGGGTCGTGTTGAACTGACAGCCAACTAACCCCAATCCAAAACGACCTTGCCCGACGTGCCGGACTTCATCGCGGCGAAACCTGCTTCAAAATCATCGACGGGCAAACGGTGCGTGATCACGCCAGACACGTCTAATCCGTTCTGCAACATTGCGATCATCTTGTACCACGTCTCGAAAATCTCGCGGCCGTAGACGCCTTTGATGGTGATCGCTTTGAACACGATGCGCGACCAATCGACAGGTGATTTGCCCGGTGGAATGCCCAGCATCGCGATGCGGCCACCCATCACCATGGCCTCGATCATTTGATCTAGGGCTGCTTGGTTTCCGGACATTTCTAGGCCGACGTCAAAGCCCTCGGTTATGTTCAATCGCGCCCGCACGTCGTTCAAATCCTCATGCGCGACGTTCACGGGAACGACGTCAGCGACCTGCGCGGCCAAGGTCAACCGCGCGTCATTCACATCGGTGATCACCACATTGCGCGCACCTGCGTGACGGGCGACAGCGGCGGCCATAATGCCGATCGGGCCAGCACCGGTGATCAAAACGTCTTCGCCGATCAAATCGAAACTTAGCGCGGTGTGCACGGCATTTCCCAACGGGTCGAGGATCGCGCCGATGTCGTCGCTGATCTCATCTGGCAGGGGGACGACGTTGAACGCGGGCAAGCGCAGATATTCGGCAAATGCCCCCTGTTCATTAACGCCAATGCCACGGGTTTCCGGGTCCAGGTGGAACCGCCCTGCGCGCGATTGGCGCGATTGCTTGCCAATCAAGTGGCCTTCGCCGGAACACCGCTGACCCAAGCGTAGCCCGTCAACATTACGCCCGATCTCAACGATCTCGCCCGCAAATTCATGGCCAGTGATCAACGGAACAGGCACCGTGCGCGCGGCCCATTCATCCCAGTTCCAGATGTGCACATCGGTGCCGCAAATTCCAGTTTTGCGAACGCGGATCAGCACGTCGTCCGGGCCAATTTCAGGCACTGGTGCTGTCTCGGCCCACAGACCTTCGCGGGGATGGCGTTTCACCAACGCTTTCATTTCATTGCGCATCAGATCACCCCGCAAGCTTTGCCTGCTACCTCAAATGCCGACAAGGCGCGGTCCAGCTGATCACGGGTCAATGCGGCGTTCATCTGCGTGCGAATACGAGCCTGTCCGCGGGGGACCACGGGAAAGAAGAAACCCGAAACATAAACGCCTTCGTCGAACAGGCGGGCGGCCATGTCTTGGGCCAATTGCGCCTCGCCCAACATAACCGGCACAATGGGGTGTTCGCCTGGCAACAGATCGAATCCTAGCCGTTCCAAACCTGCACGCCAGTACCGTGTATTTTCTAACAATTGGGTGCGCAAGTCGTCACTTTTTTCAACCAAATCAATGGCTTTTATCCCAGCAGCCACGATGGACGGGGGCAGTGAATTAGAGAACAAATAGGGCCGAGCGCGCTGGCGCAGCAGATCGATGACAGGCTGTGGGCCGGCGATGTAGCCACCGATTGCACCACCTAACGCCTTGCCTAAGGTGCCTGTCAAAATATCGACATCGACGCCGAAATGAGCGGGTGTGCCAGCGCCTTTTGGCCCCATGAAACCGGTTGCATGGCAATCATCGACCATCACGAGCGCTTCGTATTTTTTGGCAAGCGCGGTGATCTCGGGCAGGTTCGCCAGCGTCCCATCCATGCTGAAAACGCCGTCGGTTGCGACCATGATGAACCGTGCACCTTCGTCTCGGGCCAGCTGCAATTGCCCTTCCAGATCGGTCATGTCGTTGTTGGCATAACGATAGCGACGCGCCTTGCACAACCGAATTCCGTCGATGATCGACGCGTGGTTCAGGCTGTCGGAAACAACTGCATCCTCGGGACCCAATAGTGGTTCGAACAACCCACCATTGGCATCAAAACAAGCGGCAAACAGGATGGAATCATCCTTGCCCAGAAACGTCGCCAACCGCTGTTCCAATTCACGGTGAATGTCTTGGGTTCCGCAGATAAACCGGACCGACGCCATGCCGTACCCTTTGGGATCCATTGCCAGTTTTGCGGCATCAATCAGCTCAGGATGATCGGCCAGCCCAAGGTAATTGTTGGCGCAAAGGTTAATGACGTCGTGATCGCCCACCGAGATCTGCGCCCCCTGAGGCGAGGTGATCATGCGTTCGGTTTTCATCATGCCATCGGCCCTAATTTGGTCAAGCGTGGCGGCGATGTGGTTTAGGTATTTCTGGGTCATGATGAATCTCCTTTAAGCGAAGTTCTACCATAGCGGACGCGATTCCGGAATAGAGGATTTCCGTAATGAGGGAAATTTTCCGTGATTACGGAATATTTACGCGTCCTGGACGACCAAATACGCGCGTGCTTCACCCAAAGCTGTGATTTTGTGTGGCACGTCAGCGGCGTAGCGCGCGGTGTCGCCGGCATCGATTCGCATCACACTGTCACCGCTTGTGACTTCTAATGCGCCTTCGATCACACTCAGGTGTTCGCGGGCGCCGTGCATGTGCGGCTGACTATTCAAAACTCCGTCTTTGGCAAAGCGTAACTCGTACACTTCGTGCCGGCCCGCTTCTTCGGGGGGCGACAAAATCAGGATCGAACAGCCTGTGCCGCGCGCCTCGATTGTGGGTACGTCGGCGGCGCGCAAAACCTCGATCTGCGTCTGGGTTGCACCTGCATCCAGCAGCCCCGCGAAATCGACCTGCAAGGCGCGGGTCAAATTCCAAAGCGTTGCAATTGTCGGGCTGCTTTCGCCGCGCTCAATCTGGCTGACCATGGACCGACTGACGCCAGACAGCTTTGCAACTGCGTCCAGCGATAGCCCTTGGGTGCGCCGCGCCTCTTTCAGGCGAGCAGGCAAAAGCGTTAGGATAGCGTCAGGGTTTTCCGTCATACCGGATATGTGCCGCCGCACAGGGCTGGTGTCAATGACGGCACGTTCAGGCTGACAACGCAGGGCAGGGCGGTTAGAGCCTGCGTAAACAAAGGGACACATCATGACTGACATCGTAATTCTGGACGGCGCGCGTACGGCAATCGGCACTTTTGGGGGGGCGCTTGCGAACACAACACCCATCGATTTGGGGGCGGTCGCGGCCAAGGCGGCGCTGGAGCGGTCAGGCGTTGAGGGCGGTCAAATCGGGCACGTCGCATTCGGGCACGTGATCAACACAGAGCCACGCGATATGTATCTGTCACGCGTCGCGGCGATGCAGGCAGGTGTGCCGGACGTCGTGCCAGCAATGAACGTGAACCGTTTGTGCGGATCTGGCGTACAAGCGATCGTGTCTGTTGTGCAGTCCTTGATGCTGGGTGACGCCGAATTCGGCTTGGCCGGTGGGGCGGAAAACATGTCGCGCAGCCCGTTCATCAATTCGTCCCAACGCTGGGGTGCCAAAATGGGCGATATCCGCACCCAAGACATGATGTTGGGCGCGTTGAATTGCCCGTTCGGGACTGGTTACATGGGCGTGACGGCGGAAAATGTCGCAAGCGAATTTGACGTCAGCCGTGCCGAGCAGGACGCGTTTGCGATGCAAAGCCAGCAACGCGCAGCAGCGGCAATTGCTGCGGGCCATTTTCAAAGTCAGATCACGCCAGTCGAGGTCAAAGTCAAACGCGATATGGTACCGTTTGAGGTCGATGAACACCCAAAAGCAACGAGCCTTGAAATCTTGGGCGGGTTGCGTCCGGTATTCCAAAAAGACGGGTCGGTGACCGCAGGTAACGCAAGCGGGATCAACGACGGTGGTGCCGCGATTGTGCTGGCAACAGCAGAGGCAGCCGAAAAGGCCGGTTTGAAACCCAAAGCGCGCATTTTGGGCTACGCCCACGCTGGCGTTCGTCCGGAAGTCATGGGGATCGGACCAATCCCTGCAGTGCAAAACCTGCTGGCCAAGACGGGTCTGTCCGTTTCTGATTTTGATGTGATCGAAAGCAACGAAGCGTTCGCGTCACAGGCGTTGGCCGTGTCTAAGGAGCTTGGGCTTGATCCTGCCCGTGTGAACCCGAATGGCGGCGCGATCGCGCTGGGTCATCCCGTTGGTGCGACCGGTGCGATCATCACGGTTAAGGCGCTGTACGAGCTGGAACGCATCGGTGGGTCCAAAGCGTTGATCACCATGTGCATCGGTGGCGGGCAAGGGATTGCGTTGGCGATTGAACGTCTTTGAAGGGGCAAATTTGCCCCTTAAGGTTTTTGAGTATTTGTGATCAGAACAAGCTTTGGGCAGCGGTCCAAAGTCCGATCCCTGCGCCGGATGAAACGATCGCTGTTAAGACAATCCAACGCCAGAACGTTTGGCGCTTGGGTGGTTCTGGATTGCCTTGTTTGATCAGTGCAGCCTCGACCAATCCGGGCAAGCGAGGGCCGAAACGACCCAAGACCCGAGCTGTCTTTGCAAGGTCGGACAGCATAGCTTTTGGCCCAATGGATTTGCCGATGTAGCTGGTGACAATCGGGTTGGCGACTTGCCAGATGTTGATGTCTGGGTTCAGGCTGCGTGCCACCCCTTCGACGACGACCATTGTGCGTTGCAGCAAGATCAGTTCAGTGCGGGTTTCCATGCCAAAGCGTTCGGTGACCTCGAACAAATAGCTTAGCAAACGACCCATCGAAATGTTGGTGGCGTTCATGCCAAAGATCGGTTCGCCTACGGCCCTGAGAGCACGCGCAAATTCATCTACGTTTTTGTCAGCGGGGACGTAGCCTGCCTCAAAATGAACCTCGGCGACGCGTTTGTAATCTTTGCGGATAAAGCCGAACAGGATTTCGGCGTAAACGCGGCGGGTGTATTCGTCGATGTGCCCCATGATCCCGAAATCATAGGCAATGATGTTGCCATTTGGTGCGACCTTGAGGTTGCCTTGATGCATATCTGCGTGAAAGAAACCGTCGCGCAATGCGTGGCTTAGGAACAGTTGTAGCACCCGTTCGCCAAGCACTTGGCGGTCGTGACCAGCGCCGTCAATCGCGTCGTTGTCGCCCATCGAAACACCGTCAGCCCAGCCCAGTGTCATCACGCGCCGCGCCGAATATTCCCATTTGATGGGGGGCAATTCGAAACCTTCGTCTTTTTCTGTGTTGGCCGCAAATTCCGAAGCTGAAGAGCTTTCTAACCGCAGATCAAGTTCGCCCTGAACGACGCCGTCAAAATGTTCGATGACTTCCATCGGGCGCAAGCGACGTGCACCAGGGGCGAAAATATCGACGATGCGGGCGGCGAAATAAAACGCATCCACGTCTTTGGAAAACGCCCGCTCGATGCCGGGGCGCAGGATCTTGACGGCGACATCTTCACCAGTCGTTTTCAGTTTGGCTTTGTGTACCTGCGCGATTGAGGCGGCCGCGATTGGCCCGCTGAATTCCGAAAACATATCGGATACGGGCTGGCCCAATTCACGCTCTACCTCTGCCTTGGCTTCCTCAACGGAAAACGGCGGCAGTTTGTCTTGGAGCACGCGCAACTGCACCGCCAATTCGTCGCCAACCACGTCCGGGCGGGTCGACAAAACTTGACCGAATTTGATGTAGGCCGGACCTAGTGCCGTCAATGCGCGCGGGGCAGGCGGGACCGATGGATCCCCTTTGTACCCCAGCCACATGAATGGTTTTCCCAGCGCATGTGCGATAAATCGCAGGGTTGGTGGCGCGTCGAACGCGTCCAGAACGACGTTCATCGCGCCGGTGCGTTCCAGCGTGGCCCCTGTGCGGATCAGGCGCCAAATGTTGTGCGGGCCGCGCACGCTAGATTTTCCAACCCGAATGCAGTGCCGCAACACCCATCGTCATGTTCCGATATTTTGCGTTCTCAAAACCAGCGGCGCGCAGCATCCCAAGGAACGTGTCTTGGTCGGGGAAGTTGCGGATCGATTCGACCAGATATTGATAGCTGTCGCGATCATTTGCGATCATTTTGCCCATCTGCGGGATCACGTTGAACGAATACAGATCGTAGGCTTTTTGCATGGCGGCGTTCGGCAGTTGCGAGAACTCCAGAACCATCAAGCGACCACCGGGCTTGAGCACGCGGAACGCTTCGTTCAGGGCCTCTTGGGGGCGGGTGACGTTGCGAATGCCGAAGCTGATTGTGTAGACATCGAAGGTGTTATCGGCAAAGGGCAATGCCATCGCGTCGCCCACAACCCAATTCAGGCTGTCTTCCATCGACGCGGCCTCGGCCCGTTTGCGCCCCTCGATCAGCATGGGTTCGGTGATGTCCAAGACGGTCGCGTGGCCATGCCCCGCGCGTTTCAGAAACTTGAACGAAATGTCGCCGGTGCCACCCGCCACGTCCAGCAGCTTTTGACCGGGGCGCGGGGCGAGCCAATCCATCATCGCGTCTTTCCAGACGCGGTGAATTCCCATGCTCATGACGTCGTTCATGATGTCATACTTTGAGGCAACAGAGTTGAACACGCCTTGCACGCGCCCCGCTTTTTCGCCCTCGGGCACGGTTTCAAATCCGAAATGTGTTGTTTTTGCCGGAGTATTTGCGGTGTCTTGGGTCATGAGGGCTTGCTGTCCTTGAATTCAACACTTGTTATAGAGCAGACGTGGCCGCGCACAATGCGGCGCTTTCGTCACATGATAAAGGTGAGCATCCCATGCCCGAGTTGCCAGAGGTTGAGACAGTCCGTCGCGGGTTAACCCCGGCCATGGAAGGGCAGGTGATCGCGCGCGTAGATGTGAATCGTCCAGATTTACGCTGGCCGTTTCCGGATCGGATGGCCGAGCGACTGACGGGGCAAACGGTTCTGCGTCTGCGGCGACGGTCAAAATACGTGCTGGCTGATCTCAGCAGCGGCGAGACATTGTTGATCCACCTTGGCATGTCTGGGCGGATGACCGTGTCGGGTGACCCGCTTGGGCAATTCACCCATGACCACCCAGCGCAACAAAAACACGATCATGTTGTGTTTCACATGGGCAACGGGGCGCGGATCACGTTCAACGATCCGCGGCGTTTCGGGGCGATGGATTTGCTAGATACGGCCACAGCAGAACAGCACAAATTGCTCGCTGTTTTGGGACCCGAACCGCTGGGCAATGATTTTCACGATTCGGTTCTGATCGAGGAGTTCTCAGGCAAGAACTCCCCCGTCAAATCAGCGCTGTTGGACCAAAGAATTGTCTGTGGGTTGGGCAATATCTACGTTTGCGAGGCGCTTTTTCGCGCAGGAATTTCCCCCACACGCAAAGCTGGACAGATCAGCAAGGCCCGCATTGCCGCCCTTGTTCCCATCATCCGCAACGTGTTGTCAGAGGCAATCGAGGCAGGTGGATCCTCGCTCAAGGATTTCCGCCAAGCTGATGGAGAGCTTGGATATTTTCAGAAATCCTTTGATGTTTATGGCCGCGAAGGCGAGCCATGCCACACCACTGGTTGCGGTAACATGATTGAGCGCATCGTACAGTCGGGCCGATCCTCGTTTTACTGCAAGTCATGCCAAAGCTAGGGCAAACTTTGCTTGAAACCTGCGCTGCTCGTGATAACTAAATCCTCTAAACGGGGATAATGAAAGCACACCACATGGCCTATGAAACGATCACCGTTGTAGTAGACAATCACGTCAGTCTGATCACGCTAAATCGGCCTGACGCGATGAATGCGTTGAACGATCAATTGCTGACGGAACTTGCCCAGGCAATGACCGACGCGCAAGCCAACGACAAAGTGCGGTGCATCGTTCTGACCGGCTCGGAAAAAGCATTTGCCGCCGGCGCAGACATTTCCATGATGCGCGACAAGACGTTTGTCGACGTGTTCACCACGGATTTGTTCACCTCGGAAACCGACCAGATCAGTCGCGTGCGCAAACCAATTATCGCTGCCGTTGCAGGCTATGCGCTGGGCGGTGGCTGCGAATTAGCGATGATGTGCGATTTTATCATTTGCGCGGACAATGCGAAATTTGGACAACCCGAAATCAACCTCGGCGTCGTTGCTGGCATCGGCGGCACACAGCGCCTGACCCGCGCAATCGGCAAAGCCAAGGCGATGGACATGAACCTGACCGGCCGCTTTATGGATGCCGAAGAGGCTGAGCGTTCCGGACTGGTCAGCCGCATCGTGCCTGCGAAAAAGCTGATGGACGAAGCCATGGGTGCCGCGCAAAAGATCGCTGAAAAATCCATGATCACCACCATGGTTGTCAAAGAGGCAGTGAACCGTTCATTCGAGGTGCCATTGCGCGAAGGTTTGCTGTTTGAACGGCGCGTGTTCCATTCGCTGTTCGCAACCGAGGATCAAAAAGAAGGCATGTCCGCCTTCCTCGAAAAACGCCAGGCACAATTCCGCGACAAGTAACCAGCCCAAGGCTGCTTTAGTCAGCCAAAATACTGATTTGATAAGATAGAAACGCCCTTGCGCGGATTTCTTTTAGCGGGCCATATTCCGCGCTATCAAACACGCTTTCTAGGTCTTCGATGGTAGGATATTCTACGATCGTGACTGTGGACGGGACGGTGTCACCGACTATTGTGCGGGCGACAGCGTAGGTGACTACAATCTTGGCCTTGGCTTTCTCTAACAGTGGCGTTGTGGTCGCCATGTAAGCGCTAAGTGCTTCTGTTTCGTTTGGGTTGACGGTTGTTAAAGCGCAAACACGGACGGTCATTCATATTCCAGTACATTTAGATCATGCATCATAACTAGCCTTAATCTTGCGACATCGGAAATGACAAAGCGAACTGTGCTGCGTGTAACAAGCCGAGTTGGGCACCGTAATTGGTTGACTCGTAACCCAACCGGGCCTAAGTGAGCGACTTCACCGCAGCTAGTGCTGCATAAAACTACCGCACCGAACATGAAACGGGACGAGATAAAATGGCAAATACGCCTCAAGCCAAAAAACGCGCGCGTCAAAACGCAGCACGTTTCGAAGTCAACAAAGCGCGTCGTTCGCGCATTCGCACATTCCTGCGCAAAGTCGAAGAAGCTATCGAATCTGGCGACAAAGACGCAGCAAACGCAGCCCTTCGTGCCGCTCAGCCAGAGCTGATGCGCGGCGTGACCAAGGGTGTGTACCACAAAAACACAGTCGCGCGCAAAATGTCGCGCTTGTCTGCACGGGTCAAATCGGTCGGTTAACCCTCGCTATTTATGGCTAAGCAGTTGATAGAAAAGGCATCGCATAACGCGGTGCCTTTTTTCCGTTTCAGACCAGTTTTTTGACCAAGAGATTCTTTTTCTAGATTCAATGAGTCAACACAGAAGATCAGTTGCCGGGCTGCTCACGAACTTGCTACCATTATTCTAGCGATTCACTTCGCGGGGGGACAGGTCACTAAAAGAGCTCGGTAAAACGTAGCTGTGAACGTGGGTAACTGCGCAAGAGCAAACGATCGCTTTTGTAGGTGTCTGCATTGAGTTGCTTAGCAACCAAGCACTGTCAAAAACATATTTGGATGCATTAAGCATTCAGTCAAAGTGTCGGTAATGCTCCGGCGACGACTGAGTGCGCAGCTGTTAATATCCAAGTCGGACACTTGTTTCTGTTGGGGGAACTGGTCCGAGAAGTGTTCCCGGACGAAGTGATGTGTGAGGCAAACAGAGTGCGCCAGGAAGCAACTCTGACAGGCGACGAGTGTACGGGACGGTAAGCGACGCATGACACAGGACGAGTGGGAAAAACTGAGCCACAAGCTGGTTAAGACAGCGGGCCAAAACAACTTCAAAACATGGATTGAACCGCTGCGATTGCGTGACGTCACCGAAGGTATCGCATCCTTTAACGCGCCGACGAATTTTTTGGGCAACTACGTAAGCCAGAATTTCTCGGACATGATCCTGCACGAATTAAAGGCGGCCGATCCGTCTATCCGTCGCCTTAGCTTTGCCGTGTCCGCAGCACCTGCACCGCGTTTGAACATCGCAGCCAAGCCTCAGATGACCGCCCAGCCCGTCCGCACACCGGCTGCAAACGGGTTGAACACAGCATCTCTCGATAAGCGGTTTACGTTTGATAAATTTGTCGTCGGCAAACCGAACGAACTGGCCCATGCCGCGGCCAAACGCGTCGCCGAAGGCGGCCCTGTCACGTTCAATCCGTTGTTCCTGTACGGCGGTGTCGGCCTTGGTAAAACCCACCTGATGCACGCCATCGCATGGGAGCTGCAAACTTCGCGCCCTGATCTGAACGTGCTGTACCTGTCTGCTGAGCAATTCATGTACCGTTTTGTCCAAGCGTTGCGGGATCGCAAAATGATGGATTTCAAGGAAATCTTTCGGTCCGTCGACGTGCTGATGGTCGATGATGTGCAATTCATCGCTGGCAAAGATTCCACGCAAGAGGAATTCTTTCACACCTTCAACGCGCTGGTTGACCAGCAAAAACAGATCATCATTTCCGCTGACCGCGCACCGGGCGAAATCAAGGACCTTGAAGACCGCGTGAAATCGCGCCTGCAATGTGGCTTGGTTGTCGATCTGCATCCAACTGACTACGAACTGCGCCTCGGCATTTTGCAGAGCAAGATCGAAACCCAGCGCGTGAACTATCCGGGTCTTGAAATCGAAGACGGCGTTCTGGAATTCCTCGCCCACCGCATTTCGACAAACGTGCGCGTGCTCGAAGGCGCGCTGACCCGTCTGTTCGCCTTTGCCTCGCTTGTTGGTCGCGAAATCGACATGGCGCTAACCCAAGATTGTCTGGCCGACGTGCTGCGCGCATCCGAACGCAAGATCACTGTCGAAGAAATTCAACGCAAAGTGTCTGACCACTATAACATCCGCCTGTCCGACATGATCGGCCCAAAACGCCTGCGCAGTTTTGCGCGTCCGCGTCAGGTGGCGATGTATTTGTCCAAACACATGACCAGCCGGTCCTTGCCTGAAATCGGGCGTCGTTTTGGCGGTCGTGATCACACCACGGTCATGCACGGCGTCAAACGCATCGAAGAGCTGAAACAGGCTGACGTCCAGATCGCCGAAGACCTCGAATGGCTGCGCCGCGCGCTAGAGGCGTAAGACTACGCAAATTGGATGTGTATCTGGCGAATTTCTTTAGATGGGCCTTTGGGCTAGCAGCCTTAGCGATTGTTTCGTTTTTTGGGCTGATTTGTATCATTCTGGTGCGTGGCTACATCTACGCACCAGAACCCAAAATCTGCACGCATGTTCCGTCTGCTGATATCGTTATGAATGGGAAACAGCTTTCGATTCCCGTTCAAAAAACCCACTATCTTATGTTCCCGCCACCCAAAGACGGATCGCCTTTGCCTCGGCTGGTTTCACCGGATTACTCGGCCTTTCCAGAACCCACCAAAGGCTTCTGCGCCGAGGACATCGCGGGTAGATCAAAAATTGATTCTGTCTTGCTGGATAAGACTGCAAATAAAAAAATTGCGGAGCAGTTGACGCTTCCGTCCGCCGAGTCTCTTTTTCGGTTTCAATTCGGAAACGCGATTAGAGATTTGGTGCGACCCAATCCAATCAGTTTGGATTCTACTGACCCAAATCATTTTCGACGAACCAAACCCTTCAACGAAGTCCTGAACAGACAATACATGGAAACAGCCGGTTGGCTGAAAGATGAATACCGGATTGCCTCGTCCTGCGCAGTGTACCCGCACGAGACTGACAAGACTTGCATTATCAAGGTGAAATTGAAGTCCAGTGGACTGGTCTTCGAGGCTTGGGGGCTGAAAATCCCTGACTGGCCGCAAGAAAACCAGCCACCACCAGCAGTGTTCATTGAGTTTGCTGAAAAAATCCCTGCAATCTTGGATCTGTTCGAAAAACCATAGGCGATTACGTGGCGTTTTTAGTGGCGGACTCGGATCGAGACGCACCGCTTGGGTGCTGTCACCCTTGACGCCCCAATCAAACCCCCGCACAAGCAAGATAATGCTTGAGAATATGCTGTGAGAGAGTAGTTTAACCCTCCGGCAGTCCGGATGGGAGAAGACACATGAAAGTCAGTATTGAACGCGCAAATCTGCTCAAAGCAGTGTCCCAAGCGCAGTCCGTGGTTGAACGGCGCAATACTATTCCGATCCTCGCAAACGTGCTGATCGAAGCCGAAGGGTCCGATGTGACGTTTCGCGCCACCGATTTGGACATCGAAGTTGTCGACAAAGCGCCGGGCCAAGTTGAGCGCGCAGGTGCCACGACCGTCGCCGCAACAACGTTGCACGAAATTGTTCGTAAATTGCCGGACGGCGCGTTGGTTACCTTGACGGCAGACAGCGCCGCTGGTCGATTGACAGTCGAAGCTGGGCGCTCGAACTTTTCGCTCGCGACCTTGCCAAAAGAAGATTTCCCGGTGATGGCGTCGTCCGAATACGCCTCCAATTTCTCGATCGAAGCACCAAAATTGCGTCGCGTGTTCGACAAATCGAAGTTCGCGATCTCGACCGAAGAAACCCGCTATTATCTGAACGGCGTGTACATGCACGTGTCCGATTTTGACGGCGGCAAAGTATTGCGCTGCGTGGCCACCGACGGCCACCGTTTGGCGCGGATCGATACCGACCTGCCCGAAAACGCATCTGACATGCCCGGCGTAATCGTGCCGCGCAAAACTGTCGGCGAATTGCGCAAGCTGCTCGACGACGACGACATGAAAATTGCCGTGTCCGTGTCCGAGACAAAAATTCGCTTTGCCACGCCGGACATCACGCTGACATCCAAAGTCATCGATGGCACATTCCCCGATTACACGCGCGTCATCCCGCAAGGCAACACGCGCAAAATGGAAGTCGACGCCGCAGACTTTGCCAAGGCCGTTGATCGTGTTGCAACCGTGTCATCTGAACGCTCGCGTGCCGTGAAATTGCAGTTGGACGAAGACCGCCTGATCCTGTCGGTCAACGCGCCTGACAGCGGTGCTGCCGAAGAAGAGCTGGCAGTTGCCTACGGTGACGAACGTCTGGAAATCGGGTTTAACGCCAAATACTTGCTGGAAATTGCCAGCCAGGTTGATCGCGAAAATGCAGTGTTCATGTTCAACTCTTCTGGCGATCCGACCTTGATGCGCGAAGGCAATGACCACTCAGCGGTCTACGTCGTCATGCCGATGCGTGTTTGACGCACATCTGATGAACGGGTGCGTTTTCGACAGCGCAAATCGGCCCCTTTAACATGACCTTGCACCTGTCCTCTTTGACGGTTTCCCACTTTCGCTCGCATAAACTGGCGCGCGTGTCTGTTGATCCGCGCCCTGTCGCGATCTTTGGGCCAAACGGTGCCGGCAAAACCAACATCATCGAAGCCGTCTCGCTGTTTTCACCCGGCCGTGGATTGCGCCGTGCCAGTGCCGAAGACATGACGCGCAGGCCCGAGGCGCTGGGTTGGAAAGTCTCGGGCGTTTTGCATTCCTTGTCGCAGGTGCACGAAGTCGAAATCTGGTCCGAAAGCGGCAAGGCCCGTCAAACCAAGATCGATGAAAAATCTGCCGCTCAGACTGCATTGGGCCGTATTGCGCGCGTGCTGTGGCTGATCCCGTCGATGGACCGTTTGTGGATCGAGGGGGCCGAAGGGCGGCGCCGTTTTCTAGATCGCATGACGCTGAGCTTTACGCCATCGCATGCGGATTTATCGCTGACCTACGAAAAGGCGATGCGCGAACGCAATCGTCTGCTCAAGGACATGGTGCGTGATCCGCATTGGTACAGTGCGCTTGAGACCAAGATGGCCGAGACCGGTCGCGCGATTCATGAAAACCGGATGGCGGCACTGGCACAGTTGAAGGACGCCCAAAGCGGTGCGCAGACAGCGTTTCCCGCAGCGGATTTGACCCTCACCCACAGTGACGGTGATTTGCCCGAAACTGTTGATGAATTGCGCACTGCACTGTCTGAGGGTCGCGCGCGTGACTTGACCGCAGGGCGCACGTTGATCGGGCCGCACCGTGCCGACATTTATGGGGTCTATGCGGCCAAAGATGTGCCTGCCAAGGACTGTTCCACGGGCGAGCAAAAGGCGCTCTTGGTGTCCTTGATTTTGGCCAATGCACGCGCCTTGGCCCAAGATTTTGGCGCACCACCGCTGTTGTTGCTCGACGAGGTTGCGGCGCATTTAGACGCGGATCGCCGCGCCGCCCTGTACGACGAAATTTGCGGGCTCAAGGCGCAAGCTTGGATGACGGGAACCGGAATGGAGCTGTTTGCTGATTTGGGCACGCGCGCGCAATATCTTGAGGTGACAGAAGAGGCCGGCGTTTCGCGCGTGCATCAGTCGTCATGACAATCGCTGCATCCGATCTGCTGTTGTACTGCGGGGCTTTGCTGATCTTGTTCGCAACGCCGGGCCCTGTGTGGCTGGCCATCTCGGCCCGCAGTTTGGCTGGCGGATTCCAAGCGGCGTGGCCATTGGCGATAGGCGTCGCTGTTGGCGATATCGTTTGGCCACTGGTCGCCGTGCTGGGCATCAGCTGGATTTTGTCGGTGTTCGACACGTTCATGACAGTCTTGCGCTGGGTGGCGTGCGGCGTTTTCATCCTGATGGGCCTTGCGTTGATCCGACATGCAGGTCACGCGATTTCAGCCAACAAAACCCTGACACGGCCGGGCATGTGGGCGGGTTTTATCGCCGGTGTCGCCACAATTTTAGGCAACCCCAAAGCCGTCCTATTTTACATGGGCGTCTTGCCGGGCTTCTTTGATTTGCGTGCAATCACCTGGATTGACGTCGGAATAATCATTGCGGTGTCCATCGCTGTCCCGCTGGCGGGAAACCTCGCAATGGCCGCATGTGTCGGCCAAATGCGTGGCTTGATCGGGTCCCCAAATTCGCTTCGTCGCATCAATATCGGCTCTGGCGTTCTGCTGATTTTGGTCGGGGTTGTTATTGCCGTCCTCTGACACAAAATCTTGTGTCTGAGCCGTGACATTCCCCCTGAAAAATCGTATAAAATGACAAAATTACGAAGGTAAAACCGCATGTCCGAGCCTGAGCAGAAAAAAGAAGAATATGGCGCTGATTCTATTAAAGTTCTCAAGGGCTTAGAAGCAGTTCGCAAGCGACCAGGCATGTACATCGGGGATACCGATGACGGCTCTGGTTTGCACCACATGGTCTACGAGGTCGTCGATAACGGAATTGACGAAGCATTGGCCGGTCACGCGGACGCGGTCACGGTCACAATCCACGAGGATTCCTCGGTTTCAGTCAGCGATAACGGTCGCGGTATTCCTGTGGGCATCCACGAGGAAGAAGGCGTTTCAGCGGCCGAAGTGATCATGACCCAACTGCACGCGGGCGGCAAATTTGACAGCAACTCGTACAAGGTTTCGGGCGGTTTGCATGGCGTTGGCGTGTCTGTTGTGAACGCGCTGTCGGTCGAGTTGGACCTGCGCATTTGGCGCGACGGCAAAGAACACGTTGCAAAATTCTCGCACGGGGACACGGTCGAACACCTGAAAATTGTGGGCGATTGCGGTGATCGCACCGGGACCGAAGTGCGGTTCCTTGCCTCGACCGATACCTTTTCGAACCTCGAATATTCATTTGAAACGCTTGAGAAACGATTGCGAGAATTGGCGTTCCTGAACTCTGGTGTGCGCATCATTTTGACAGACGAACGCCCTGCCGAGCCTCTGAAATCAGAGCTGTATTACGACGGTGGCGTTAAGGAATTTGTAAAATATCTGGACCGTTCCAAAACTTCGATCATGGCAGAGCCGATTTTTATCACCGGCGAACGCGATGACATTGGCGTCGAAGTCGCGATGTGGTGGAATGACAGTTACCATGAAAACGTGCTGCCCTTTACCAACAACATCCCCCAGCGGGATGGCGGCGCGCACATGGCCGGTTTCCGTGGTGCGTTGACCCGCACGATCAACAACTATGCGCAGACATCTGGCATCGCGAAAAAAGAAAAGATCAGCTTTACGGGTGACGACGCCCGCGAAGGTTTGACCTGTGTGTTGTCCGTCAAAGTGCCTGATCCGAAATTCTCGTCTCAAACCAAAGACAAGCTGGTGTCGTCCGAAGTGCGCCCCGCAGTCGAAGGTTTGGTGAACGAAAAGCTGTCAGAATGGTTCGAGGAAAACCCGAACCTTGCCAAGGTTATCGTTGGCAAAATTGTCGAAGCAGCGCTCGCGCGTGAAGCGGCCCGCAAAGCCCGTGATTTGACCCGTCGCAAGACGGCGATGGACGTGAATTTCCTTGCAGGCAAGCTCAAGGATTGCTCTGAAAAAGATCCGTCTAAAACCGAAGTTTTCCTCGTCGAGGGTGACTCGGCTGGCGGTTCTGCGCAGACGGGTCGTGACCGTCAAACCCAAGCGATTTTGCCACTAAAAGGTAAAATCCTTAACGTTGAACGCGCGCGCTTTGACAGGATGCTGGGCAGTCAGGAAATCGGTAACCTTGTGATGGCGCTGGGCACTGGCATTGGTCGCGACGAATTCAACATCGACAAATTGCGCTACCACAAGATCGTCATCATGACGGATGCGGACGTCGATGGCGCGCACATCCGGACACTTTTGCTGACATTCTTCTATCGCCAAATGCCACAACTGATCGAACGCGGTCACCTGTATATCGCGCAGCCGCCGCTGTACAAAGTGTCACGCGGCAAGTCCGAAGTGTACCTCAAAGACCAAGCCGCCATGGAAGATTATCTGGTAAATCAAGGCATTGACGGCGCGATGCTGCGCCAAGGCAACGGTGAAGAAATTAGCGGTGCAGACCTGATGCGTGTCGTCGATTTGGCCCGTCAAATGCGCCGTGTGCTTGAGGCATTTCCGACGCATTATCCGCGCCATATTCTGGAGCAGGCTGCGATTGCGGGTGCCTTTTCGCCCGGCGTTGTCGAGTCTGATTTGCAAGGCACAGCGGACAAAGTTGCGGCGCGTTTGAACCTGATCGCCTTGGAATATGAACAAGGTTGGCAGGGCCGCATTACCCAAGATCACGGCATTCGTTTGGCTCGTATTCTGCGCGGTGTCGAAGAAGTTCGCACGCTGGATGGCCGTATTTTGCGCGGTGGTGAAGCCCGGCGGACCGGGTCGTTTACGCAAAGCTTGCAAGAGGTCTATTCGCTGCCAGCGCAACTGATCCGCAAAGACCGAACGCAGATGATTTTTGGCCCGATGGATTTGTTGAATGCGATTTTGGCAGAAGGCGAAAAAGGCTTGTCCCTGCAACGCTACAAAGGCTTGGGTGAAATGAACCCTGATCAATTGTGGGAAACGACGCTGGATCCGGATGCACGGACTTTGTTGCAAGTACAGGTCGCCGATATGGCCGAGGCCGATGATTTGTTCACCAAACTGATGGGTGACGTTGTCGAACCACGGCGTGAATTCATTCAGCAGAACGCGCTGAACGTGGAAAATCTGGACTTCTAAGATACCGATAGGCCAGATTTAAATTACAATCGCCGCTCTTTTATGGGGCGGCGATCTGCGTTGTTAACACCCTCTTTTTGTCCTTCTGCGAATTTGCAAATTGGGAAAAGGGTAGAGTGAAAATGAAGCTTTCGGTTTGGCAGCTGTACTTAGTGCATGGGCAAGATAATGTCTGACCCGGTCTATCACACTGGGCGTTCGGGCATTTTTGAATGGCCGATAACAGTTCTGTGCGGCATCATATTGTGCGCTGTTACGCTGTCTGGCGTTCAGGCCCACCGATCCCACGGCATCTTAGTGCTGGTCGTAACGTTAATCGCTGTTACTGGAATCGCTCAATCCTCCGCGTCTCAGGGATTACGAGGACCTGCAAAAGTGTTGGGGATGGTGATTGTTTCTTTGGCCACCTCAAGCATCTTGTGGCTGACAGGCTTTTTGCCGTCGCTTTTCATTGCTAGCGCGTTTTGTCTGACGCAGGTTTGCACAATCACAGCACGGATGACTTTGGGAAATGCGGTCAATGGAACGGCGTTAGTTCTGGGATTGTCGACGCTGATATTATCCGTACTGAGCATATTTGCAGCTTGGAATTTGGAAATGGTGGTTTTGCTGATGTGTCTAACGTCGCTTATGATTGCGCTGTGTGACCTTTCTTTCAAGCCACAACGCGTTTTTGAAAATGCGAGGCTGCAGATAGACTGCCTTTCGTTGACAAATACCGCCGACCTATGGATCGCAGCAATGTTGTTGTCTCCGGCACAAGCAATTTTGTATTTTGCCGCGCGGCTAACGACGCTTTTACTGCCTGCTGTTTTGCATAGTTTCGAGACTTTGATCGCGCCAGCAATTGTTCAAACACATCGGCAGTCCAAACATTCGGATTTTGTGAGTGCGATGGCACGAGTCAATCTTAGCTTCTTTTTGATCGCGGCAGCCGTGGCGACGATGCTAGCAACTTTTCAGCCTTCTGTATCAACGACATATCTGAATGTGGAATCCTTTGGCACGACCGCGACATATCTATTGGTCGCGATTTTTGTTCCCGCAGCTCTAGGTCAATCCGCCATTGTGGCGCAAATTCTGCTACCGCGTTCTGCCCAAGATCTTGCGTCGATTTTCGGATCAATTGGCGCGGCTGGCATGTTAGTTTTCCGTCCAGAAATATATGCAAATGACATCGCTCAATCATATGCAGTATACAGAATATTGAGTGCCTCAATCTTGAGTTTTCACGTTATAAAACATCATCGAATTTGGCCGGGGCCGACAGCACTTTTTGTGAAAAAGATCCGGGTTTTCACGTAAAAGCTAGTTCACAACGAATTCTGCATGCAATGCACCTGCGGCTTTGATACTTTTGAGAATATCGATCATGTCCCTCGGCGACACGCCCAGCGCATTCAAACCTGCAACAACCTCGGATAGCGAGGCACCGTCAGGAACTTCGGCCAGGCCGATTCCAGGCTCTTCCTCGATTGCGGCGTTGGTGCGTGGGACCACGACAGTTTCACCTTCCGCAAAGGGATTAGGTTGAACAACAATCGGCGCTTCTTGAATGCGAAGCGTCAAGTTCCCTTGAGACACAGCCACTCGTGAAATGCGAACGTCTTCGCCCATGACGATAGTCCCGGACCTTTGGTCTACAACCACACGTGCTTTGCGTTCCGGTTCCACGGATATATTTTCGACACGCCCCAAAGCATGGGCAACGGAAATCATTCTCGTCTGGGCGATATCCAAAGATACAGTTCCCGAATCCAACATCAATGCGACACGCCGGCCAAAATTCGAATTGATAGCTTGTTCAATACGGGCCGCCGTCGTGAAATCTGCATCGCGCAGAGCCAAACGTACGGTGCTTAAGCTTCCAAGATCAAAGTCAATTTCCCGTTCCACACGTGCACCGGATGGGATGACGCCCGCCGTCGGAACGCCACGCGTAACTTTTGCGCCATCACCTTCAGCAACCGCACCGCCAGCAATAATACTGCCTTGGGCCACTGCGTAGATATCGCCATCTGCTGCGTTCAACGGTGTCATCACCAAAGTACCGCCAAGTAGGCTTTTTGCGTCCCCGATTGCAGAGACGGTCACATCAATTTTGCCACCAGCACGAGAAAACGGCGGCAAACTTGCCGTGACCAAGACTGCTGCTACATTTTTCGGCCTGAACTGCTCGCCTGCAACATTTACACCGAGACGCTCCAAAATATTTGACATAATCTCTTCAGTGAAAGGCGCGTTCCGCAAGCCGTCACCGCTGCCATTTAAGCCAACAACCAGCCCATACCCGACCAAATCATTGCCGCGAACGCCATCAAATTCGACCAAGTCTTTGATCCGCACAGGCCCGGCTAGACTTACACTCGCCAGACAAAGCCAGGCTATAATGACCCTAAGCATACTCATCGTAGAAAGTTCAAAAGTGTAAGCTCGGAAGATCTTGACGTGACGGTGTACAGGCTTTGCAATTGAAATTGGACTTCCTCCAGGCGGGTGACGGTTTCAAACGGATCGACTGACAGCAACGTTCCTTTAGCGTATTCCATCGACGTCATTTCTGATGCATTGCGTGTTGAAATTTGGTCTATTCGCGCTTCGGTGAAGCCAACATTTGCACGCAAAGCAGTCAAGTTATCTTGGGCTTTTATGAGCCCTTCACCCGACGCCAACAAGATATCGCTGCGTTCAGCGGCATCTATCGATAGGCTAGCATCGTTTGCCAATCCAGCCAGCGCCAAATGCCGGATAACCTCCTTCAACTCCTCAGAATTCGCCCGAATGTCTAGAGAGATATCCTCTGTATCAGACAACCGAAAAGGAGCCAAAGCATCGTTGGATCCTTGATAAATGACGGTATCAAAACCAGCTGGATCATCGAACCATGCCTTGGCTGCTGCGGCTTTTGATGCGGACCCAGTAACACCAGCCAATTCTGTGCGTAGCGCGTCAATAATTGTATCTGATGTCGGCATGGGTACTGTGTTTGTGGCAGTACCAGAAAACAAGTTTCGCCCTGCAAAATTGGTATTTAACGCGGACACCACACTGCCCAGTTGTTGGCGGGCCTCGGTCGCACTTTGCTGGGCGATGGAATCCAAACCCCCAGATGACACAGCCAGAAGATCAGCGGCAAAATCGCTACTGATATTTTGTACGTTTTCCAGGACCGCTTGCATCGTGCCTGAAAGTTGCGTTGCTTCTGCGCCAGCTACCTTATAGCCGGCCAGAGTTTTCATGCTGTTTTCAATGTCACTGAGATAGCTGAAATTTCCAGCCAGCACCGTCTTGATGTCGGTTACTTGCCCCGTCGCCAATTCTTGTGTGAGACGGGACATCTCTGTTTTCAATGCAGTACCACGTCGTTGTAGCAGAAAAGAGTTGGCCAGATCGCCAATAGATAAACCATTCATAGCGTTATAACCTCAGCAAAGTTTGCATCATTTCGTCAACGGTTTGGATCATCCGCGCGTTGGCAGCGTAGGCTTGTTCGATCAAGATCAATTGTTGCAACTCAGTGTCGCTGTCGACGCCTTGCGCCAATTCTTGGCTCGTTAGCTCACTCAGCATTGAAGAAGCAAAGCTAAGGTGTTGCTCTGAATTGGTTCGATCCGCCGCGATCTGTGACATCATTGAAGTGGTCAAACCGGAGGCATCGAAAGCTCCTGATCCAAATGCCCCGGAACCCGGGACACGGGTTTGCGTCAGTGCATCTCCTAACGCTTGCAGCAAGTGTGCATCACCCACATTTCCAGGGGCTGCCGCGCCTAAACCATCCCGGATGCGCCAAGTTTCGCCGCCCTGATCTGGATCAACTAACGCGTTGACTGTCAGACGGCTGGACACACCCGCCTCATTTATTGCGTCAAACGCAGATCCGCTGTCAGTGAAAAGCCCAGCCGCACCTGCGGCCAAAGTCGAATCTACACCACTGTCTTGAAAACGTTCGATAAGATCGCGCGTGACTGCGTCAAGATTTGTTTCCGCTTCTGGCGCAAGTTCGTCGCGAATTTCAAATTGCGCTGACAGTGTTCCGCCCTTTAGTGCGCCATTGTGAGATGCCGTTCGAACGCTGTTTCCGTTGATCGTTAGACCAGAAAGAGAACCCGCCTCGATAGACATGCCAGACGCGACAAGATTGACTGGCTCAAATCCGATCTCAGCAGCTTTGCCATCTAGCAAAGTTGCGCCGCCGTTGGTGTAGAGCGCGATGCCGCCATTGGCACGTGCGACCGTGCGTACAGGCACCATTTCACTCACTTCGTCGACCAATCGTTGGCGATGGTCTTGCAATGCCGCGTCATCACCGCCCTGAACGCGGGTGGCGGTGATGGCACCATTCAAGGTTTGAAGTTCCCCTAGAGCATCATTTAGACGGGTAACTTGTGCATCAATGGAACGGTCAGCACGTGTCCGTTGATCTTGGATACCGGCTGCCGCTGTTCCAACTGTATCTACTAAATCCCGCGCTGCATTCACAGCTGAGGCGAGTCGATCTGGAGCGTCCGGTCGACTTGCGGCAGTGATCAAACTGCTTTCGAAATTGGCGAACTGGCCTGCCAATGATCCAGCTTGATCTGGTGTTCCCAGCAATCGTTCCAATTCGGATAAGAACGCAGACGTGTCACGCTTGTTACCAAAACTGGCGCTGGCCATTTGCCTATCAGCTAACAAGCCCGGGTCTACATGCCGCACCTGACCGTCAACACGTACGCCCCCGTTGCCGCCCAAAGCAGACGACGACAGTTCCAAGCTGCGCCGCGCATAGCCCGGAGTTAATGCGTTTGATAGGTTGGATGACACCACCTGCGAAGCGTAGCCCGCAGCCCTTAATCCTGACATTGCGTTGTTCAATGCGCCTGTGATCGTCATTTAGACCTCAATTCTTGAAGCTGTAGAAGCGTGGAACTACCGACCCGGTTGGGTCAGCCGCTATCGTTTATCGTTTGATATTTGTGGTTTCTTGCAACATTTCATCTACTGTCTGGATGACTTTTGCGTTCGAAGAATACGCGCGTTGTGTTTGAATCATCGCTGTAAGTTCACCAGCAACGTCCGTGGCAGATTCTTCGCGGGCATAGGCAACGACATCACCAGTTGGTCCGTCACCGGCATCCCATAGAAAATACGAACCGCTTTCTGGCGACGGCAAATAGGTCTGTTGATCTAGCGCAACCATGCCATTTGGATTGGGCAAGTCGACCAACGGAACTTGGTAAATTATGCGCGTGATTCCGGTATCAAAGAATGCGTGAACGTAGCCATTTGCGTCGACTTCAACGCTTGTCATGTGGCTAACGGGTGACCCGTCTTTCAAAATCGAAACTGGCGCAAAGTTGTCAGACAATTGGGTCAAACCATCGCTTTCGCCAATTTTGCCGACGTTGATTTCCATCGGTCCGCCGTCGACGTTCACAATGATCGAACCTGTGGCCGGATCGTATGCACCGCCAGTCGATGTCACGATTGATTGCAGCGTACCGCCTGACGTACGGCCGTCATCAAAGGTCAGAACATATTCACCAATCAATGCGCCCGATTGGGCGGAATCAGTCAATGTGACGGTCCACTCGTTAGATGACCCCGTACCCGGAACAGACGGTGTAAAGGTAATCCCGATACTTTCCGATGTGCCTAGGTTATCGAAGTATTCAACTGATAGCTCTTGCGTGTCACCATCCGCGCCAGCATCAGTTTCTGTCGCAGGCAGGTTAACACCAAGTGTCATCTGAGTGGTCGGCTCACCTGAAAATTGGTTCACATTGATCTGCACAGGTTCCAACCCGTCAGATGTGTCACGCGGATAGGTGGGGATTGTGCCATCAGCCAAAGCAGGCCAACCCATCAAAACCAACCCAGATTGAGATACCATATAGCCGTCTGCATCTGTGCGGAATGAACCTGTTGTTGTCAGGTACATTTGGTTGTCGCCATTGCCAACTTGCACTTCAGACACTTGTGCGACGGGTAGCATACCGCGACCACGAACCGCCAAGTCTGTTGCATTTGACGTTGATACCAAAGACCCACGTTGGTCAATCAACCGTTCTGTCGTGGCACGCACGCCGCCTGCGGAATGTGTCCCACCTTTGGACGAGATCACCATGGACTGAAAATCGGTCGTCACACGCTTGTACCCGTAGGTCGACGAGTTAGCGATGTTATCGGAAATGGACGCCAGTCGCGTTGCGTTGGATTGCAACCCTGCTACACCTGCATTGAGGGAGGATGATATTGTCATGGATACGCCTTTCTGCTGCACCTAAGATTTGAGAGATACTTAGACGGCTCCGCTTAACGTGCGCCTAACAGATAAAATGCGTTCTATTTGTCTTGAAAATTTGTCGGGCTTATTTGCGCAACAGAATGATTTCCAACCGGTTATTCCGCGTCGCCATAGGGTTGCGCGATGCGGGTTGGCGATCAGCATGACCCGTTACACGTTGTACACGTCGCGGTGAAATACCTACGTCTAACAATAGCTTACGCATCGCATCGGCTTGTGCCGCCGATGTGTCCCAGACCCTGTTGTTTGCCAAAACAATTGGTTGGGCGGCGACATGGCCGCCGATTGCCATTTGGTTGGTCACAGTCTGCACGGTATCGGTAATCATAGCTGCCAAGCTGCGCAAAAGCGGCGTCGGGGTCAGTCTGTCAGATTCGAATAACGGCTGACCTTCGACAGCGAAAAGCTCAATCACCAGACCTTTGTCCGTAATGCGTGTCACAATGTGCTGAAGCTCGTTTTCCATGACCTGGCTTTCGCCGCCTTTGCCCAACAACTTGACCTCAAGTGACTCGAATGATTCTTCTTCTAAGGCCGCCGCCGCATCACCCTGATCGGACATGCCGGATTCACCACGCGCCTGATTCTGCGAGGTCGGACGCTCAGCCGAGGCACCCGTCCCGTTCTGCGGCAATGTGTTTTCAGAAAATACAGAATCACCGCCAAAGGCACCTTCACCACCGCCTGAAATCCGGTTGATCGGAATCGTGGGTGAAAAGTAATCCGCAATCCCTTTGCGTTGCTTTTCCGTTGTCGCATTCAGCAGCCACATCAACATAAAAAACGCCATCATCGCAGTCACGAAATCCGCATAGGCAACTTTCCATGCACCACCATGGTGGCCACCGCCTTTGATGACCTTTTTCTTTTTGATAATGATTGGACGTACGTTCACTTGCGCAGTCATATCCGCCACCTCTATTTCACCCAAAGGCAGACTTAGCAGCGCTGAATTACGCTTGGCTTAACGTCTCAAATTGTCACGATTTTCTGACATGGGTTGCGCAGGCGCACCAATTGCCCCCACAAAGAAACCAGAAGTATTTTCATGTCAGCATTAACCGTTCTCGACAGCCGATATTCGTGGATTCGAATGGGCCTGACCCTGGCCGTGGCGATGGTCATCAATGCGGGCATGTGGCTGATCATTTCGATCATGCCAGCGATGCAGTTCGAATTGGGCGTGGATCGTGCCGACGCCTCACTACCTTATACGCTTACGATGATTGGCTTTGCGCTGGGCAACTTTTTCATCGGACGGGCGGTGGATAGATTCGGCGTCAGTCTGTGCTTGATCGGGGCGGCAGTTGGCGTGTCTTTGGGTATGATGTTGGCGGTGATCAGCACGTCTATCGCCATGATTTCGTTGGCACAATTACTGGTCGGGTTTGCCTCTGCCGTGGGGTTTGGACCGCTAATCGCAGACATTTCGCACTGGTTTATGCGCAGGCGCGGCATCGCAATGGCGATCGTGGCCAGCGGCAATTATCTAAGCGGCGTGATTTGGCCCGTCGCCCTTTCGGGGATGCTGGCGGACCTTGGGTGGCGCAGCGTTTATTGGACAATGGCGATTGTAACGGTGGTGGTTGTGATCCCCCTTGCCCTCATTTTGCGCCGCAAAGTTCCGGAAGAAGCCCACGCCCGCGCCAAGGCAGTATCATCGGCCAATGCCAAAAGCTCGGGCTTGTCACCGACGGCACTGGCCTGCCTGTTGGGGCTGGCCGGCATCGGGTGCTGCGTGGCGATGTCGATGCCACAGGTGCACATCGTGTCCTACTGCGTCGATCTAGGTTACGGACCTGCGGTGGGCGCAGAAATGTTGGCGCTGATGTTGGCGGGCGGCGTGGTGTCGGGCCTGATCTCTGGCACATTGGCGGACTGGTTGGGTGGCGTGCGCACCATCCTGATCGGTTCGGCGTTAAAGTGTATCGCGCTATTCTTGTACCTGCCGTCTGATGCGCTGATTTCGCTGTATGTGGTCAGCCTGATCTTTGGGCTTAGCCAAGGGGGCATCGTGCCCAGCTACGCCGTTGTCGTGCGCGAATACATGCCCGCGCGCGAAGCCGGGGCCCGCGTCGGTTTCGTCCTGATGGCGACGATTTTTGGAATGGCGATTGGCAGCTGGATGTCCGGCTGGATCTACGATTTGACAGGGTCATACCAATTGGCATTCATCAACGGAATCGCGTGGAATTTCCTGAACATCGGCATTCTGGTGTGGTTGCTGTCACGCAGTCGAACGCAAGGGGCATTGCAAGCGGCGTAGGGACTGGTGGGTCAAGACCCACCTTACCTCACCGCGCGCGTTTAGCTGCCGAAGTGTTCGCCACCACGGCTACGCGCCAATTCGATCTGTTTTTGGCGTTCGCGAAACCGGTTCTTGTCAGCCTCGGACGTCTCATCAATGCACTGGTGGCAGCTGACCCCAACGACAAATTCCACCTTCTTCACATCCTCAGGAAACAGCGGACGACGACAAGCATGACACAGCTGGTGGGGTCCGACCTTTAGGCCATGTCCAACGCTGACACGGTTGTCGAAAACAAAGCAATCGCCCTGCCACGTGCTGTCGGCCTCAGGCACCTCTTCGAGGTATTTCAGAATGCCACCCTTTAGGTGAAACACGTCCTCGACGCCTTGGCCCAGCAGATAATTTGTGGATTTTTCACAGCGAATTCCGCCTGTGCAAAACATCGCGACTTTCTTGTTATGAAAGCGATCTTTGTTGGCCGCCCACCATGCGGGAAATTCGCCAAAAGTCGACGTTTCAGGGTCGATCGCGCCGTCAAACGTGCCAATCGCCACCTCGTAATCATTGCGCGTGTCGATCACGGCAACATCATCGCGTGTGATCAGATCGTTCCAATTGGCGGCCTCGACATAGTTGCCAACCCGTGCTTTTGGATCGACGTCGGGCTGACCCATTGTCACGATTTCACGCTTGAGCCGAACCTTCATTTTGCCAAACGGCGGGGTGTCGGAAAAGCTTTCTTTCCACTCTAAACCGTCACATCCGGGCAGGGCGCGAATGTGGGCCAGAACTGCGTCAATTCCGGCACGCGGACCGGCAATCGTGCCGTTGATGCCTTCGCTTGCAATCAGCAGCGTGCCTTTGACGGCACTGCCTTCGCACACCGCACGCAAAGCAGGGCGCAGACCATCGGGATCGGCAAAACGGGTAAAGTGGTAAAGGGCGGCAATGGTGTACATGCGCGCTCAGATACGCCGATCTTTTTGCACAGGCAAGGGGGAGGCGGACGCGACGGAACCTTTGACGCATGCAGGTCCTGTGCCCGACGATTTGGAAATGACAATAGACGGTTTGATCAAAGTACAAGATTGGCAGGGGCCGGGCCAGTTGTGGCGCGTGATCGGCGATCAGTCTGAGGGTGCGCCTGTGTTGATCACGCACGGCACATTTTCAAACGCAGAAACATGCCTACCGATTGCGCAGCATTTTGGGAAACTTGCCCCGACTTATGTCATTGAATGGCGTGGGCGTGATTTGCGGCGCGGCAACATCACGCGCTTTGACTACCACGATTTGGCCGAGGACGAGATGACCAATGCTGTGGCGCACGTTCACCAACAACACCCGAAAAGCGGCGTGCATGTTGTGGGGCATTCGGGCGGCGGACTGGCGATGGTTCTGGCGCTGGCGCAAACGCCAAATCTGGTGCGGGTGATGCGCACACTGACCTTGATGGGGGCGCAGGCGACCTATTCGCATTTGTCCCCGAAACGCGTGCAACTGTTCATGCGTTTGATGGGGTTTGCCGGGCGGCGGTTGGGGTATTGGCCTGGGCGCATTGTGCGTCTGGGACCGTGCAGTGAGGCGACGGGCATCATGCAAAACTGGGCGCTGTGGAACCGCAAACGACAATTCACCGACCGCGCAGGGCACGATGTGATTGCGCAATTGTCCGATGTTGCCCTGCCTGTGCTGGTTCTGGCGGGCGCGGCCGACAAGGTCATCGCGCCCCAAGCAGGATGTCGTGCAATCGCCGATGGATTCGCAGGACACGCGACGTTCGAAATCTGTGGTCGCGCCCAAGGCTACCCCGAAGATTTCAACCACGCGCGTCTCATCCGGTCCCGCGCTGCGGCAAACAGTTTGTGGCCACGTGTCGCCGAATGGATGCAGCAACATTGACGGACCGCCCGGCGCCACCTAGGGATGTGTGACACCAAATTGGAGCGCTCCGATGACCAAAGCCTTGATTGTGATAGATGTGCAGAATGATTTTTGCCCCCACGGCGCGCTTGCCGTTTCGGGTGGCGATGAAATCATCGAAGGCATCAACGCTTTGATGAACGACGCCGAAGCGGTTGTGCTGACCCAGGACTGGCACCCAGCGGGACATTCATCCTTCGCATCCTCGCACACCGACAAAGCGCCCTATGATTTGATCGACATGCCCTACGGCGATCAAATGCTGTGGCCTGATCACTGCATTATCGGGTCCACAGGCGCGCGGTTTCACACAGATTTGCACCGCGACCGCGCTGATTTGGTCATTCGCAAAGGCTACAACCCGCAGATCGACAGCTATTCGGCGTTTTTCGAAAACGACCAAACAACCCCAACAGGGCTAGAAGGGTATCTGAAATCCCGCGGTATCTCCGAACTGGTCATGGTCGGATTGGCCTTGGATTTCTGCGTGAATTTCTCAGCCGTGGATGCGGCAAAACTGGGGTTTGATGTGACGGTCAAAACAGATCTGTGCCGCGCAATCGATCTGAACGGATCCCTCGAATCAGCGATGAGCGGGATGCAATCGGCCAAGGTGAAACTCGCCTAAGGCACCGATCATTATCCCCATCTGCAACAACCGCTTGCCCCCAATCGCGCTGGCTGATCTAAAAAGGCGTGAAATACGGAGAAGCCTAGAATGGTCGACATCGCCACCCGCGTCTGGAATCACAAGTGGAAGATCGACCCGATTGTGCGGTCCCTGATCGACACGGATTTCTACAAATTGCTGATGTGCCAAAGCATCTATCGCAACAAACCCGACACCCAAGTCACGTTCAGCCTGATCAACCGGTCAAAACATGTGCCGCTGGCGCATTTGATTGATGAGGGCGAGTTGCGCGAACAGTTGGACCACGTCCGGTCCCTGTCGCTTAGCCGTGGCGAAAGCACGTGGCTGCGTGGCAATACGTTTTACGGTAAACGCCAGATGTTCACCTCTGATTTCATGGAATGGTTCGAGGGATTGCGCCTGCCAGCCTACCATTTGGAACGTAAAGGTGACCAATACGAGCTGACGTTTGAGGGCAAATGGCACGAAGTTATGCTGTGGGAAATTCCCGCCTTGGCGATTTTGATGGAGCTGCGCGGCCGCGCTGTTCTGGACCAAATGGGCAAGTTCGAACTGCAAGTTCTATACGCCCGTGGCATGACCCGCGTTTGGGAAAAGATCGAGAAACTACGCGAATTGCCCGATCTGTCGATTGCCGATTTTGGCACGCGCCGTCGCCATTCGTACCTCTGGCAAGATTGGTGCGTTCAAGCCATGCGCGAGGGGCTGGGCGACAAATTCACCGGTACGTCGAACTGCAAAATCGCCATGAACCGCGAGGTCGAAGCGATCGGCACCAACGCCCACGAATTGCCGATGGTCTACGCGGCTTTGGCGCCTGATGACGCGGCCTTGGCGCAGGCACCCTACGATGTTTTGCAAGACTGGCAGGACGAGCACGAAGGCAACTTGCGCATCATTTTGCCGGACACCTACGGCACCCAAGGGTTCCTCGACAAAGCCCCTGATTGGCTGGCGGGCTGGACGGGTATCCGCATCGACAGCGGCGATCCAGCAACGGCGGCGAACGTCGCGATTGATTGGTGGAAATCACGCGGCGAAGATCCCCGCGACAAGCGTGTGATCTTTAGTGACGGTCTGGATGTCACGAAAATTCAGGAATTGCAGGCGCAGTTTGCTGGCAAAACCAACATCTCGTTCGGGTGGGGCACGTTGCTGACAAACGATTTCCGCGGGCTGGTGCCGGATGACGCATTGGCCCCGTTTTCGTTGGTGTGCAAAGCGGTCAAGGCGAACGGCCAGCCGACGGTTAAGCTGTCGGACAATCCGAAAAAAGCGATGGGACCCGCGTCCGAAATCGCGCGTTACAAACGGGTGTTTGGTGTCGGTGAACAGGACGAACAGGACGTGGTGGTTTAACCCCGCTTCCGTTCGCGCCACACGATCAGCAATCCGCCCGCTGCGATCAAAATCGCGCCGGGGAAAAGCGTGCTCCAAGGGGCCTCGTCAAAGAACAGCCAGCCCATGACGAACGCCAGCGGAATGCCAAAATAGCTGAACGGCGCGAGGTTGCTTTGTTCGGTCATGCGGTAGCTAACCACGAGGAATAGCACCGCCGTGCCACCAAATCCGCCCATCGCGATGATCCAACCCATGTCAGCGGCGGACGCAATTGGTGTAAAACCACCCCAAAAAAATGCGATGGTGAACGCGCCGACGACAGCCGTTAACGACGAATACAGATTGACCAGAGGGCTCGATACGTCGTCGTCAAACAGGCGCGCTGTGACCCCGACCAACGCGTAAAACGCGGCTGCTGCCAGCGGCAACAATGCATAGACAGAAAACCCGTCGCTGCCCGGTTGCATGATCATGATGACGCCGACAAAGCCGACTAAAACAGCCCCCCAACGCACCCAGCCGACGCGTTCGCCTAGGATCGGGATTGCCAGCGCTGTCATGAACAACGCATTGGCGTAAGTGATGGTCGATGCGGTCGCAAAAGCCATTAATCCCAACGACATATAAAAACACAGCTGCGCAAAGGTCACGATGACACCGCGCATCAACGCGAGCTTCCATTGCCGGATTTTCAAGCGCCTGCCGCCCGCATGCCACGCGCGCGACGACCACAGCGCAATGATCGACGGAACCAGCCCGAACAGATTGCGCCAGGCCGACAATTCAGCGGCGGAATATCCGTTCGACAGGTGCTTGATGATCAGGCCCATCGCGTCAAACAACGTCAGCGCGATAAGGCTTAAAATGATGGCGAGGCCGGTTTTGTCAGGGGTGCTCATATGCGTCCACCTTAGTGGCCCGCCGATCAATGTCATGGCGAAAAGCGACGTGCGTCGGGGTTGGCATCTGGTTTAATCGTCGGGGTCCACGCGGCCACGCATGTTTTTGACTTCGCCGCGCACTTTCTTGGCCTTCAGGCGGCGTTTTTTCGACCCTAATGTTGGTCGTGTTGCGATCCGGCGTTTCGGGGCAACCAAGGATTTGCGGATCAGTTCGGCCAACCGCTGGCGCACGATGTCGCGATTGCGCGCTTGGGACCGCGTCTCGTCACACTGCAAAATCAGCGCACCATCCAGCGTCCAGCGTCGTCCGGCCAGCCGTTTCAGGCGCACTTTGACGGGGGCGGACAATGACGGGCTACGCTCTGCTTCAAACCGCAATTCCACGGCCGACGACACCTTGTTCACGTTCTGCCCACCGGGACCAGACGCGCGTACAAAGCTTTCGGAAAGCTCCCAGTCGTGCAGGGTTATGTCATCGTTGATGCGAACCATGCAGCCCTTATACACCTTTGATGAGACACGAAAAAGGGCCGCCCAATCATAGGCGGCCCTTTCGAAAGTTTCAGGAGGGATCTCGGTTAGACCGGGTGGATCCACTTGGGCGGTTTACACCGTCATGGGCTGCCTTAACGGGCGACCTCCCAAGCTGTTCCGACACCTCGCTCCAATATCTTCCTCGACACTAGATCACCTCCTTTACATTTGTTGAACTCATTCGTACCGTCGCACAAGTTCCCCGGATCGCAAAGCCTTTTTTGTGAATTATCCAGCCGCCGCGGTAATACGCGCAGTAATTAGGCGGAACGGGATCAGCGCCAACAGCGCCAAAGTGAGTTTTACAGCCCAGTCGGCGACCGCCAGCGACACCCACAACGGGGCCATCACGCCGACGCCCAACAAAGGGAGAACTTCGTTGGCCCAAGACACATCATTGGAAGGTTCCAAAAACGTCAGCGGCGCGGCAAAGGCGATTGTGAAGAACAACGCGGTGTCGACGGTGGACCCGATCAAGGTCGAAGCCAGCGGTGCTTTCCACCATGTGCCATTGCGCAAGGCCGAGAAAATACCGACGTCCAGCATTTGCGCGATCAAGAACGCGAGGCCAGAGCCGATCGCGATGCGCAGTGTGACCAGTGGTCCGAATTCGCCCATGATCTGTGTGCCAACCAGCGAGCAGAACACGCCAACCACAAAACCCGTCAGCACGACGGTGCGCGCAGGGCCGGCCCCGTAAACGCGGTTCATCACGTCGGTGACAAGAAACGCGAGCGGATAGGTGAACGCGCCCCACGTCAGCCATTGGCCAAACAAATGTTGCACAAGAATATTTGAGGCCACAACGATGGCGGCCATGGCAAGAATGCCGGGAAGGTGAATGCGTGTCATGATTTTGATCCGTTTTACAAGGTAGCGGAGAACTCGGCCTGCACCATGCAGACGCACGGTCTATAGGCGGGGTTGTCGGACGGCGCAAGAGCTATCGCAGGATATATTCTACGATTTCATTGCGCAAAACTGGCAGGAAATTGTCGTCAGACACCATGGTCAGGTGGATGTCATCGTTTGCGTCGCGCCACACGCTAAGCCCCTCGAGGTTGCCGTGACGTGCTGGATAGGTGCGCAAAAGTTCGACAGGTTTTTGAGTATTTTTGATCAGGTCAAAGCGGCGGATGCGCGTGCGAAACCCTAGTGGGGTGAATGCTCGTTCAAGAAGATAGAACAATCCGTCGGGCCCAAAATCGGCACCAACTGGCAGGAACGGTCCGTTGCGGGGGATCTGATACGCGATGGTCCAGGCACCGTCTTTGAAGGCGTACAGCGGGAACGGTTTGCCGACTTCACCGGAGCGTTCGGGCAATGTGTAAAGCGTGCCGGCCTCGTCGATGGCCAACGCCTCAAGCGCGCTGTTGGGGGCCATGGTTTTGAAATCCGGATGGCTGGGCAGGGCTTTTCCACCCAATTTTCGAACCTGCCCCGGTCCCTCAAACGACACAAAGGTGCCGCCTTTGCCAATCGCCAAACCTTCGGTGTCGCGTTTGAATTTTGGGTGTTTTGAGCGCGTGACTTTTACGTCCGAAATGTTGTTATCGTCGTCCCGTGTGATTGCCAGATCAAAGATGTGGCCGCGGTCAGACAGGGTTAGCGCGGACAGACCATCGGGCGATACCTCGAGGGCGGACAGCCCACCAAACGTGCCGAACGGGTCCTGCATGTTTGTGCCAGACATGAATTCCAGCGATTGGGCATCAGCGGTAGAACCGCCAAAGGCCAGCGCTATTGCGAGCGTAAAACGTTTGAACATTGCTGCGGCAGATCGGCGACCGTGAATTCGCGGCGCTTTTTACGAGGTGTCGGGTTGGGGTTTGGCGGCGGCGGATTCAGAATGTTGTTCACCCATTGTTGGGCATCTGCGCAGCCGTCGCCAGCCGGTGGTGGGGTCTGGTCCTTGCACCCTTTGGCCCCACGCGGGCAGGCCAAGCGCACGTGGAAATGATAGTGGTGCCCGTACCATGGGCGCACTTTGCGCAGCCAGTCGCGGTTGCCTTTTTCGTCTTTGCACATCTGCACCTTGGCCCCTGGAAACACAAAAATGCGGGCGGTGCGTTTGTCTTTGGCAGCAGCTTTGATGATGTTGTGATGTGCGCGCGACCAGCTAGAGTTGGTGAACGCTCCGCTGGATCGGCGGGTGGAAATGGACGAGATATTTTCGCGCTCTGTCACTGACAGGTTCAAATTCGTGGCAGGCAGCATCCAGATGTCCGCGTCCAAACCGACTTGGTGACTGCGGTGACCTGTCAACATCGGACCGCCGCGTGGTTGGCTCATGTCGCCGACATACAGACCGTTCCACCCGGGTTGCGCTGCCGCAACTTTGGACAGGTTCTGAACCATGTTGACCAGTTCGGGGTGACCCCAATTGCGGTTGCGTGACAGGCGCATGGCTTGCCATGTCGGGCCAGTTTCAGCCAACTGTTCGGACCCTGCCAAACATCCCCGTGCGTACCCACCAAGCGGCGCGGATTTCTGCGAAGACCCTACACGGGCTGCACCAAAAGCGGCCTTGGCCAGCCCACGGATTTCGGCAGGCGCGGGTTCTTTAACCTGCGTGCCGTCAATGTTGGTGTCTGATTTTCCCGAACAAGCGACCAAAGAAAGCGCCAGCATCAGGCTAAATGTGCGTCGAAACTTGACCATATCGTACTACCCTCACGTCGTTCGGCCTGATGGTAACAGGACCACGGGGCAAACGAAAAGATGAAAGTTGTAACCAATCAGGCGGCAGCGGTGTCTTCGCCTTGTGCATTGACCCAAATGAGTAAGAACAAGCCGATTGCGAACAAAAACAACACGGGCGAAATCCCCAATCGGGCGCTGCCGGTGACATGCGTGGTGATGCCGATCAGCAGTGGGGCTAGAAACGCAGTCGCGCGCCCTGACATGCCGTACAGGCCGAAATACTCGGTCGAGGTTTCGGGATCGCAGTGGCGTACCATCAAGGACCGGCTTGCCGACTGCACGATGCCGCCCATCCCGCCGATGAACACGCCGCAGACCAAAAACACCATGTCGGGTAGGCCGGTGCCTGCCGCCAATGCGACGCCGAAAAAGGTTGTGGGTGACAGGTTGATGATGACAAAACTGACGATCATCAGCATCACAATTGCGTAAACGACCACGGGTTTGGGCCCGAATTTGCGATCCATAAAGCCACCAAAGTAGCTAAAGACCATGGCCCCGATGGCCGCAATAACGCCGAACATGCCGATCTGGCTGACTTCCCAATTTAGCACCAGCGCGGCGTAGACACCGCCAAATGTATAAAGCCCGTTTAGCCCGTCACGGTACAGCATCGATGACACCAGATACACGCCAAGGCTGGGGCGTGATTTCAGGCGTTTGATGGTGTCGATAACGGTGCTCAGTGCTTGGGGGATGCTGGCGCGTTTGCGGGTTGTGCGGACTTCGCGCACCCACAAAAAATAGGGGATCATAAAGATCGCAAACCACAGGGCGGCAAAGGGGCCGGTCGCGCGGGTGCCTTCGCGCATCGATGCATCAAGCCCGAATATCGGGTCCAGCCCGGCAATGGTTTTGCCGGTGTTCTGCTCGACCACAAACACCAGCACGATGGCCAGCGAAATGACGCCGCCCATGTACCCAAACGCAAATCCCGAGCCCGAGATTTTGCCGATTTCTTCCTTGGTGCCCAACGCGGGTAATTGCGCATTGATAAAGATCAGCGCGTATTCCGCCCCGATGAATCCCATTCCAAAGGCCGCCAGCATCCAGTATAGGTTGCCCGCCGCAGGATCGGTGAACCACAACAGCCCGGCGCCCACGACGTACATGATGCTAAAGCCGACAATCCAAGGCATCCGCCGCCCCGTGCTGTCTGCCATCGCCCCGAAAATCGGCGCTGTGAATGCGATGATCAGACCGAACAATGCTGTGCTCCATGCCCAAAGCGATTGGGCTTTGGCGTCAGCAACGTCTTCGGTCAGTCCCAAGTTTAGGAAATATGTCGCCGCGATAACCGCAAAGAACGGGCCGAAAATAAAGGTGTTCAGAACAGTGTGATAGGGCTGGCTTGCCCAATCGAAAAAATACCATCCCCAGATGCGCTTGCGCAGTGATACGTCGGCCATTGTCTGTCCCATTCTTTTTGTTGAAAGAGTAAGAACAGGCGCGCTTGGGTTAATCAAGTCATGGTTTCATGACCTTACCTGCGGTTGCGATGTCAGGTTTCAGCCATCGGTGGCCATGGTCGTTTGCTTTCTGCCTCGACCCACGCGGCAATATGTTCTGGCATGGGCGGCGAAATCGGGCTTTGACCTAGGGCCTCGGCCATACGGGTGGGCGCGATGCCTTTGCCCTTTTCGGTCAAGGCCGCTCGGTAAATCACGTGACTGGCGCAGTCGCCGTTTTGCTTCCACATCGACTGTTCCAAATACATGAAACGGTCGTCCCAACACACCATTTTGCTGCGCATCTCAAAGCGTTCAAACGCAGTCAACCGACGTCGATAGCGCACGGATGCACCCGCCATTGTCAGCCCCCACTTGTGCTTGAACAAGGCCGCAACCAACCCGCCGCGCTGGGCCAGTGCAAAGCGACCCAAATCGTAAATCGTCAACACCCGCCCGTTGTTCATCTCGGCGAACATATCCAAATCCCACGGCCAGCAAAAGTGGTGTGACACGTGGATTTCATCGAACCCCGAAATCGGCGGCATTCTGCGGGCCAGTGCTATGTCTTTGAAAAACCGGACGAAGGGAAACATGCGGGAACGCTCCTTTAACACATGTTGGGCAAGATGGGCGGATTGCGGTTTTGGTCAAGGCCATACCTCGGGGCAGGCTTGCGCTTTTTCGTCACGCCGCTTACTTGCGATATATCGAATTTAAAGGACGCCACCATGCTGATCATCATTTACGACGCGCTGCAATTGATATTGGGAGTCGTCTATGGGGTGATGATCGTCCATATCATCATGAGTTGGTTGATTAATTTCCAGGTTCTGAACTTGCACCAACCGCTGGTTTCGCAAATTTGGTACGGCCTGAACCGTCTGCTAGAGCCGCTTTACAACCGTATCCGCCGCTTTTTGCCAGACACAGGCACGCTTGATCTGGCCCCGCTGGTGGCCTTGCTGATCGTGATTTTGCTGACAAATTCTGTCTTGCCCACGGTTTTTGGGCTGCGCTGACCTTAATCCCTTGTCCACGGAATCTTAGTGTGTGAGTCTGCATCAAAATAGCAGACAATTTTACTTACAGGGTTCCATAAATGGCCAGCGCTGCCACGCTGTTAAGCGACGTATTCGGCTTTGACGCCTTCCGCCCCGGCCAGCAAGAAATTGTTGAAGCCGTAACAGCGGGCGAAAACGTGCTTGCCATTATGCCGACAGGTGGCGGTAAATCCCTGTGTTTCCAATTGCCTGCACTGATGCGCGAGGGGGTCACAGTGGTGATTTCACCGCTGATCGCATTGATGCGCGATCAAGTTCGCGCCTTGCAAGAAGTGGGGGTTTGCGCCGGTGCGCTGACCTCTGGCAACACCCCTGAGGAAACCGATGCGGTGTGGGAAGGGTTGGAACGCGGCGATCTGAAACTGCTCTACATGGCCCCCGAACGGCTCGCATCAGGTGGGGCGATGAACATGCTGCGCCGCGTCGGTGTGAACATGATCGCGGTCGACGAAGCCCACTGCGTCAGCCAATGGGGCCATGATTTCCGCCCCGACTACCTGCGCATCGGTGAATTGCGCCGCATGCTCGACGTGCCTTTGGCCGCATTTACCGCAACGGCAGACGCCGAAACCCAAACCGAAATTGTGCAAAAGCTGTTCGACGGTGCCCCGCCACGCGCATTCCTACGCGGCTTTGACCGGCCCAACATCCACCTCGCGTTTGCTGCCAAAGACGGCCCGCGCGGCCAAATTCTGGATTTCGCAAACGCCCGCAAAGGCCAATCCGGCATTGTTTACTGTGGCACCCGTGCCAAAACCGAAGGGTTAGCCGGCGCGTTGCGCGACGCTGGTCACGTGTCACTGCACTATCACGGCGGGATGGATGCCGAGGATCGCCGCATCGCGGAACGCCGTTTCCAACAAGAAGACGGGTTAATAGTTGTCGCCACCGTTGCCTTTGGCATGGGCGTCGACAAACCGGATATTCGCTGGGTCGCACACGCCGATTTGCCCAAATCGATCGAGGCATACTATCAAGAAATCGGACGCGCAGGCCGTGACGGGGCCCCCGCCGAAACCCTGACGTTGTTCGGGCCCGAAGACATCCGCTTGCGTCGCTCGCAAATCGACGAAGGGCTCGCGCCGCCCGAACGCCGCGCCGCAGATCACGCACGGCTGAACGCGTTGCTTGGTCTGGCAGAAGCGCTGCAATGCCGCCGCAAAAACTTGCTCGGCTATTTTGACGAACACGACATCACCTGTGGGCGCTGCGATTTGTGCGATGCGCCGGTGGATGTGTTCGACGGAACAACGGCAGTGCGCAAGGCGCTTTCGGCGATTTTGCGCACCGACGAACGCTTTGGCGCTGGGCATCTGATCGACATTCTTTTGGGCAACATGACCGACCGTGTCCGCGAACGCGGGCATGACGCCCTGCCGACATTTGCAGTGGGCAAGGAATACGACAAACGCCAATGGCAGGCCGTGTTTCGCCAAATGATAGGGCATGATTTGGTGCGTCCGGACCCCGAACGCCATGGCGCGTTGCGCATGACGGATGACGCGCTACCGATCCTGCGCGACGAGGCAACAATCGAGCTGCGCCGCGATACGATCAAGGCTGCAGGTCGCAATCGGCGTCCGGCGGTTAAGGAAATGGTATCCGAAGAAGACGCGCCGTTGCTCAGCGCGCTTAAGGCCAAGCGGCGCGGGTTTGCAGAGGCAAACAAAGTGCCCGCCTACATCATTTTCAACGATAAAACGCTGATTGAAATGGCTGAAACCCGACCCGCAAATCTGGATGACATGGCCCGCATCGGCGGCGTAGGCGCAAAGAAACTGGAAAGTTACGGCTCTGCGTTTCTTGAGGTCATCAACGGTGAAGCCGAAGTGATGCATCCCAAACGGCGCAAGCTGGCAGGGCGCGAGGCAGCATCAGTCTATGATCGTTTGCTCGAAGTGCAGGCGGAACTTGCCCGTGGCATCGAAGGCATCGACAAGCCGCTGAGCTGTTCAGCCGCGATGCTGGCCAAGGTCGCGCAAATGCGCCCCAGCGACGACGCAGGTCTAAATCGATTGCTGGGTGAACGGCGCGCAGAAAGATTCGGTCCCGCATTTCTGGACGTGCTACGCGAGGCGGGCTAGATCAAAGAACAACAACATGAGGTGATGCGATGCTAGTGGTGATTTCGCCGGCCAAACGGCTGGATTGGGCAGAACGGGATGTGGCTGCGACTGCGCCTGATTTTCAGGATGACGCAATCAGTTTGGCGCGGACGGCCCGAAATCTGACGCTTGGTAACCTTAAGGTTTTGATGCATCTGAGCGATGATTTGGCCCGCCTGAACCGCGACCGGTTCAAAGCATTTCAGGATGCCCCGACGGATGACGTGACGCGCCCCGCCGCGTTGGCCTTTGCCGGTGACACCTATCAAGGGTTAGAAGCGGGCACTTTGGACGTTGATGAAATGGCCTACGCCCAAGATCATTTGCGGATTTTATCCGGCCTTTACGGGGTGTTGCGCCCGCTCGATTCAATTCAAGCGTATCGGTTGGAAATGGGTAGCCGCCTGAAGACACGCCGTGGCGGGAATTTGTATGACTATTGGCGTGATGATTTGTCAAAGGCGTTGAACGCTCAGGGCGCGGCGACGGGGTCTGATGTCTTGGTTAACTGTGCGAGCCAGGAGTACTTTGGGGCCGTCGCTCTTAAGGCGCTAAAGCTGCGAGTGGTCACGCCAGCCTTCATGGAAGACAAAGGCCAAGGCCCCAAAATCGTCAGCTTTTTTGCCAAAAAAGCCCGTGGCGCGATGGCGCGTTACATGGTGCAAAATCGTTTGAAAGACGTGGCTGATTTGCAGGATTTTGACATCGGCGGATACACGTATCAGCCAGATCTTTCGACGCCAGACAAGCCGGTTTTTGTACGCCCGTACCCCGAAGCTTAGCGCCGTTTTCGCAGCGCATCACCAACCCGCATTGCCATTGTATGGCCGATGCGAGTGCGGGTTTTGGAGACAGGCGTGTTCGAGGAGACATTGCCTGTTGCCTCGCGGCGCAGAATGTAAAAGCCGGACATGGCAATCACCGCAGTGCCCAAATAAGTTTGCCATTCAGGGTATTCGTTAAAAATTAGAATTCCGAAAATCGTTGCCCAAATGATCTGGGAATACTGCATGGGTGCGACCAAAATTGCGTCGGCGTTTGTGTAGGCTTTGACCAGCAAAGTCATTGCGATCAGCACCAAAACGGAATCGACTGCGAACATGCCAAGGTGCGCCAGCGGAACCTCGACATAGACAAACGGCAGGGCAATTGCGGTCACGATCAGATTGGTCATCATCGGGTACAAAATCATGACGACGCCGCGTTCTTCGCGCCCGATCTTACGTGTGATGACCGACACCAACGCCCCTGCAAAAGCCGCGATGAGGGCTGCGATGTGTCCGCCTGTCAAAGGTTCGGCACCTGGGCGCAAGACGATCAAAACGCCAAACAATCCAACCAAAACGGCCAAACCGCGACGCAGCCTTACGGTTTCGCCCAGCATCGGAATCGCCAGCAAAGTGATCAACAAAGGTGAGGCAAAAATAAATGCGTAAACCTGTGACAAAGGCAGTGTGCTGATGGCGTAAAACGCGGACAAACCAGAGACAACGCCAGCAAGACTGCGAATAGCGATCCAATACGGATGCACCGGGCGCAATGTCGTGGGTTTATGATCGCCGATCATCACCAGCGTCAGCAACGGAAAGCTGAACAAGGCCGTATAGAACACGATTTGAAACGTCGAATAGGTCGCGCCAAGTTGCTTGATAATCAGGTCATGCGTCGAAAAAACCGCAAACCCAACCAGCGCAAAAACTGCACCAGCACTGTTTGGGGAAAGTTTGAGTGTCCGCATTTGAGGTGTCCCGTTTCGACGATAGATAACCTTGATCTATCCCTCGTTTTGCTCAGGCGGCAAGGGCGGCATCGCATCTTTTGGGCAAGTTTGCGCTATCTGCGCGTGGATTTGCGGTTTGCGCAAAGGTTTGGTCAAATAGTGATCTAGACCCGCCTCAAGGATGCCTTGGTCGTCGCCGTCCATCGCGTGGGCGGTCAGAGCGACAATCACAACTTGGTCTTTGTCGTCTTTTTGCAAGGCGCGAATCTGGCGGGTCGCCTCTTTGCCATCCAATTTCGGCATCGAAATATCCATAAAAATTAGATCAGGGGCAAAGGTTTTGAACGCCTCAACCGCTTCAATTCCATTGTTGGCGAACTGCAGATCGATGTCCAAATCTTTGACCATTTTACGGAACACCAATTGGTTGGTTTTGTTGTCCTCAGCGGCGAGCACGCGCATTTTTCTGGTGGCTGTAGACGCTGCCAATGGGACTGGTTTTTCCACAACGACATCCTCATGAATGCCGCCCAACGATTCCAACTTGGCGAACAGCTCTTTGCGGCGTACCGGTTTTTGCATCAAGGCGTGCAGATGCCTGCGCGAGGGATCCTTTTCGGCAAATCCGGGGTTCGAACTGAGCAAGATAATCGGCGTTTCATTGCCGCGTTGGCGCAATGCCTCGGCCAGTTCCAAGCCGTCCATTTCTGGCATGTTGTGATCTGTCAAAACCAGATCAGTCTGACTATTTTGTCCGGACACCAGATGCACCAACGCCTCTTTTCCGTTGGTGCAAGACGTGACTTTCAGCCCCAATTGTTCCAACTGCCGTTCCAGAATCGTGCGATTGGCGGCGATATCATCGACAACCAAAACGTGGCGCAGCCCATCTGGAATGACCAGATGGGCATCAACATCAATCTCCGTGGTGTCCATCGGCACACGAAAGCCAAAACACGACCCGACGCCTTCCTCGCTTGTCACCCAGATTTCGCCGTCCATCAAATCAACCAGTCGTTTGGAAATTGCCAATCCCAATCCGGTGCCGTCAAACTGTCGGTTACGCTCGTTTTCGACTTGATTGAACTCACCGAAAATATGTCCGACCATGTCTTTGGAAATGCCGATACCGGTGTCTTCGATCGTGATCGTGACATCAGCGCACCCCAATTCTTCGTTGGGAACACCAAGAACACGCACCAAAACATGGCCTGACGCGGTGAATTTGACCGCGTTGCCCATCAGGTTGGTCAGCACTTGCCGGATGCGTCCCGGATCGCAAATGAACCGCGTCGGCAGGAATAGATCATAGTCCAGAACGATGCTTAGACCTTTGTCGCGTGCCGAGGGTTGCAGCAGCATGATCACCTCGTGAATACTGCGTTTCAGATCAAAGGGCTCGGGATAAAGCTCCATCTTTTTGGCCTCGATCTTTGAGTAATCCAGCACGTCGTTGATGATCACCAACAGCGCCTCGCCAGAGTTTTTGATCGTGTCCACATACAGCTGCTGTTCTTCGGACAGGCCAGTTTCGCCCAGCAAATCCGACATGCCCACGACACCGTTCATGGGCGTGCGAATTTCATGGCTCATGTTGGCCAAAAAGGCGGACTTGGCGCGGTTCGCGGATTCAGCAATCTGGCGGGCCTCGTCCAGCTGCTTGGTGTTCTCAACAATCGTTGTGATGTTCAGACCCAGCGACACGATATCCCCACCCTGACCATGACGATCGATCAGCTTGACGTATTGATCGTTCCACAGGTGCAAAGTCACGGGGGGCGGCTGCGGTTCGTACCACCGCTGCACCATCATTTCACGCCATTCAATCGCGCTCATGTTTTCGGTGTTAACAATGCCTTCGTCGGTCAGCATTTGCAAAATGGTGACGTAGTTCACGCCCGGTTTGATTTCTTCTAACCCGTCAAAGATGGACAGGTAGGCCTGATTGGCGGCGATCATCCGGTTTTCAGCGTTGAAAAAGGCAAACCCGTCAGTGATCGTTTCGACTGAATGCCAAAGGCGACGTTCAGCAATCAGGATCTTTTGATTGGCAACACCCAGATCGGATTTCACCCGCTCGTTTTCACCACGCACCTCTTCGACTTCGGCGCGGGTTTCGACGATTTCTTCGCTAAGGGCCTGCGCATGCCGCCCCAGTTTGCGATTCGCGGCAAACAGCTCGGCTTGCTTTAGCTCAAGCATACGCTCGGCAGCCAAGCGACCGCGCCGTTCCTCAGCCAGTTTGGTGGCAAGAATCATCCTGAGTGTCGCCCCTTGCGTTCGATACCCCTGCAAAATCGGACAGTTCAGTGAACATCGCCTTAATCTGCGGGGAAATCGTTGCAAATTGTACAAACCCTATGCGACCCTAAAGCACATTAATGGTGGAGCATTTTGATGAAACGTTTGACTTATGTCCTAACGGCCCTTGCGGTATTTTGCGCACAGGCGGCCTACGCTCAGTCCAGTTTGCCCAAGGATCGCTACGTTTATTCATCGGGTGTCGATTACTACGGCTCGGATTTGACCCCGCTTTTTGACACCACCCAAGACGCGTGCCGGCGCAGTTGCTCGGCGTCCTCTGCCTGCGTTGCATTCACCTACAACAGTCGTTCCAGCGCGTGCTTTCCCAAATCGGCCGTCAGCGATCAAACACCTTACGCGGGCGCGATTTCAGCGCAGAAAGTCACCACATCAGATAGGGCAATCGCAGTGGCCGCCGAACGCCTGAACGCGGCACCTTTCATCACCGAACGTGACATCGCTGACGCCCGCCGCTTGGCCCGTGGCATTGGCGCACGTTTCCCGTTGAACGAACGCGATTACGACCGCATGCTGGCGGATGCGTTGTCGGCATGGACACCGGCCAACGCCAAATCCGCGCGCACCCAAGTCGGGACTGCCTTGGCCGTCATTGACCGGGCTGATCTATGGACCCGTTTCGGCCGTCAAACGCTCGCTCTGAAAAACACATCCAAGGCTGATGCGATCCCCGCCATCGTCAACGGTTATTTGCGCGCGCAAACCCCGCAAGATCAATCATGGGCCCTGCGCCAATTGGCCCGCGCCTACGAGGACCGCCGCCGCGGCAAAGACATGGTGCGCGCCTTGCGCCTTGCGTTCGAAATCCAACCCTCGCAACGGGTGACCGAAGCACTAGACAAAGCCATCGCAAAATACGGGTTCCGCGTGGTCGACACGCGCGTTGACAACAACAGCGCCGTGCCGCGCATCTGCGCTGAATTCTCGGAAAATCTGGCCTCGGGCCAAGATTACGAAGACTTCGTACGTGTCGACGCCCCAGGCACAATCGTCAGCGCCGAGGGCCAAACCCTGTGCGTCGAAGGCGTCGAGTTTGGCGCACGCTATGCTGTCACGTTCCGCAGCGGTTTGCCCAGCGAAACCAACGAAACACTGATCCGCGATGTCGGCGTCAATCTGTACGTCCGTGACCGCCCTGCTGCTGTCCGCTTTCCGGGTCGGGCCTTTGTTTTGCCTCGCTCGGCTGACGCTGCATTGCCTGTGCAAACCGTCAATCTGAACGCGTTGGAACTGCGCCTGCGCCGCGTCAGTGAACGCAATGTTTTGCGCGCAATCCAAGACAGCTATTTCGGCAAACCGCTCAGCGGTTGGGAGGACAAGAACTTCGTCAACGATATTGCGCAAGAAATCTGGACCGGCACTGGTGATGTGCAAAACACGCTGAACACAGAGATGACCACGCGCCTGCCGATGGGCGACGTGATCGGTGATCTTGCCCCCGGAATTTACGCGCTGAGTGCCCGTGTCCCGGGCGCTGACCCGTATGAAAACGCCGGTGCGACCCAGTGGTTTGTGCTGTCCGATCTTGGGATTTCGACGTGGAAAGGCAACGATGGGCTGACCGTCGGCTTGCGCGGTCTTAGCGACGCTGGTGCGCGCGCCGGCGCCGAGGTCACGCTGATCTCGCGCGCCAACGCTGTGCTGGGCACGGCGACCACAGACACCGATGGCTTTGTACAATTCGCGGCCGGTTTGACCCGTGGCACAGGGGCGTCTGCGCCTGCGTTGGTCGTGGCGCGTTTGGGTGACGATGACATCGCATTCTTGCCCCTGACCGACCCCGCGTTTGACCTGTCGGATCGTGGCGTCGAAGGGCGCCCACCGGCCCCCCCAATCGACACGTTCCTGACCACAGACCGAGGAGCCTACCGCCCGGGTGACGTCATTCACGCCACCGTTTTGACCCGCGACGCGCAGGCCCAAGCGATCCTTGATCTGCCGTTGACCGCGATCCTCAGCCGCCCCGATGGCGTCGAATACAGCCGCCACACCAGCACAGGCGGTGTGGCCGGTGGGCACGTCTTTGCGCTGCCGGTCGCGAACACTGTTGCGCGCGGCACGTGGCGCTTGCAATTGATGTCCGATCTGGACGCCGCACCGCTGGCCACTCAAACCGTTCTAGTCGAAGATTTCTTGCCCGAACGGATCGACGTGGACCTGTCGCTGCCCGAGGCACCCTTGCGCTTGGGCGACCGCCCACCGCTGACCGTCAACGCGCAATATCTGTTTGGCGCACCAGGCGCCGATCTGGTTGTCGAAGGGTCGGTCCGGCTGCGCAGTCGCGACACGCTGAGCGGCTGGAACGGTTACGTCTTTGGCCGCCACGACGCGAAACTGACGACGCGCACCGCCTACCTGAACGGCGGGCGCACGGACGCGAATGGCATCGCGCAAATGGAACTGACGTTGCCATCCGTTGACGGCGATCATCCGATCCTCGAGGCGACGGCAATCATCGCTGTGACCGAAGGGTCAGGGCGACCGGTTGAACGGCGCATCAGCAAAGCGATCACGCCCGATCAGCCGGTCATCGGGATCAAAGCCGGGTTCGAGGATATCCTCTCGGAAAACAGCGACGCCTTGTTCGAACTGATCGCGGTCGGGGCCGATGGACAAGCCACAAAAATGGACGTGACCTGGACCGTAAACCGCGTGCAAACCCGCTATCAATGGTACCGCCTGTTTGGCAATTGGAACTGGGAACCGATCACACGACGCACGCGGATCGCAACCGGCGACGCGGCCCTTGGAGCCACCCCAACAGCGATCAGCGCGCCGACGCAATGGGGTGAATACGAACTGGTGGTCGAGAGCGCCTCTGGCCAATTCACGGCGTCGTCCTTCGGGTTTTCCGCAGGCTGGTACGGGGGCGGCGATGCGTCGGCCACACCGGACCGTTTGGACGTTTCGCTGGACGCCACCAGCTATTCGGCGGGCGACACAGCACGGTTGCGGATCGTCCCACGCTACGCGGGCACGGCGCTGATCAGCGTCTTGTCAGGCCACGTGATCGAGCGGCAAGTGGTCGAGGTTTCGGAGGGCGAAAACGTCATCCCGTTGAGCGTCTCGGATGCGTGGGGCACAGGCGCGTATGTCAGCGCCACGGTGATCCGCCCGATGGACGTCAGCGCGGGGCAAAATCCCGCACGCAGCCTAGGGTTGGCACACGCCAGCATCGATCCTGCGGACAAGGCGCTGAGCGTTTCGATTGAGGCCCCAGACTCGGTTTCTGGCCAATCGGGCCGCACAAACATCTCGGTCAAAGTCGACGGGGTCAAGGCAGGCGAAACGGCCTACGTCACACTGGCGGCGGTTGATTTGGGCATTCTGAACCTGACCGGATTTGACGCGCCAGATCCCCAAGACCACTACTTTGGACAACGTCGTTTGGGTGTCGAAATGCGCGACGTCTACGGGCGTTTGATCGACGGGCTCAACGGAGCTGTCGGGCAGGTGCGATCCGGTGGCGACGCGGCGTCTAGCATGCGCTTGCAATCGCCGCCGCCGACCGAAAAATTGATGGCGTTTTTCTCGGGGCCTGTGACCGTGGGGCCAGATGGCGCTGCAAGCATCGCAATCGATCGCCCGGATTTCAACGGCGCAATTCGACTGATGGTGGTCGCGTGGTCGAAGGGTGGCGTGGGGCAAGCGTCACGCGATATCCTTGCGCGTGATCCCGTGGTTCTGACGGCCTCGTTGCCGCGGTTCCTTGCGCCCGGCGACAACTCGCGTTTGTTGCTGGAACTGGTCCACGCAGACGGTCCGGCAGGCGACGTCGGGCTGCAAGTGCAAGCCTCTGGTGTCATGCTGGAAACCGCGCCCGTGTCTGTCACGCTTACTGAAAAAGGCAGTGCCAAAATCGACCTTGGCCTGACAGTTGATGCCATTGGCGATCATCCGATCACGGTCACGCTGACCCTGCCAAACGGGGCGACGTTGACCAAAAACCTGACCCTTGGCGTGCGCAGCAATGATCCTGTTACCGCAACTACACGGCGCTTTAGCCTTGGTGCGGGCGAGACGTTTACCTACGACGCAAACGTGTTCGCAGGGCTGCTGTCTGGCACGGGCAACGCAACGCTTACCGCAGGCCCGCTCGCGCGCTTTGACGTGCCGGGATTACTGCGCCAGCTTGACCGTTACCCCTATGGCTGCACCGAACAAGTCACCTCGGCGGCGATGCCGTTGCTGAGCGTCGGGGCGTTTGCAAACCAGGCAGGCATCGACGATGTGCAGGCGCGGATCAACGATGCAATCGCCCGCGTTTTGACCCGCCAAGCCAGCAACGGTGCCTTTGGTTTGTGGCGCGCACAATCCGATGAATTCTGGTTAGACGCCTACGTTACCGATTTTTTAAGCCGTGCAAAAACCGGCGGATATGACGTGCCGAAGTTGGGCTTTAGCATCGCGCTCGACAACTTGCGCAACCGCGTAAACTACGCCCCTGATTTCGACATAGGCGGCGAAGACATTGCCTACGCGTTGCTGGTTTTGGCGCGCGAAGGGGCCGCATCCATGGGCGATTTGCGCTATTATGCAGACACAAAAGCGGGCGCGTTTTCGACCCCACTGGGGGCCGCACAACTGGGCGCGGCACTGGCGCAATACGGTGATCAAACCCGCGCAGACCGGATGTTCAACCGCGCCGCTGGCCTGTTACTGAAAAAGCCCGCGAAAAACGTTTGGCGCTCTGATTTCGGATCGCAATTACGCGACACCGCAGGGGTTTTACGACTGGTGGCCGAGGCCGGCAGCACAGCGATTGATCAAAACGCATTGTCCGCATTTGTCACCCGTGCGGGCCGGCAATTGTCGACACAAGAAGCCGCGCAAGTCGTCATGGCAGCCCAAGCGTTACGCCAATCTGTCGGGGCCAGCGGTGTCGAAATCAACGGGCAGACGCAGCAAGGTCCATTCACCCAAACGCTGGCCGACACAGACCGAGCCAGCCACACAATCCGCAACACATCCACCAGCGCGATGGACGTCACGCTGACGACCTACGGCGTGCCAGACGCGCCCCAAGAACCGATCGGGTATGGCTATAGCATCAAGCGCGATTACTTCACGTTGGACGGGGACTACGCAGAGGGCGATTTCAAGGCTGGCGAACGCCGCGTTGTGGTGCTGTCGATCGAACCATTCGAAAACGTCGGGGCGCGGTTGATCGTGGATGACGCACTGCCAGCGGGGCTCGAAATCGACAACCCGAACTTGCTGCGTTCTGGCGACATCAAAGGGCTGGACTGGTTGAAACCCAAATCCGCGCTGCACGCAGAATTTCGCGCGGACCGGTTCCTTGCGGCGGTCGATCACCGTGGCAACGACGCGTTCCAACTGGCCTACATCGTGCGCGCCGTCAGCCCGGGCGATTACCACCATCCGGCGGCCTTGGTCGAAGACATGTACCGCCCCGAATACCGCGCATTGACGGCCAGCGGCACGCTGACGGTTCGACCCTAAATCATGGCGCGCTGGCTGTTCATTCTGGCGTTCGCGGCCTTTGGCACAGCCCTGTTGCGCGACAGTTGGCAGGACTGGGTTGCGCGCACGGAACTGCCGCTTTTACTGGCGGAAACCTCGGTCGAAGTGCGTGGGCAAAACGATGCGCTCTTGCGGGTGTTTCCGGTCGAAGACGGGCGTCAGCGGCTTGCCGTTCACCTTGACGATGTTGATCCTCAATTCATTGAAATGCTTGTTGAATTCGAGGACAAACGGTTCTGGAACCATGGCGGAGTAGACGGGCGCGCCGTGCTGCGTGCGGGGGTGCAAGCGGCATGGAACAGGCGGGTGATTTCGGGTGGCTCGACCTTGTCGATGCAGGTGGCGCGCCTGCTTGAAAATACCGGCACCGGGCGTTGGTCCGGCAAGCTGCGCCAGATGCGCGTGGCATGGGCGCTAGAAACGCGATTGACCAAGCCGGAAATCCTGACGCTGTACCTGCAACACGCGCCCTACGGTGGTCCGGTTGAGGGCATCCGCGCAGGGTCGCTCGCGTGGTTTGGCAAAGAACCCAAACGCCTGACACCGGCGCAATCCGCCCTGCTGATTGCCCTTCCACAAGCACCAGAATCGCGCCGCCCTGACCGCCATCCGTTGGCTGCAGAAACCGCGCGAAATCGGGTCTTGGCGCGTACAAATCTAGGCAATCCACGTGGCATTATCCCGTCCAAAATGACGCCATCTCCCCGCCTTGCTCCGCATCTGGGTGACCATTTGCGCGCCCTAAATCTTGTCGCACCAATCCACCGTTTGACCCTGAATGCCACGTTGCAAAACCAGCTCGAAACCCTCGCGCGCTGGTCCGTGCGTGACCAAGCAAAAGGCGTGTCTGCTGCGATTTTTGTGGCCGATCACCAGTCGGGGCACATCCTCGCCTCGGTTGGGTCCTCGGCCTATTCCAGCGCGAACGGAGCGCTTGGATTTGTCGACATGACCCGCGCGGTCCGCAGCCCTGGATCGATACTGAAACCGCTTATTTACGGACTGGCGTTTGACCAAGGCTTGGCCCATCCCGAAACCGTTTTCAACGACGCACCCACCGCGTTCGGGCGCTACGTGCCGCGCAATTTCGACGGGCAATTCCGGGGCGAAGTCACCGCCCGTGAAGCCCTGCAATTGTCCCTGAATATTCCACCAGTTCAGTTGGTCGACGCGCTGGGTCCACACCGCTTGATGGCGGCGATGAAACGGGCAGGTGCCGAGCCGAAATTGCCGGGCAACGGCGCGCCGGGTTTGGCGGTTGCCTTGGGCGGTGTTGGCCTGACTTTGCAAGATTTGGTGCAGATTTTCGCGGGAATTGCGCATGGCGGACAAGGCCCAATTCTGACGTGGAACCCGCAGGCAGAGACGCGCAAAACCAAGCAGTTTATGTCGCCGCGTTCCGCGTGGTACGTGGGGAATATCCTTGGCGGTCTTGCCCCGCCTGCGGGTGCGCGTCAGGGGCGGCTTGCCTACAAAACCGGCACCTCGTATGGGCACCGCGACGCGTGGGCGATCGGGTTTGACGGGCAGCACGTCGTTGGTGTTTGGATGGGTCATCCCGACGGAACCCCCGTCCCCGGTGCCTTTGGTGGTGACCTCGCAGCCCCGATCATGTTCGAAGCGTTCGGGCGGATTAAACCGATGTTTGAACCCCTCGCAGCGCCCCCTTCAGATGCCTTGATTTTGTCATCAGCGCGATTGCCTAAGCCTTTGCAAAGCTTTGGAAATCGGCGAACTCAAGCCGAGGTAAACGATCTGCGTGTCGCCTTTCCACCGGACGGTGCGGTGCTGGCAGCAGGCGACGTGGTTCCTTTGAAATTACGGGGCGGGACAGCGCCATTTACCGTGCTTGTGAACGACGCAGCGATGATCACCGGCCTGCGCGGACGCGAGACATTGCTGTCCAGTCCGGGCATTGGATTTAGCCGGATTTCCGTGGTCGATGCGACGGGGCAAAGCCAAGCGGTGCAGATCCAATTGGCGAACTGACTAGCGCTGCCCTTCGCGCAACCACGCAGCGATAATCAGCAGTGACGAGAGTAGCAAAACCAGCCATCCGGGCAGCAGTTGGGTGAGGCGAACGTCACGTACTTCGTACGCGTTGCGCGGCGTGATCCCGACCCAAGTGCGGCCAGATGCAACACGACCCGCGCGCACGGTGCGCACCGATGGCGTGCCATCCTCGAGCCGCAAAATACCGCCGCGCGTAGAGCTGACCAGCGGCTCCAAAACATCCGGCGTCGCGATGGTGTTCACGAATTCGCGCGGGGCGGCGGGGCCAAGGCCGATCACCGTGGTTTGGTCGCCATTTTCCAAACGGTACAGGCCTATTTCGAGACCGGAAAAATCAGCTGTAAACTGACCGGGTCCCGTTTGGGTCAGGGGCAAAACGGTGACCGTTCCGTCGGGCGCTGTGATCGTCACGTCGGGCACGGTTTCTTGCAGCGTGCGCCGTTCGATCCGCATGTCTTGGCCAGTGGCAATCGCCGTCAGCGCCTCTTCCTCAAGCTCGGGTTCTTTCATCATCCAATGGGACAAACGGCGTAGCAATTCCAGCTGCGGGCCACCGCCCTCGTAGCCGCGATTCCACAGCCACGCGTGATCAGACGCGAGCAAGGCAACACGGCCTTCGCCGACACGATCCAACACCAACAAGGGGCGCCCGTCGATGCCCTCCATCACGACGTTGCCAGAGGTCGCGCGCACATCGATTTGGCGCAACCAGCGGCCCCAATTCCCGTTCGATGGCAGGTCGTTCGTTACGGGGTGGCGCGTGCCCAAATCAGTGACGCTTGGGCGGTAGGCTTGCTCTAGCACGCGGGCCGTTGGTTCGGCCGGAACAACGCGACCCAGAGGCGAGCGAAAGATGCTGTCCGCTGTCGCATAATCAGGACCGGCAGCAATCAAAACCGCGCCGCCCTGTTCGACGTAATTGGACACATTATCAAGGTAAAGAGCCGGCAAAATTCCGCGCCGTTTGTAGCGATCAAAGATGATCAAATCAAAGTCGTTGATCTTTTCCAAAAACAGCTCGCGCGTTGGGAACGCGATCAGGCTAAGTTCGGTGACAGGCACGCCGTCCTGTTTTTCTGGTGGCCGCAAAATCGTGAAATGCACCAGATCAAGCGAGCTGTCGGATTTCAACAAATTGCGCCACGTTCGCCCGCCCGCATGCGGTTCGCCAGAGACCAGCAAAACCCGCAATCGATCCCGCACGCCGTTCATTTGAACAAGCGCTGTGTTGTTGCGATCCGTCAGTTCCGTGTCGATCGCAGGCGAGGTAAATTGGATCACGTTGCGCCCGCCGTGTGGCAGGGTCACGGGCAATTCCAAGTCCTGCCCGATGGGGATGTTGAACCGCTGCGCAGGCTCGCCGTCGATGGAAATATCCAGCGGTGCGGTGCGGCCAACGTCGGGCACGTCCCCCATGTCTTCGACCCGCAAAGTCAGCGTGACAGGTTCGCCGATCACAGCGAATGCTGGCGCGTTTCGAATGGTCAGGCGGCGATCCCAATCCGACGATTTGCCGCTCAGCAACAGGTGCAAAGGCGCGGGCAAATCGATGGGTAAATCACCGTCGTGGACTTGACCGTCACTCAGCGAAATGACCCCCGCGATGCGGCCACGCGGTTCTTGCGCCAAGGCATCGGTCAGGGTGCTGAGCAACCGTGTTCCGGCGTCGCCTTCGCCGTCCGGCACGGTGACCCGGCGCACTTCTGTGTTGGCGCGTGCCGCGATTTCATCCGCCAAGGCATCAGCCGCTTCACGTGTCTGCGCCCCACGATCCGAAAGGTTCTGCGAGGCCGTCGCGTCCTCGGCCAAAATCACGATATCGCTAAGCGGCGCGCGGTCTTCTTGTTGAAATGACGGGCCAAAAAGTGCTGCAAAAACAACGATTGCGGCCAAGCTGCGCAAGGCCCAACCGCGCAATCCACGCAGCAGCGCCAGCAAAACACCAAGTGCCACGACAACCGCCAAAGCCACCAGAACCGGCACCGGCAAAAGCGGATCAAACAGTATGCTACCGGCGTTGAAATCGCCCATCATTGGCTCAGCCTTTCCAGCAGTTCCGGGACGTGAACCTGATCGCTTTTGTAGTTACCAGTCAGCACGTGCATCACCAAATTCACGCCGAACCGGTTGGCCAATTCGCGCTGACGTTCGCCGCTAAATCCACGACCGACAGGCAACATTGGTCCGCCCGAAGATGTGATCGCCCACGCGCCCGCCCAGTCATTGCCGCCGATGATCACCGGTGTGACGCCATCGTTCAGATTTCGAAATGGCATGCCTTCGATCTGCTCGGCATTTGGCGATGCTTCGACCCAAACGTCGCGGCTGTTGTGGCGTCCGGGAAAATCCTGAAGCAGGTAAAAGGTGCGCGTCAAAACATGATCACGCGGCAGTGGTTCCAGGGCCGGAATATCCAGTGGGCCGGCCAGCGCTTGCAGCTTGCGCCCATTCGGACTGGCCGCGCCAAAGCCCGCGATATTGGCGTCACGCGTATCAAACAGGATCAATCCACCAGAGCGTAGATAAGCGTTCAACTTGGCATATGCCTCAACCGAAGGGGTTGGTTGTTCGGGCGTAATTGGCCAGTACAACAGGGGGTAAAACGCCAATTCGTCTGTCTCAAGATTGATGCTGGTGGGCGGTGCGGGTTCGATCGAGGTGCGGAAATACAACGTGTCGGTCAGGCCCAAAAGACCGGCATAGGCGACGTCGTCCACCTTTGCGTTTCCGGTGATGACATTTGCCAGAACGACCTCGGCCGCAGCACCGGTATCGATGGCGTCTTGCGCCCTCGTGGCGTCAGGGTGCGTTAGCATCACCCCCAGCGCCAACATGGTTAACGTAGCGCGTGCAGATTGCCCCAGCAGTCGACCGGACAAGGCCAGCGATGCGACGATATCCAGCAGCAACAGAACCAATGCCAGCGCCAACAACATACCGCCCAAAGGTTGCGGCGGACGCACCGTCAGGCCCGATACGGGGATGCGCGCAGGCCACATCGCAGGGGTCAAAACCGCGCCCGTTTGCAAGACATTGCGCGCCAGGCTGCGTTCGCGCGATTGGTACAATCCGGGCAGCAGATCAGGGCGCGTGGCACCGTCGATCAGCTCGGGTCCGGCAACCCCCGGCATGGCACCCGCGTCGCGCAAAATGCCAAAGCCGTTCATCACCTGCAACGGCGTCCACGTGGTGCCGTTCAAATCCTCGGCGTCGGGCAGGCGGGCGGATGACGAGATGGACAGCCGTTCCAGCATTTCGACGAACAAACCCGACAGCGGCAGCGTCGACCATTCGGCATTAGCGGTGACGTGAAACAGCACGATCTGCCCTTGGTCGATAACCTTGCGGGTAACCAGCGGCGTGCCGTCGCTTAGCTCTGCGATGACGCGGTTGGCCAGTGTCGGATCGGGTTGTGCGACGACCTGCGATCGCACGACAACATCGTCCGGAATCGACAGCCCAAAGAATGGCGACGTGTCGGCAAAAGCGGCAACTGATTTGGGTTCTCCCCAGCTCATTGCGCCGCCAACTGACCGGCCACCAGATCGCAATCGCACCGGCATCAAAGGGTGTTCTTCGACGCGGCTGACGTCGCTGGCGGCAACGCGCGGTCCGGCAAATCGCAGCAGCATGCCACCGGTTTCGATCCACGCAAGCAACGCGTCGGTTTCGCGCTCGGACAACGTCGCGACATCGGCCAAAACAATCACGTCAGGGTTGGCCGGCAACACGTCGCTGAGCGCGCCTTCGATCAGGTCCGCTGTCGGTTCCAGCGCCTGTTTCAAAAAGTGGAGGGGGGACAATAATTCCAGCCCCTCGCGGCCTTCGCGGGCTGAAACCAAAGCGACTTCGCGGCGGCGCAAACCGTCGTCGACAAGCGTGGTCGCCCCGGCTGATCGGGTCCCTTGAATTTCGAAACGGGTGATGCGTGCGCGCAATTCTGAAGGCAAGACAAGCGCCACATCCGTGCTGGTTTGCCCCGCGTCAAAACTGGCCGTCGCGGTCGCCAAAGTGGCCCCGTTGCCCGCAGGATCACGGCCCTGCGCCAACACGATCACGTCGCGCGCTTGGGTCGCACCAGAGCGTTCAACCGTCAGATCAATCGCCCCGTCGATGTAGCTGGCAGGGGTCAGCGCCAGTGTCTCACGACCCGACTGAAACACCTGCAACGGACCAACCGTTTCGAGCGCTTCCAACACGGTGTCACGCCCGCCGTATTCTAGCCCATCGCTGAACCAAAGGCTGGATGACGCATCCGCATCCGCGATGATTTGCGTGGCTTTCGAAACATTCTCGGCACTTGGTTGCCACGGGCGGGGGGGCAATCCGGCGAGCCGCGTGGCCCAAGTTGCGGCGGGCAGAAACAGCAAATCCGCAGGATTGCTCAGCTGCAAAACAGCGACGGTTTGACCGGCAGCACTGGCACGCGACATTTCCGATTGAACCGAATTCATCCGCTGTGTGTGCCCGGCGGCACCGGCCCAAGACCCATCCAGAACGATCAGTAGCGGACCATTGGTCGTCGCGCTTGGATCTTCGGGATTAAGCACCGGTTGCGCGAGCCCGACAATGATTGCGGCAACCGCCAACATGCGCAGCAACAGCAACCACCACGGCGTGCGATCGGACACGGTTTCGTCGTCCTTGAGGCCCAGCAACAGCGCGACGCCCGGAAACTGCCGCTTGATCGGCGCGGGCGGAACGGCACGCAGCAACAGCCACAAAATCGGCAAAGCTGCCAACGCCACCAGCAACCACGGCGCTGCAAATCCGACACCAAAAATGGTCATACCCGCACCCCGCCATTCAGCGCTTGGTAAAGCCACAAAAGCCCGGCCTGCGCGCTGCTATCGGTGTGGTGCAAACCGTATTGCCAACCGGTCAGGGCGCATAGCGATTGCAGCTCGGCCTTGCGTTCGGCGAGCCGCTGAAGATAGCGATCCTTGAGGTCATTCGCCTTGAGCGTTTCGTGCTGCACGGTGCCGCCGACGCTCTCGAAGATGGTGCGCCCGCGAAAGGGAAACGCTTCTTCTGAGGGGTCCAGAACATGCAACAACGTGCCGCGCACACCACGATCTGCGGCCTTGGTCAGGGCAGTTTGCACCCCCGAAATATCACCCATGAAATCGGACACAAACAGCGCGGCCGCGTTGGGCAGCATCGCGCGATGCTCGGGCGGTTCGTATTCGATGTCTTGGTCTTGACTTAGCATGTCTGCGAGCCGCAAAATCTGGTCTTTGCCACGGCGCGGCGGTAGGCGGGTTCCGGTCAAACCGACACGTTCGCCCGCGCGGATCAGCAAGATCGCAGCGGCCAACGTCAGGGTCCGTGCGCGGTCCGCCTTTGTCGGCAATGCATCGGTCGAGGCAAAGCGCATCGACGCCCCTTGATCGCACCACAACATCACCGATTGCGCTATTTGCCATTCGCGTTCGCGCACGAATTGCTGGTCACCCATTGCGCTGCGACGGTGGTCGATCATGCGCCGGCTGTCGCCCACTTGCGCGGGGCGGTATTGCCAGAAATCGTCGCCCATTCCCGCCCGCCTGCGCCCGTGATCGCCCAGCAGAACGGCACCCGCCAAATGCTCTGCCCGTGCCAAAAGCGGCGGCAGAGTGGCGGCTTGGGATTCCGCTCTGGCCCGTAGACCAGCGGCGTTTTGGGCACCGTTTTGGATCACGCTGCGGCCTGCCCTTTGGTCATCTGTGCTGCCGTTTGATCGATCAAATCAGTCAGGCTGTCACCGCGTGCACGGGCCGCGAAATTCAACGCCATCCGGTGGCTTAGAACGGGGCGCGCCATGTCGATGACGTCCTCGATGGACGGGGCCAAACGACCCTCTAGCAAACAGCGGGCGCGTACGGCCAACATCAAAGCTTGGGCCGCACGTGGGCCAGGGCCCCACGCCACCGTTTCGCGAACCTGTTCAGACGCATCAGCACTGTCAGGACGAAAGGCGCGCACCAGATCCAAGATCGCCTCAACCACGCTTTCGCCCACAGGCATCCGGCGCAACAACGCTTGGGCGGCCAGCAGTTCACCGTCGCCAAACACGGCCACGGCTTGCGCGTCTTCGTCACCGGTGGTTGCCATCAAAATATCGCGCTCTGTGTCGCGGTCGGGATAGTTCACGTCGATCTGCACAAGGAACCGGTCCAGCTGCGCTTCGGGCAGGGGGTAGGTGCCTTCTTGTTCAATCGGGTTCTGCGTTGCCAGCACGTGAAACGGATTGCCAAGCGGGCGATCCATTCCCGCAACCGTCACGGTTTTTTCCTGCATCGCCTGCAACAACGCAGATTGCGTGCGCGGACTGGCGCGGTTGATTTCATCCGCCATCAGCAACTGGCAAAACACCGGACCCGGGACAAAGCGAAAGGCACGACTGCCATCGGTTTCAGTGTCCAACACCTCTGATCCTAAAATATCCGCAGGCATCAAATCCGGCGTGAACTGAATGCGACTGCCATCCAGCCCCATCACGGTAGACAGCGTTTCGACCAGCCGCGTTTTACCCAAACCGGGCAAGCCAATCAGCAACCCGTGACCGCCACACAACAGCGCCGTCAGCGTCAGGTCGACAACGCGCGCCTGCCCGATGAAACGCGCCGAAATGGACGCCTTGGCGCGCCCTAGTTTTTCGCCCAAGGCTTCGATATCAGCGACCATATCGGTTGCACTTGTTTGGGTTTCGCTCATGACATTTGTCTCCGACGGGTTATGTGGTTGTGCCTAACCTATCGCGTTGCGTGGGAATGGCAAAACACATGAATGACTTAAATCAGGGGATTTGGTGGTCATGAGCGGACAAAATATCGTGACACCGAACGCCGAAGGGCTGGTTGCCTCAATAAACGCCACGAAAGCGCGCGGATTGCCGCCGGTACATTTGTGGGATCCGCCGTTTTGCGGCGATTTGGACATGCGCATCGCCCGCGATGGCACGTGGTTTTACGAAGGTACGCCGATTGGCCGCCCCGGATTGGTGAAAATGTTCTCATCGATTCTCAAACGTGAGGACGGCAAATACTTTCTGGTGACCCCTGTCGAAAAGGTCGGAATCATCGTTGATGACGCGCCGTTTGTGGCGATTGATTTCGACGTAACTGGGACTGGCGAAAATCAGGTTTTGACCTTTACCACCCAAGTTGACGACATGGCCAAAGCCGGCCCTGATTTGCCCATTCGAGTAGAGTGTGATCCCGAGACGGGCGAACCATCGCCCTACGTGCTGATCCGTTCCGATCTAGAGGCGTTGATTGATCGCAAAAGCTTTTACCGCCTTGTCGATCTCGGGGTGCATCACGACGGTTGGTTCGGCGTGTGGTCGGGCGGGCAGTTTTTCGGAATTATCCCGTCAGCAGAATTGGATTAAAGCCGGTTCACCGGAATTTTCAGCTGCATATTGCCGCTTTCATCCGTGGGCACCTCGCCGGCGCGCATGTTCACTTGTAGCGACGGGATGATCAGTTTTGGCACGGCTAGCTGCTTGTCTCGTGTTTCACGCATTTTGATGAAATCCTCGCGACTGGCGCCGTGACCGACGTGGATGTTCGCGGCCCTCTGATCGCCAATCGTGGTTTCCCAAGCGATCGCGCGTCCGTTCGGACCATAGTCGTGACACACGAACAACCTGACCGCATCCGGCAGGCTTAGAACGCGTGAAATACTGTCGAACAATTGCCCCGCGTCACCCCCCGGAAAATCGGCACGCGCCGACCCGCCATCGGGCATAAACAACGTGTCACCAGCAAAGGCCGCGTCACCCATAACATGCACCATGCAGGCAGGCGTATGACCGGGGGTGTGCATCGCAAAGCATTGCAAAGAACCGACATTATAGCGGTCGCCATCCTTGAACAGGGCATCAAACTGCGACCCGTCGCGCTGGAATTCAGTGCCTTCGTTAAAGATCTTGCCAAAGGTGTCCTGCACCTCTTGGATATGTTCCCCGATCCCGATTCTGCCCCCCAGTTTTTGCTGGATATAGGGCGCACCCGACAGGTGATCGGCATGCACGTGCGTCTCGATAATCCATTCCAGATCCAGCCCACGCGCCGTGATGTCGGCGATGATTTCATCCGCACTTTCGTAACTGAGCCGACCCGCCGCCACGTCAAACTGCATCGTCGCATCAATGACCGCGCAGGCGTTGCTGTCGGGGTCTTTGACCACGTAACTGATGGTGTTTGATTGCGGGTCAAAGAACGCTTTTACGTCCGGTTTCTTGTCCAGATCGACGATAGGATTGGTCATAACGAAGCCTCCTGTTGCGCACAATGTGGCACGCGGCAGATCAGTTTCCAAGGGTCACAATGTCACGTGATGACAATGAGCAAAAAAACCGCCACGATGCTTGGGAACAGTCTGAAACGGATCGGATTCTTGGATGAGCGACAGCTTCACACGCCTCACATCCAGCCATTGGGGGCCGGGCATTGTCCGCGTCAAAGGCGACAAATTGGTCGGCGTCACAGCGCATGGCGATGACCCCGCGCCGTCGGAAATTAACGATAATATCGCCAGCAGCCTGAATGGGCGGGCGCGGGTTTTGCGCCCTGCAATCCGCAAAAGTTGGCTTGAAAACGGCACTACGCCGCGTGGGCGTGACAGCTTTGTCGAAGTCAGTTGGGACACGGCCCTCGATCATATCGCCGCCGAAATAACCCGTGTGCGCGGCACGTACGGCAACAATTCGATCTTCGCAGGGTCCTACGGCTGGGCCAGCGCTGGCCGTTTTCACCACGCACAAAGCCAGTTGAAACGGTTCCTGAACACGCAAGGCGGTTTCGTGCGCTCCGAAGGCAACTACAGCTTTAACGCGGCCCTTGGTTTGATGCCGTTTATCGTTGGCCCGTACCGCGCCCATGTGGCCGCCGCGACCCGCTGGTCTGTGATCGCGGAACACACCGATCTGATGGTGATGTTCGGCGGTATGGCTGAACGAAACACCCAAGTCAGCGACGGTGGTTTTGCGCGCCACAGGATGCAAGGAAACCTCGATGCGTGCCAGAAAAACGGCGTCGAATTCGTGAACGTCAGCCCCCTGCGATCCGACTTTCGAAACGGTGCGCAATGGGTGCCTGCGCGTCCCGGTTCTGACGTGGCGTTGATGATGGGCTTGGCGCATACATTGCTAGACGGCGGGCTGCATGACCAGCCGTTTTTAGATCGCTACACCGTCGGGTTTGATCGGTTCAAATCCTATCTGATGGGCGAAACCGACGGGCAGATCAAAGACGCTGAATGGGCTGCTGCTCAAACAGATATTCCCGCCCAGGACATCCGTGATCTGGCCCGGAAAATGGCAATGAAACGGACGATGATCAGCCTTGCCGCCGGTGTGCAACGTACTGATTTCGGTGAACAACCTCTGTGGATGATCGTAACCTTGGCCGCGATGCTGGGGCAGATCGGCCTGCCCGGTGGCGGCTACGTTATTGGCTACGGTGTCAACGGAAACATCGGCAATATGGAGCGGCCATTTCCGTGGGGTGCGCTGCCCCAAGGTGACAATCCGGTGCCCGATTTCATCCCCGTTGCGATGATTTCCGAGATGCTGTTGAACGCGGGAAAACCGTTCGATTACCTCGGGGAAAAACACAAGTTTCCAGACGCGCGTATGGTCTGGTGGGCGGGCGGAAATCCGTTCCATCACCACCAAGATTTGAACCGTCTGCATGCCGCATTCCAGACCCCTGAAACTGTGATCGTGAACGAGATCAACTGGACCGCAACCGCGCGCCACGCCGACATCGTTTTGCCTGTGGCGGCCCCTCAGGAACGGCTGGATTTCGGGGCGGGAAAATCCGACAACGCACTGATCCCGATGCCCCAAGCGGTCCCGCCCGCAGGCGAGGCGCGCGCCGAATTCGACATCTACGCAGCGCTGGAAAAACGGCTGGGCGGCACAGATTTCACCAAAGGAAAATCCCAAGACACATGGCTGCGTGACATTTGGAAAGTGACGCAAGATCACGCAAAAGGCGCGCAAATTACGCTGCCAGATTGGGACGATTTTATCGCAGGCGACGTCGTGTCCTTGCCCGATCCGGCTCCGAACCAGATCTTTCTTGCCGATTTTCGCGCTGATCCCGTGGCCAACCCGTTGCCGACGCCAAGCGGTAAGATCGAGCTGTTCAGCGATACCATCGCCAAGTTCGATTTGCCCGATTGCAAGGGCCACGCGACATGGTTTCCGCCGCGCGATTTGACTGCGAAAACGCATCCGTTGTTCTTGATTTCAGGGCAACCGAAAACGCGCCTGCACAGTCAACTCGACAATGGTGACTACAGCCGTTCGCACAAAATTCAAGGGCGCGAACCGATCCTTGTTCATCCCGATGATGCCGCTGCAAGGGGCATTGAAAATGGTCAGATCGTTGAGGTTTTCAACGACCGCGGACGTTGCCTTGCCGGAGCAAAAGTCACCGATGAGGTTCGCAAAGGCTGCGTCTTTTTGTGGACCGGCGCGTGGTATGACCCCGACTTCGACGCCCCTCAAGCCCGCGACCGGCACGGCAACCCGAACGTGCTGACGCATGACGCGCGCACTTCGTCGTTGACCCAAAGCCCCGCGTCACATTCCGCGATGGTAGACGTTGCGAAATTCACCGAAACACCGCCAAATGTGCAAGCGTTTGAACCACCAGATTTCACCAAAGGACCATCAAAATGACTAAACCAATCGCACTTGTTACCGGCGGCGCACAGGGTATCGGATACGCCTGCGCCGAGGCGCTCGCCGCTGATGGCGCACGCATAATTTTGGCGGATATCAACGCAGATGGCGTGCAAGCGGCGGCAAAAAAACTGGGCAATGGAACGGTTGGGCTGGTCTGCGACATGGCTGATCCGGCGCAAATCACCGCGATGTTCGACGAGATTGAAACCAATCACGGCTTTGTCGAAGTCCTTGTGAACAATGCAGGAATTGCGCTGCCCGGCGATTTTCTGACCATTGAGGCCGAACAATTCACCAAGGTTATCGACGTCAATTTGACGGGCACTTTCCTTGCCACTCAACGCGCTGCGCGCGCCATGGTTGCCAACAAAATCGAGGGCGCAATTGTGAACATGTCGTCGGTTAATGCGGTGATTTCGATCCCATCAATCGCCGCTTATTGCGCGTCCAAAGGTGGCGTAATGCAGCTGACCAAGGCGTCGTCGCTCGCGCTTGCGCCGCACAACATCCGGGTCAATGCGGTTGGCCCCGGATCCATCGACACGGCGATGCTGGCAGGCGTCAATGCGGACCCCGCAGCCATGGCCACGGTCATGTCGCGCACGCCGCTAAAATCCATCGGTGAGGCGCGTGACGTCGCTGATGCCGTCGCATTTCTGGCCAGCAAAAAGGCGAAATACATCACGGGTGAAACGATCTACGTCGACGGTGGGCGTCTCGGGTTGAATTACACCTGCTAGGCTAGTGCGCCTCGGCCCAATTCGCGCCTTGGCCTGCGTCGACGGTTAGTTTCACTTCCAATTTCACCACCGGATCGTTCGCGTTTTCCATGACCTCGCGGGCGACACCGATCAGATCATCCACGGCGGCGTTGTCGACTTCGAACAGCAGTTCATCGTGGACCTGCAACAGCATCGCGGCCGGGATGTTTTCGATCGCGTCGGGCATGCGGATCATGGCGCGTCGAATCACGTCTGCGGCGGTGCCTTGGATCGGTGCGTTGATTGCGGCGCGGGCGGCAAATCCGGCGTGCGGCCCCTTGGCTGCGATGTTTGGCGTGTGGATTTTGCGCCCGAACAATGTCTGCACATAGCCGTGCTCTTTGGCGAACGCTTTGGTGTCGTCCATGTAGGTTCGGATGCCGGGAAAGCGTTCGAAATAGCGGTCGATAAACCCTTGAGCCTCGGCGCGCGGGATGCGCAAATTACGCGCCAAACCAAAGGCGGAAATGCCGTAGATGACGCCAAAGTTGATCCCCTTTGCCTGGCGTCTGATGTCCGGTGTCATCTGATCCAGCGGCACGTCGAACATCTCGGACGCGGTCATGGCGTGAATGTCGTGACCGTCCGCAAATGCTTGTTTTAGCGCAGGAATATCAGCGATGTGGGCAAGGATGCGCAGTTCAATTTGTGAGTAATCGAGCGCCACCAGCGTCTTGCCCGGCTCTGCGATAAAGGCCTCGCGAATGCGGCGACCTTCTTCGGAACGGATCGGGATATTTTGCAGGTTTGGATCGGTTGAGGCCAGCCGTCCCGTCGATGCACCAGCGATAGAATAAGACGTGTGAACGCGACCCGTGTCGGGGTTAATGTGGTCTTGCAACGCATCTGTGTAGGTCGATTTCAGTTTGGCCAATTGGCGCCAATCGAGCACACGACCGGGCAAAACATGTTCGGTCGCGAGGTCCTCTAGAACGTCCGCGCCAGTGGCATATTTTCCGGTTTTGCCCTTTTTGCCACCCTCGAGGCCCATCTCGTCAAACAGGATTTCTCCGACTTGCGCGGGCGATCCGACGTTGAATTTGCGGCCGACCAATTCATAGATTTCATCCTCTAGCCCTGCCATCTTTTGGGCAAACGCATTGGACATCCGCGACAGCGTATCACGATCAACTTTGATGCCGGACCGCTCCATTCCCGCCAGCACGGGGACCAACGGGCGTTCGAGCGTTTCGTAGACACGCGTGACCTTTGATACGTGCAATTGCGGTTTGAACATCTGCCACAGGCGTAGGGTGATATCGGCGTCCGCAGCCGCGTAGGGCACCGCCTGTTCCAGCGGTACCGCGTCAAACGTGCGCGCCGATTTACCAGAGCCTAACAAGGGTTTTATCGGGATCGGCACGTGGCCCAAATAGCGTTCCGACAAAGAATCCATGCCATGATTGTGCAACCCGCCGTGCATCACATACGACATCAGCATCGTGTCATCGATGGGCGCGACGTTGATGCCGATTTGGGCAAAAATCTTGGTGTCGTATTTCATGTTTTGCCCGATTTTCAGGATGCTTTCATCCTCAAGCATCGGGGTCAAAAGGCGCAAAGCATCCTCAATCGCGATCTGCCCGGGCGCGAGCGTGTCGTCAGAAAACAGATCATCGCCGCCCGCGATTTTGTGGATCAGCGGGATGTAGCAGGCGTGACCCGCGTCGACACACAGCGAAATTCCAACCAGATCGGCGGTCATTTCGTTCAGGCTAGTTGTCTCGGTATCGACGGCGACATGGCCGCGCGCATAGATCAGGTCGATCCATTTTTGCAGCCCCTCAAGGTCGCTGACTTGCTCGTATTTCGCCTGATCAAAGGGCACGGTTTCGACGTCCGGCACGTCGGGCGATTTGTCCTCGATCACGGGTGCTTTGACCCCCAATTGATCGGCAATGCGTTTGGTCAGCGTGCGAAATTCCATCTCTGCCAGAAACGGCATCAGGACGTCTGGATCGGGTTCGCGGGCCTCCATTTCGTCGATGGTAAAGGGCAAATCCATGCCTTCGTCCAGCTGCACAAGCGTGCGCGACAGGCGGATTTGATCGGCGTGATTGATCAAAGTTTCGCGGCGCTTGGGCTGCTTGATTTCGCCCGCGCGTTCCAGCAATGCGTCCAGATCCCCGTATTCGTTGATCAGCAACGCGGCGGTTTTCACGCCAATTCCGGGGGCACCGGGCACGTTATCGACACTATCGCCAGCCAGCGCCTGCACGTCGACAACCCGTTCGGGATAAACGCCAAATTTCTCGTGCACACCGTCGCGGTCAATACGTTTGTTTTTCATCGCGTCGAACATTTCAACGCCGTCACCGACCAGTTGCATCAGATCCTTGTCCGAGCTGATGATGGTACAGCGGCCACCCAGATTGCGCGCTTGAACGGCCAAAGTGGCGATAATGTCGTCGGCCTCGAACCCCTCGATTTCCTCGCAGGCGATGTTGAACGCGCGGGTTGCATCGCGGGTCAGCGGCATTTGCGGGCGCAAATCTTCGGGCATCGCCTCGCGGTTGGCTTTGTATTGGTCGTATAAATCGTTGCGAAATGTGTGGCTGCCTTTGTCGAAAATCACCGCGACGTGGGTGGGCGCATCGGTGCCGGTGTTGCCCTCGACGTAGCGCTGCAGCATGTTGCAAAAACCGGCGACTGCCCCGATGGGTGCGCCGTCAGATTTGCGCGTCAAAGGCGGCAGCGCGTGGTAGGCGCGAAAGATGAACGCAGAGCCGTCGATCAGGTGCAGGAGGCACCCTTTGCCAAATGTGGTTGTGGTCATGTCGCTTGCCCCGCCGCTAATCTATGCAGTGCCAACTATCTCGCATCCGCGACGCCGCCGCAATCACGGCTTTTGGTTTTCGGGCCGCTGAAAGACATTATGTGACAGGCTGACCGAGATCGGCAGTGGCGTCCAAATCCCGAAACGGACGCCCGCGGCGCGCAAAGTTTGACCGATCCAGACATTGCAGGTGGTCATGAAATTGAACTGACCGCGGGCAGGAAAAAACACATCGGTGCCAGATAACCCATCAATTTCAAGCGGCTGTGTGTTGTCCGCTTGGGCAAATCTGGCTTCGATTTGATCCAAAAGGGCACCGTACTGCGCGCCACTTAGCATCACGGGCAGATGATCGCTTTGATTGCTCAGCGCGCCTGCTAAATCAATCCGCATGACTGATGTGTCACCCGTTAGCCCGCGCCAAATTGTACGCGCTCGCAGGTCGGTGTAACTGCCGACGGTGGTGTAAAAATCACGCGCGCCCCAGCCCACAACCAACCACCTGGCCTCAGGGTGATCCAGCGCAACACCTGCGTTGCCCAACCAACTCAGCCGCGCACGGGTTACGTCATTCAAAGGCAGCAAGAAATCGTAGTGGATGACCCCACCTGCCAGTAAAACAGTGGTGGTCTTAGGGGTCTGATCCAGCTGCGCAGTCTGGCCGGGCATCATCGCGCCCAAGGTCACAAACAGCATGTAAAGCGCGATGACTGCCCCCAGCAAAATGGGGCCAAGGCGCTTCATGTTTTAGGGCTCGACGCTGTCGGCAAAATCCGAGTGCACATATTTGCAATCGCAGTACGGGCATTCGACCCAGCCTTGGTTGGCGTCGATTTGCAGCCAGACGCGCGGGTGTCCACCAACGCCGCCATCACAAGCGATGCGATGCTTGTCCACGATTTTTGTCTCTGGTGCTGGCAGGGTCATGGGCGCGTCCTTAGAAATGGCGAAAGTCGTGCGCCTGTAGTGCCACCCCTAGGCGTCGCGATCAATACGCAATTGATAGCAATTGTTCCGAGCAGAGCGGGCGTGCACATAGGCGATCTGCGGATTTTCAAAGGTGGTTTGCAGATAGACGGACATGTCGGACGGACGGACAATCGCGCCGGTGCCATAAACGATCCTGTCGTCCGCGCTGTAGCCTTTCAGCAGGTAATCGGGCGAGGTGGTCAGGATGTCCGGCAACGCCTGCCCGCCACCTTGCGCGCAGGCATCAGCGCATAAAAACAGCGGCCCGACTTCGGCATAGGGATGCGTGCCCTCGAATGGTTTGTGCGCCAGAATAAGCATCTCTGCCCCTTCGGGGATATCCTTCAGACAGTGCCGGCACGGATTGCCTGCGCCGTTCGAAACGTGCCGCTCAGGCGGGTTGCCGTGGGCGTCTTTTGCGCCGTTTCGATAGGCGGTGACGATGTCGGTGGGCATGGCGGTGAATGTTGGCATGTGCGGTCTCCTTGTTGGGTGCATCATTTCAAAATTGTTGACGTTCCGGCAACCCGAATGCTGCGCATTGACGAGTATTTAGAATCAGAACAAAATGGGAACATTGCGAATCCCCTAATTGATTGTGCCCATGTTCACCGAACTGTCGATCATGTCGAATTTCACCTTTCTCACCGGGGCGTCGCACCCCGAGGAATTCATGACGCGTGCCGCTTTGCTGGGGATGGAGGGCATTGCGATCGCCGATGACAATTCGGTGGCGGGCATTGTGCGGGCGCATACGCAGGCGCGCAAGATCAAGCGGCAGGTACAAGAACGGCGGGATTGGGATGCGAGCTATGGGTTGATCGGGCCGCCTTGTCCTGAGGCGTTTGCGGCCCCCATCGAGGGGATTGGCCTAAAGGCGACGCCGCGTTTGATCCCGGCGGCCCGGCTGGTGTTTCAGGATGCGCCGCCCGTGACGGTGTTGCCGATAGATCGAACTGGATGGGGAAACCTGTGCCGGATCCTGTCCAAGGGCCGATTGGCGGCGGACAAAGGCAGCTGTGATTTGGCGCTCAGCGATCTCGAGGAATTTAGCGATGGGTTGCAATTGGTCCTGTGGCCATACGCGCAAACACAGGCGGGCGACGCAGGGGCATGGCAGCGTGCCGCGAAACGGTTGATGCGTCGGTTTTCGGGGCGGATGCATGTGCTTATGGCGCCGCAGTATGACGGGCGCGACGGTCAGCGATTTGCGCGATTGCAGGCTCAGGCCGACGCGTTGGGGTTGCCCACATTGGCCAGCGCTGCCCCGCGCATGCATCACGGTGCGCGGCGTAAACTGGCGGACGTGATGACGGCTATTCGCACCAGCACGCGGGTGGATGATCTGGGGCGGGGGGCCATGGTCAACGGTGAACGTCGCATGCGCAGCGCGCCTGAAATGCAACGTATCTTTGCAGGATTTGAACCTGCCATCGCACGCAGCCACACCCTCGCCCAATCGCTGTCGTTCTCCTTGGATCAGTTGCGCTACGAATACCCGTCCGAAGCGGCTGCGGGCGAAATCCCCACCGCGCGCCTTCGTCGTTTGGCGTACGAGGGGCTCGATTGGCGCTATCCTGCGGGCGCATCTGCCCACGTCCGCACGCTGCTTGAGCACGAGCTGACCCTGATCGGCAAGCTGGCCTACGAACCCTATTTCCTCACTGTGCGCGACATCGTGGCCTTTGCCCGCTCGCGCAATATCCTGTGCCAAGGGCGCGGATCGGCGGCCAACTCCGTCGTGTGCTACTGCCTTGGCGTCACGTCTGTTTCCCCCGAAATCGGCACCATGGTGTTCGAACGTTTCGTCTCCGAGGCCCGCGACGAACCCCCTGACATCGACGTTGATTTCGAACACGAGCGGCGCGAAGAAGTCATCCAACACATCTACGAAACCTACGGGCGTCACCGCGCCGGCCTATGCGCCACCGTCGTCCACTATCGGGGCAAACGCGCCATCCGCGAAGTCGGCCGTGCCATGGGTCTGTCCGAAGACACGATTTCCGCCATGTCATCACAGCTGTGGGGGTTCTTTTCCACCAAAGGGATCGAGGCCGCGCGCCTTGCGGAAATCGGCCTTGATGCCAATGAAAAACGCCTGCGCCAGACGCTGGAACTGGTGCATGAAATCGAAGGTTTTCCCCGCCACCTGTCCCAACATGTCGGCGGATTTATCATCACCGAAGGGCGGCTCGACGAACTTGTTCCCATCGAAAATGCCACGATGGAAGGGCGCACCGTGATCTGCTGGGACAAGGATGACATCGACACGCTGGGCATTCTCAAGGTCGATGTTTTGTCGCTCGGCATGCTGACTTGCATCCGCAAAGCGTTCGATTTGATGCAGATGCACCACCGGCTGGATTACACGCTGGCGACGCTGCCCGCCGAAGATCCGGTGGTCTACGACATGCTGTGTCGCGCCGATAGCGTGGGTGTGTTTCAGGTCGAATCCCGGGCGCAAATGAACTTTTTGCCGCGCATGCGCCCGCGCACGTTTTACGATCTGGTGATCGAGGTGGCGATCATTCGGCCCGGCCCTATTCAGGGCGACATGGTGCACCCCTACATCCGGCGCAGGAACGGCGAAGAAGAGGTCAGCTTTCCCTCCGATGCGCTGGGCAAAGTGCTTGGCAAAACGCTGGGTGTGCCGCTGTTTCAGGAACAAGCGATGCAGATTGCGATCGTCGGTGCCGGGTTCACGCCGGAACAGGCAGACCGGCTTAGACGTTCGCTTGCGACGTTCAAAAAACACGGCAACGTCAGTGAATTTCGCGCGCTGTTCCTGCGGGGGATGCAGCGCAACGGCTACGATTCCGACTTTGCGGAACGCTGCTTTTCCCAGATCGAAGGGTTTGGCAGCTACGGTTTTCCCGAAAGCCACGCGGCCTCGTTTGCGCTGCTGGTTTACGCAAGCTCGTGGATCAAATGCCACCACCCCGGCATCTTTGCCTGTGCGCTGCTGAACAGCCAACCGATGGGGTTTTACGCGCCCGCGCAAATCGTGCGCGACGCCCGCGAACACCACGTCGACGTGCGCCCGATCTGCATCAACAACAGCTTTTGGGACAACGCGATGGAACCCGACGGGCTTGGCGGCTTGGCGCTGCGCCTTGGGTTTCGCCAGATCAAAGGCCTATCCGAGGAAGATTCGTCGTGGATCACAGCGTCCCGCGGCAACGGCTATCAACATTTGCGCGATGTGTGGCGGCGCGCAGGTGTCGCCCCCAACGTCGTCGAACGCCTGGCCGAAGCGGACGTGTTCGCAGCCCTCAACCTCAACCGGCGCGAGGCCCTCTGGGAGGCAAAAGCCCTGTCCCCGGGGCCAATTTTACCGCTATTTGCCAATGACATCGACGGCGAAGTCGTGGACGAACCCACAGCCCTGCTGCCCGAAATGACCATGGGCGAACACGTGGTCGAGGATTACGTGGCCATGCGGTTAACCCTAAAATCCCACCCCGTTGCGCTGCTGCGCCACCTGCTGACACCGCCGCCCAAACGGCAAGAAAAAGCCACCAAATTCTAAGCCCTTCACCCCAACCACCAGACCAGATAAAAGACCCGCAAAACAAATCCAAAGGCGCACGCAGTTATGCCCACCCCGAAACCCGTTGTTCTTTGCATCCTTGATGGCTGGGGTCTGTCTGATGTGCGCACCGGCAACGCGCCGGCGCTTGCAAACACACCCAACATGGACCGCATTTTGGGCAGCTGTCCGAACGCGACGTTGATCACCCACGGGCCCGACGTGGGCCTGCCGTCGGGGCAAATGGGCAACTCTGAAGTCGGGCACACCAACATTGGCGCGGGCCGTGTGGTGGCGATGGATCTGGGCCAAATCGATCTGGCAATCGAAGACGGTAGCTTTTTCGACAACGCCGCGATTTTGGATTTTGCTGGCAAGGTAAAAGCAGAAAACGGCACGGCGCATCTGATCGGCCTGACCTCCAAAGGCGGGGTGCACGCGCACCAAGATCACATGTTTGCGGCCGCCAAATTGCTGACAGAACAGGGCGTCCCTGTCGCGATCCACGTGATCACCGACGGGCGCGATGTGGCCCCGACCCAAGCGTCCAGCGACATTCAGATCGTCGAGCGCTCCAAACCTTCCGGGGCGCTTGTCGCAACAGTCAGCGGGCGCTATTTCGCAATGGATCGCGACAACCGCTGGGACCGTGTCGAAAAGGCGTGGCGCACCATGGTTTTGGCGGACGGCGATGTGTTGCTAGACGCCCAAGACGGCATCGCGACCTGCTACGATCTGGACCAAACGGACGAATTCATCGACCCCTTTGTGGTCGAAGGTTACGGCGGCATGAAAGACGGCGACGGCGTCTTTTGCCTGAACTTCAGGGCCGACCGCGCGCGCGAATTGATGTCGGCCATTGGCGATCCTGATTTCGACGCTTTTGATGTCACTGGCCGCCCCCGTTTCGCAGCTGTCCTTGGCATGGTGGACTATTCGAAAACCCACGACGGTTTCATGACCGCCGCCTACCCAAAGGCCGACATTTCCAACACGCTTGGGGCCTGGGTTGCGGCACACGGAAAGACCCAATTCCGCCTTGCAGAGACTGAAAAATACCCCCACGTGACATTTTTCCTGAATGGCGGCGTCGAGGCACCAGCCCCCGCCGAGGACCGCTTTATGCCGCTGTCCCCAAGGGTTGCGACCTACGATTTGCAGCCCGAAATGTCGTGCCCCGAAGTCACAGATCAATTCGTTGCGGCCATCGAAAAGGGCTACGATTTGATCGTAACCAACTACGCCAATCCTGACATGGTTGGGCACACCGGCGATCTGGATGCGGGCATTGCGGCCTGCGAGGCCGTTGACGCCGGTTTGGGCCGCGTGCTGCAAGCCCTTGATGCGGCAGGTGGCGCGATGATCGTCACCGCAGATCACGGCAATTGCGAGATGATGATCGACCCGGAAACCGGCGGGCCACACACGGCGCACACGCTGAACCCGGTGCCCGTCGCGCTGATCGGCGGACCGGATGGGGCCACGTTAAACGCCGGGCGATTGGCGGATCTTGCCCCGACGTTGTTGCATCTGATGGGGCTTGAAACGCCGCCGGAAATGACCGGAAAGAACCTGATCGCATGAGGGTTTTTGCTGCCATAACGCTTGCCATCACGCTGGCAGTTCCCGCGGCGGCCCAAGACGTGGCAACCCAAGCGCGCGCTGCGGCAACGCAGCTTGCTGATGCCTCGGCCAAACTGGAAAAAGCCGAAGGTGCGCGCAACCGCGTCAAGGCACTGTCGGAAACTGTGCGCGCCTACGAGGCGGGGCTGACGGCGATGCGCGATGGCCTGCGCCGCGTGGTCCTGCGCGAAGAACAACTGAGCCGCAAGTTGCAAGCCTCGGACGGTGAAATCGCGCAATTCCTCGGCGTGCTGCAATCGGTTGGTGCGAACCCGTCGCCCACCGCATTTTTCCACCCCCAAGGGCCGACCGGCACCGCGCGCGCCGGCATGCTGCTGGCCGAATTGACGCCAGCCCTGAACGCAAAAGCCGGGCTGTTGCGCAAAGACCTGCAAGAGGTGCAAATCCTGCGCTCTCTGCAACAGGACGCCGCTGACCAGCTGCAAATCGGGCTGTCGGATGTGCAACGCGCCCGTGTGTCGCTGAACCGCGCAATGGCCGAACGCACCGATTTACCCAAGCGGTTCACCGAAGATCCGGTGCGCACCGCCATCCTGATTTCCTCGACCGAAACACTGACGGGCTTTGCCAGTGGGCTGTCCGAAATCACGCTTGATGATCAAGGTGTTGATCTGCCGCCCCCTGATGACCGTATCGGCGGGCTGGTTTTGCCGGTCCAAGGCATCGTTCTGCGCGCCGCAAACGAGGCAGACGCCGCAGGCATCAAACGCCCCGGCATGATCATAGCCACCCGTGCAGGCGCGCTGGTCACAACGCCCACAGCCGCCACAATCCGCTACCTTGGCCCCCTGCTGGATTACGGCAACGTCGTGATTCTAGAACCGCAATCGGACACGTTATTTGTCTTTGCAGGCCTCGACGTTACCTATGGGGAGGCAGGGCAGGTCATCGCCGAAGGCACGCCTTTGGGTTTGATGGGCGGGCTAAGTGCCGAAAACAACGCGACTTCCGCATCAACAGATGGTGATGGGGCTGGCAATGGGCGAACGGAAACGCTCTATATAGAAGTAAGACAACAAAATGTTCCTCAGGACCCCGCATCGTGGTTCCGGACTGACAAGGATGGATAGACAGTGAAGAAGTTCGTGATGGCCGCAGTAGGTGGCACTTTGGCAGGTGTATTGGCGACGACGCAAATCGCAGGCCCGCTGCTTGCTCAGGAAACCAAAAAAGACGCCGGCGTTTATGAACAGCTCGACCTGTTCGGCGATATTTTTGAACGCATCCGCAGTCAGTACGTCGAAGAAGTCGACACCAGCGATCTGATCGAAGCCGCGATTGACGGCATGCTGACCTCGCTTGATCCGCACTCTAGCTACCTGTCGCCCGACGATGCCGCATCGATGCGTGTGCAAACGCGCGGTGAATTCGGCGGTCTTGGCATCGAGGTGACCCAAGAAGAAGGGTTCGTCAAAGTTGTCTCGCCCATGGATGGCACCCCTGCTGATGAGGCGGGCATGCAAGCGGGCGATTTTATCACGCACGTTGACGGCGAAAGCCTGCTGGGCCTGACGCTGGACGAAGCGGTTGGCAAAATGCGTGGCCCTGTTGGCGCCGAAATCATCATCACCGTTGTGCGCGAAGGCGAAAGCGAACCGTTTGACGTGTCGCTCATTCGCGCGACCATCGAATTGCAAGCGGTCCGTTCGCGCACCGAAGGCGAAACCGTGGTTTTGCGCGTCACCACGTTCAACGACAAAACCACACCGAACCTGACCGAACAGTTGGCCGAAAAAGTCGAAGAGCTGGGCGGCATGGACGCGGTCAACGGCTTTGTCATCGATCTGCGTAACAACCCGGGCGGCTTGTTGACCCAAGCGATCCGCGTGTCGGATGCGTTCCTGGAAAAAGGCGAAATCGTCTCGACCCGTGGGCGCAACCCAGAGGAAGGCGATCGTTTCAACGCAACACCGGGTGATCTGGCCATGGGCAAACCGGTTGTGGTTTTGATCAACGGCGGCTCTGCGTCGGCGTCTGAAATCGTTGCGGGCGCGCTCCAAGATCACCGTCGCGCCATCGTCATCGGCACCAAAAGCTTTGGCAAAGGATCGGTTCAAACCATCATGCCGCTGCGCGGCGAAGGCGCGATGCGCTTGACCACGGCACGCTACTACACGCCGTCGGGTCGTTCGATCCAGTCGCTGGGTGTGTCGCCCGACATCATCGTCGAACAACCGCGCCGCACGGCCGAAGCCGAGGATGACGAGGCGCGTCCAGCACGCACCGAAGCATCGTTGCGCGGCAGCCTGAACAACGACAGCCTGACCGACGACGAGATCGAACAGATCGAAGCGGATCGCGAAAAGGCCGAGACCGCCGCGTCGCTGCGCGAGGACGATTATCAACTGGCCTACGCCATCGACATCCTCAAAGGTCTGAGCGCGCTTGGTCCAAAAAACTAAGTCCGAAAAACTGATCTGACTTATAGCCAAAACAGACCCTCGCATGGAAACATGTGGGGGTTTTTCTGTGCCAAATTCACGCGGATTAACCCTTTTGCCAAGGGTTTGTTAAGTGTTCGGCGAAACTGCACAGTTTCCGGTGAAATCTGTACAGTTTTACAAATTCACATGGTTTTAGGGGAAAATCACGCAGGTCAAACTGCATAGAATTCGGGGATAACTGCGCAGTTATCTGATCCAAACACCGCTCACAGCCCGCTAGAATCGCGGTTAACGCAGCGCCCGTTGGGTGTTTGACCCGCTCAGGATGTCTCGAAGCAATGGCGACGGAAGGCGCGTTTCAGCATGTCCAATTCGGCGCGCAGCAGCTCGACTTCGACGCGCATATCGTCGCCCAATGCCTCGCCTGCGATCAGGGTAAAATAGCCCAAACGCTCGCTGCTAATCTGGTCGGTAATGACAAAAGTTTGCACCCCGTCAGCAATCGCTTCAGCCGGAATTGGCACCTTTAGAACCCAGGCACCATCGTTTTCAGTCAGGTCAAAATCGGGCACTGGTTTGTCCAGATGCGTGACCTTGATTTGCGGCACACCAGCTTCGGAATTTGTTATCACGCCTTCCCAAACGCCGCGGCGCATACGGGTGGCTGTCAGAGTCAATGTGGTCATGTTTTTCTCCTACAGCGGGGGGTCAAAGGGCGGCACGGGGGCGACGTGAGAACGTCAGATCCCGCAGGATCACCTGGTTCATTTCCGGCCCCTCAAAGATCAAATCGATCCACGCCCGTTCCACCCGTTTTTCGTTCAGGTTGGAATAGGCGAGGTCGAATTCGACCATAATATCTTCTTCGTGCAAGTGCAGCTCGCGCACGATTTGTTCGGTGTTCGGCCCGTGACGAATGTTCAGACGGGCAAAAATTTCGAGCGGTTTTTCCATCTCGACGATGCAGTTCATCCGCAGCAAATGCGTGCGTTTTAGCGCGTTTGTCGCATCCGTCGGCAGGTCGATAACCAGCGACAAAAACGAGCCGTCAAATTTGAAAACATCCATGCGCAAACCGTAGGGTGCAAGGTCTGCTTCACGCAGGTTTCGCAACTGGCGCAGGGTCAGTTCAGACAGGTTACAGTCATGAAATAGCGTGACTTCTTCGCCCAGCATCGACTTGGTTTGCACTGACGACATGCCCGGCGTAGGCAGGGGGCCGCGCCACAATTCCGGGCGCCATGCCCAGTCCACATTGTGGGGGCGTGAAAAACTGGTCGACCCGATTATAGGCAACGCCAGGCGTTCATCCGCGCGGTGGATCAGGCGATCCAGATGGGTGCGCAGCAGCCGTGCCGCTGACCGGTTTTGACGCAACCTTGCTAGGTTTGCCTTGGCCGCATTACGCGCCGCGCGCGCCCAACGGCGCATTTCCCGACGATGCGACAGCTTGTCCAATATGTTGAGTGATTTTTCCGCCATAATCCCTGAGTGTACTGTTTCCTGTTTGGATATAATCTACTGAAAAGGTTTCAATCAAATAAACCCGTAAGTGTGGCAGCCAATCCTTTTTTTGGATTTGTGGCTTTGGGCGGTATTCCCGTGGCAACAGATGTGGCCACAGATGCGCTTTGGGTGGCGTTGATCATGCTGCGGATCATGCTGCGGCCCTCCTTGCCCAAGGCGGGGCTTTGGGTTGGTGCAAACAGTGCGATGCTTAGGTCGGTGCGGTTGATTTGGGTCACCGCGCGCCAGTGGTTTTTTGACAGCTCACCTGTGGGGCTGGTTGCCGTTGCGCGGGCCAGTTCCACGCCCTTGACGTCGAACCGTTCACCAAGGCTTGTGGCATCTGCGGCCTGTGCCACGGATGACAAAGACAACGCGGGGCCGGTCGATGCGGCCAAGCTGACCGTCATCACGCCCAAAGGCGCATCAAGGGCTCCGTTTTTGCCGCCCAACGTGTCACAGCGCGCCAGCAGCGCAAAGTTCTGCTTGAGGCTGCGCGGATCGATGCAATAGCCCGACGGCGGCACCAAAGTCACGGCCCCGCGCATCATCTGTGCTTGGGTCAAAGGTGCCGGCCCAGACGTACTAGCGCCTTGCTTTGTTTGCAAAAAACCTAGCTCGGTGCCTTCGGTACAGGCCGACAGCGTTGCCGCCATCAGCCCAAGGCAGGCAGCCCTACAGATCCCAGTATTCATGACGCTCGTCGCGGGCACCGGGGTGGGTTACCGCCCCTTTGTAAGCGCCGCCAACCAGCTGCGCGTATTTCCAGAGCGCGCCTGCGCCGTAGATCGTCTCGCGCATGCCGGGCCACGCCGCTTTGCGTTCCGCCAATTCGTCATCCGTCAGGGCGACGTTGATCGTCCCTTCGATGGCGTTGATGGTGATGACGTCGCCGGTGTTCAGCAGTGCAATCGGTCCGCCGTGTGCCGCCTCTGGACCCACGTGACCCACGCAGAAACCGCGTGTCGCGCCGCTAAAACGACCGTCAGTAATCAGCGCGACTTTCTTGCCCATGCCTTGGCCGGACAGGGCCGCTGTGGTCGCCAACATTTCGCGCATTCCCGGGCCGCCTGCGGGGCCTTCGTTGCGGATGACAAACACGTCGCCCTCTTCGTAGGTGCGGTCTTGGACGGCTTGGAAGGCGTCCTGTTCGCATTCAAAAACCCGCGCCGGGCCTGTGAAAATCTGGTGCTGTGGCTCGATGCCCGCAACTTTTACAATTGCGCCCTCGGGGGCGATGTTGCCCTTTAGACCCACAACGCCGCCGGTTTTTGTCAGGGGTTCTGCAACCGAGTGGATAACTTTGCCGTCTGCCTGACGGGTGATTTTGTCCAACTCTTCGCCCATGGAATAGCCGGTGACTGTCATGCAATCTTCGTGGATCAGACCGGCTTTGCGCAGCTCGTTCATCACGACGGGAACGCCGCCAGCCTCGTACAAATCCTTGGCGACGTATTGGCCACCCGGTTTCATGTCGACGAAATACGGCGTGTCGCGGAAAATCTCGCAGACGTCATCAAGGAAGAAATCGATGCCAGCCTCGTGCGCCATTGCAGGCAAGTGGAGGCCACCGTTTGTAGACCCGCCTGTGCAGGCCACGATGCGGGCTGCATTTTCCAGCGATTGGCGTGTGACGATATCACGGGCGCGGATGTTTTTCTCGATCAGGTTCATGACCGCGGCACCCGATGCTTGGGCGTATTCGTCGCGGGATTCGTAGGGCGCCGGAGCACCGGATGAATTCGGCAGCGCAAGGCCAATCGCCTCGGACACACAGGCCATTGTGTTGGCGGTGAACTGACCGCCACAGGCACCAGCGGTCGGGCAGGCCACACGTTCCAGAACTTCTAGCGCGGCCTCGGACATCGTGCCGTTTTGATAGTTGCCAACGGCCTCGAACATATCCTGAACCGTCAAATCGCGATCAGCGAAATCGGCAGGCACGTCAGCACCTTTTGGCGCACGACCCGGCAGGATCGACCCGCCGTATAGAAACACGGACGGCACGTTCAGACGGATCATCGCCATCATCATGCCGGGTAAGGATTTGTCGCAACCCGCGAGGCCAACCAGCGCGTCGTAGCAGTGGCCGCGCATTGTCAGCTCGACCGTGTCGGCAATCGCCTCGCGCGATGCCAAGGATGAGCGCATGCCCTCATGGCCCATCGCGATGCCATCGGTGACGGTGATTGTGGTGAATTCGCGCGGCGTGCCTTGGGCACCGGCCACGCCAACTTTGACCGATTGCGCCTGACGGTTCAGGGCAATGTTACAGGGGGCAGCTTCGTTCCAGCAGGTGGCAACGCCGACCAATGGCTGGTGAATTTGCTCTTCTGTCATGTTCATCGCGTAGTAATACGACCGGTGCGGCGCGCGTGCGGGCCCTTCGGTTACATGACGGCTTGGCAATTTGGATTTGTCGAACTTACCCTGAGACATCGGTTCTCTCCCCTTCGAAACTCTGGCGAAACATTTGGTTTGGCATACCCAAGCGCGCGCGTGCCTGCAAGAACGGATCAAAGGCCAGCGGTTTTTGCAGGCGTATAGAACTTGTATTGTAACGGCGGTGTGACTAATTTCGACACTCACGGCAGGTCTATTTCGGCGTGTCCCTGCACTGGATTGCACCCATGGAACCGACCCTCTTTTCCTTCATCTGGAAATATTCGAAACGCGAGCAATTGATGTTGCTGGCGGTCACGCTGATTTCCTTCCCGCTTTTGTACGTCACGCTTGAGTTGCCAAAGCGGATCATCAACGACGCCATCGGTGCCACCAGCGATACGATTATGGTCTGGGGCAACAGCTTTAGCCAAACCCAGTTTTTGCTGGCGTTGTGCTTTGGGTATCTCGGATCAGTGCTGGTGCACGGGCTGATCAAGATGCGCCTGAACACGATGAAGGGTGTGGTGGCCGAACGTCTTCTGCGCCGTTTTCGCTTTGGGTTGATCGAACGGATGATGCGGTTTCCGCGCAGCTATTTCCAAGCCACATCGCAAGGCGAACTGGTCGCGATGGTCACATCCGAGGCCGAACCGATGGGTGGCCTGATGGGCGATGCGGTCGCGCAGCCCGTGTTCCAGCTGGGTCAAATGCTGATCATCGTGATCTTTTTGTTCCTGCAATCGGTGTGGTTTGGATTGGCTGGGATCGCGCTAATCCCGCTGCAGGCCTACATCATTCCGGTGCTGCAACGCCAAATCAATCTGCTGAACAAGGATCGCATCAAAGAGGTGCGTGGCCTGGCCGCAGAGATCGGCGAAACCGCCGCGGGCATCACCGATCTGCGCACCAATGGCGGGCTGCGGTATCGCTTGGCTGTGTTCACCGATCGCTTGGGGCGGCTGTTTGAAATCCGCTACAAAATCTACAACAAAAAGTTTTTCATGAAGTTTCTCAACAACTTCATCACCCAGCTGACCCCGTTCTTTTTCTACCTCGTTGGTGGCTATCTGGCCATTCGTGGCGACATTACCTTTGGTGCGCTGGTGGCAGCACTGGCGGCATACAAAGACCTGTCTAGCCCGTGGAAAGAACTGCTGACCTACTACAATCAGGTGCAGGATATGTCCCTGCGTTGGGACATCGTGACAGAGCGGTTCCAACCCAAAGGCATGGTGGCCGAAGAACTATTCGTGGGCGCGCCTGCCGACATCCCACACCTGCGCGGCGCGGTTGAACTGGATCACGTGACCCTGCGCACAGCGTCCGGAAACACGCTGCTTGAGGACATCAACCTGTCGATCCCGCATGGCACGCGCGTGGCGATCAAAGTGACCAACCAAACCGAACGGACCGCTCTGGCAGAGCTGCTAACGCGTGAAGTGAACCCGACGCGCGGCACCGTGCGGATTGCAGATCACGACTTGTCCGGCCTGCATCAAGCGGTGATTGCTGCGCGCATCGGATACGCCCATTCGCGGCCCTATTTGTTTGACGGCACGCTGGGCAGCAACCTGATGATGCCGCTGATGACCTCGCCCAAAACGATCGTCTGGGACCCTGACAAACGCGACCGTTTCACCAATGAATCTGAACGCTCAGGCAACAGCCCCGACAGCCTGCGCGCCGATTGGCTTGATCCTGCGCTGGCTGATTTGTCAGACGCCGTGGCCATCCGCAAATGGTGGTTTGAACTGGTCACCGCGATGGGCATCGACGAATTCATGTTCCAACGTATGTTGGGCGCGCGCATCGATGCAAAGCTGCATCCACAGCTTGCCCGTGCCGTGGTCGGGCTGCGTGATGAGGTGCACAAACGCATTGTCGCGGCCGGGTTAAATGACGTGGTGTTCCGGTTTGATCCTGAAACATTCAATCCGGCGGTGCCGCTGGGTGGCAACCTGCTGTTCGCGTCGCCTTTGGCTGAAATCAGTCAGGAACGATTGGCCGCAGAAAAGAACTTTCTGGCGATGATCCTTGATCAGGGGCTGGCCGAACAAGGCATCGCGATTTCGCAAACAGTCATCGAAACGCTGCACCAAACCTTTGGGATGGACGGCACCAATCACCCGCTGTTCATGGCACTCGGGATCGAAGAAGACCTGTACGAACGGTTGGTCGACATCGCGACGCGCAGGCGCGAACACGGCGATGGTGCGCTCAGCGAAGACGAATTTTCGCTGCTGTTGACGGTGCCATTTGCCTTTACCGCCGAACAGATCGGGCCCGCCTTTCCAGATAGCTTTAAGCAAGACATTCTCAACATTCGTCGCACCAACGCCGAGGGATTGCGCGCGCGCACCAGAGATATGTTCGTGCCGGTCGCGCCCGAAAATTACCTGCCGCGTCTCACCTTGATGGAAAACGCGCTGTACGGTCGGATCTCTGCATTTGCGGGCAGCAAAACCGAAGACGTGCGCGCCATCGTCACGGATGTTTTGGCGCAGCACGATCTACGCCGCCTTGTTGCGGAAACGATTTTTGACCTGCCCACAGGATTGGGCGGTGCCAATTTGCCGGCAGTTTTTCAGGAACGTGCGGCCTTCAGTCGGGCGGGGATCAAACGACCTGACGTTCTGGTTCTGGACAAAGCGATTGCCAGCCACGACGCCGAAAGCCGCCGTAAAATGCGCAGCGCGTTGCGTGACATTTTGCCGGATTCAACGTTGATCTTTATGGAAGACAACTTTGAAAACCCCAGCGAATACGACCTGTACGTCGAAATCAAAAACGGTCGGATCGATGGTGTCCAGATGCAAGACAACGATCTGGTTCCGGACGGCGGATCGGATGATCTGCGCAGTAAATTGCGCGCGATTTCCCAGACCGACACCTTTGCCAAGCTTGATAGCCGCAACCAACGCCTGCTGGCGTTTGCAGCGCAGTGGTACACGGCAAAACCGGGGCAGATGATCTTTGCCAAAGGCGACAAGGCGGACGCTGCTTACTTGTGTGTTGCAGGCGGTGCCCAGCTGTTTTTTGCGGATGATGACGGCGAAAAATACGCGGTGTCGTCGGTTGAACCGGGGCGTCTGATCGGCGATCTCGCGATCATCATGAAAGAAGAGCGCAAGGTCGATTTGGTCGCAACAACCGAAACCACATTCCTGCGGATCGGTGCCGAGGAATTCCGCTCTGTCATTGAAAACGACAACTCAGCGCTTTTGACCTTGCTGCAAACCGTCGGCGGGCATTTGCAAAACGCGGCTGAATTGCTGGCCAATGCCGATGTCGATTTGCCCGTCGATCAGGGTCCACCCGCCCCACCTTTGAAAGACATCTGATGTGGAATTTTGAGTACAAAGCGCACACGCATCTGACACGGCCGGCCAAAAAATACTCGGAGCTGTGGCGCCTGGTCGTTGGCCTGTTTCTGGGTACCGGAATAGCACTGTTCCTTTTCGCGCTCTACAACACGGTGATCGTCAGCACGTTAACCATGCTTGGCCTGCCAGTGGCCCCGCTGGACGGTGATTTTGGCAGCACAGCGACGTCGGTAGTGGTGCTGCTGTCAGGCTTTGCGATGTTCACAACCGCTGTGTTTTTGGTGGTTCTGACGCTGCATCGCCGCCCCATTGGCACGATATTCGGGCCAGTCCGCTTGGTCATTCCGCAGTTTTTGCGGGTCTGTGCGATGATGGGATTGCTGCTGCTCGTGGTCTTTATTTTGCCGCCTTGGGGCTACGGAGAACCGCTGGTTCCGAACCTGCCGCTGGGCAAATGGGTGGTGATTTTGCCGCTGACGCTGCTGGCGGTCCTGATCCAGACCAGCGCCGAAGAAATCCTGTTTCGCGGCTACATGCAGCAGCAGCTGGCCGCGCGTTTTAAATCGCCTTTGGTGTGGATGGTTGTGCCCTCGGCGATCTTTGCGATCGGGCATTACGACCCCGCAAATGCTGGTCAAAACGCGTATGTTCTGGTGATCTGGGCGTTTGTGTTTGGGCTGGCGATGGCGGATTTGACCGCACGTGCCGGCAGCTTGGGGCCAGCGATGGCGGTGCATTTCGTCAACAACGTCTCGGCGCTGTTGATTGTGTCCATTCCAGAATCGCTGGACGGAGCCGCGTTGTTCTTGCTGCCCTTTGGCCTACAAGACGTCGAACTGATGCGCGCGTGGCTGCCTGTCGACTTTGCGCTGATCTGTATCAGTTGGCTTGCCGCGCGTCTGGCGATCAGGGCTTGATTGCATTTGCCCATCGCCCAGACTATTTGAAAGACAACACAGCCCATAGGGAACGACACCATGAACTGGATTTCCAACTACGTCCGGCCCCGGATCAACTCGATTTTCTCGCGTCGCGAAACGCCGGATAATCTGTGGACGAAATGTAGTGAATGCGGAACCATGCTGTTTCACCGCGAAGTGTCGGACAACCTGAATGTCTGCACCAGCTGTGGGCATCACATGGCGATCACCCCGCGTGACCGGTTCACCGCCCTGTTTGACGGAGGTGTTTTTGCCGAGATCGACGTGCCTGAACCCATCGCTGATCCGCTGACGTTTCGGGATCAGAAAAAATATCCCGACCGGATGAAGCTTGCGCAGAAAACCACGGGCGAAAAAGACGCCATGTTGGTTGCGGTTGGCGATATCGGTCGCACACCGATTGTTGCCGCAGCGCAGGATTTCTCGTTTATGGGCGGGTCCATGGGCATGTACGTGGGCAACGCGATCATCGCGGCTGCCACCGAGGCCGTGAAACAAAAACGCCCGCTGGTGCTGTTTTCCGCTGCTGGTGGCGCGCGCATGCAAGAAGGGATTTTGTCCTTGATGCAGATGCCGCGCACGACCGTGGCTGTGCAAATGCTGAAAGAAGCCGGGCTGCCCTACATCGTGGTTCTGACGCATCCGACCACAGGCGGCGTGACCGCGTCCTACGCGATGCTGGGCGACGTGCACATCGCCGAACCAAACGCACTGATCTGTTTTGCAGGCCCGCGCGTGATCGAACAAACCATCCGCGAACAACTGCCCGAAGGGTTCCAGCGCGCGGAATATTTGCTGGATCACGGCATGCTGGACCGCGTCATCAAACGCACCGACATGCGCGAAGAACTGATTACGATTGTGCGCATGCTGATGGGCATGACCCCAGCAATCAAAGGCGATCTGCCCGCACCTGACCCCGAGGCCACAGACGATGTGTCTGAACAGATGACTGACGCCAAATGAGCACGAAAAATTCGGACGCCATCCTGGATCGGATGATGGCCTTGCACCCCAAGATCATCGATTTGACCTTGGATCGGATGTTTCGTCTGCTGAACGCGCTGGGCAATCCGCAGAACGATCTGCCGCCGGTGATCCACATCGCAGGCACCAACGGCAAGGGTTCGACCCAAGCGATGATCCGCGCCGGTCTAGAGGGTGCTGGCAAGATGGTGCACGCCTACACCTCGCCGCATCTGGCGCGTTTTCACGAACGAATTCGCCTCGCGGGCACGCTGATTGACGAGGCGTATCTGACTGAAGTGTTGGATGAATGCTACGCGGCCAACGGCGGCGAAACGATCACCTATTTTGAAATCACGACCTGTGCCGCGATGCTCGCCTTTGCGCGCACCCCTGCGGATTACACCCTGCTAGAGGTCGGCCTTGGCGGCCGTCTGGATGCGACCAACGTCATCGACAAACCCGCGCTGACAATCATCACGCCGGTGTCCTTTGATCACCCGCAATTTCTGGGTGACACAGTCGGTGAAATCGCCTTCGAAAAGGCGGGAATTCTGAAACGTGGCGTGACTGGAATTATCGCAGGTCAGTCTGATGAAGGACTGGACGTGATCGAGGCGCGCGCCGCCAAAATCGGCGCGCCGTTGCTTGCCCAAGGTCAACATTGGCACGCATGGGAAGAACGCGGACGCCTGATTTACCAAGACGAAAATGGGCTGCTAGACTTGCCGCCCCCCGCCTTGATGGGCGCGCACCAATTCCAGAATGCAGGCACAGCCCTGACCGCCCTGCGCCACCTCGGTTTTGGCGAGGACGCATGCGAGGCGGCGCCAAGAGATGTCAGTTGGCCCGCACGCATGCAGCGGCTGGAATCCGGTCCGTTGATCGATCTGGGGCCGGACGCTGAATTCTGGCTGGACGGCGGGCATAACGCCGCCTGTGCCGCGACGTTGGCGGAAACGCTGACACGTCTGCCAAAACGGCCAACGCACCTGATTTGCGGGTTAATGAACACCAAAGACGTGCACGGATACATGGCCCCGTTGGTGGAACACGTACAGTCGCTCAGCGCCGTTTCGATCCCCGGTGAAGTGAACACGTTGCCGGGCGCGGACACGGCGATTGCCGCCAACGCCGCTGGAATTCCCGCACATGAAGCGGTGGACGTGCGCACGGCAATCACCGAAATCCTGGCCAAAGACAGCCAAGCCCGCATTTTGATTTGCGGGTCTTTGTACCTTGCTGGCGCGGTTTTACGCGAAAACGGCTAACTTACAGAAGTATTTGAGTTGCGCGAATCAACCGCATGTTGACGTATTAGCAGATTTCCGGCTATTTCTTGAGTAGAACTCAAGGGCTGGGATGCACGTTGCATAATCAGTCTCTACTCTTTGAGGGAAGAGCAATATGGGCTGGCGCAAGTTAAATGCGCCTCGGTTAAGCGAGTCTGCGGACCCGCACGCCGAGGGCGCGTCTTCTAATATGAAATTGATGTTGATTGCAGCGGCCTTTTTGCTGGTGACGATCGGTTTGATCCTGATGCAACCCAGCCGCGCACCGCAGCAAATGGCAGCGTCGGAGCAACCAACCGCAGCTGTGACGTCTGAAACCCAAGTTGCGCGCGCCACATCCACGCAACAAACCCAAGACGTAACCCGTTCTAACACCTCGCTGTTGACGTGACCCAATCTGAATTGACCGGCGATGTCAGCAAAATGCTGCGTAGCCCGATCCGTTTGAACGGGCAGCGTAATGACCTGCGTCAGCTGGCAAAAACGGCATTAGAAAGCTTTGGCCACACCGCGGTTCCAGGCGATGCGCTGTATGATCTTTTGGTGCAGGCCCTGGCCGAAGGACAGTCGAATGCCTACATCGATGCCTTGCTGAACACCGCCGCAGGGCGCGGTGAAATGTCGGTTCCTGTAGCGCTTCAGACCGCGTCGGGGCGTTTGGATACGGACACATTGTTGCTTGGGCTTGCCTCGCTGATCACGCAGTAGCCGCGTCGCCCCACCCGTCGCTTTGCATCTCGCGCAGACGCGACGCCGTGCGTTCAAATTCGAATGTGCCTTCACCTTCGACATACAACATTTCGGGCGTTGCGGCAGCAGAACAAATCAGCCGTACCTTTGCCTCGTACAGCGCGTCGATCAGCGTGACAAAGCGTTTGGCTTCGTTGAAATTTGACCGCGACAGTTGCGGAATATCGTCGATCAGCAATACTTTGACCGCCTCAGCCACGGCTAGAAAATCTGCGGGCCCAAGGAATTTTCCGCAAAGATCGAAAAAGCTAGCCCGTGCAATTCCGTTTCTAAAACCGGGCAACACGACGTCGCGGCCTTTGACTTTCAACACCAATGGCTCTGCCGGTCCACCCGTCAAATCCTGCCAAACGGCGTTCATCGCGGCGCGGGATTCGGCGTTAGACGGGGTGAAATAAACTTGCGAACCTGACAGGCGATCTTGGCGGTAATCGGTTGGGCTGACCAGCTCGCACACCTCCATTTTGTCTTTGATCAGGTCGATGAAGGGCAAGAACGCCTCGCGGTTCAGACCGTGTTTGTACAGGTCATCGGGGATGCGATTTGACGTGGTCACAACGACAACGCCGGCGGCAAACAGCGCCTCAAACAAGCGACCCACGATCATCGCATCGGTGATGTCAGTGATTTGCATTTCATCAAAGGCCAGCACGCGAACTTGGGCCACCACAGCGGCCGCAACTGGTGCAATCGGGTCTTTAACACCGGTGGCGCGCGCGGCGTGCATCGCTGTCTGGATCTCTTGCATGAAGGCGTGAAAATGCACACGGCGCACCGGAACGTCACCCATGTTTTCGGCAAACATGTCCATCAGCATCGATTTTCCGCGCCCGACGCCACCCCACAGGTACAGCCCCTTTGGCGGCTCGGGGGCTTTGCGAAACCAACCGGATTTTACAGGTTCCTCGACACCTGCGCGGATGCGTTCGAAATGTGGCAGCACAGCTTGTTGGGCGGGGTCCGCCGTCAGCGAACCTGCCGCGACGAGGTCAGCGTAAAGGCGTGTCAAATCAGTCATATGTCGGGCATAGCGTGCCGTCTTCTTGGTGAAAAGATCAAGCTTTGTGATGGTTTGACAAAAATTGCTGATTTGACGCGGGCGCGTGTCTGCATAAGATGGCCACAACCGCCGATCAGGAGACATCGACATGGACCACCGCACCCCCATCATGACCCCCGTTTTGATCGTGGGCTGCGTGATTATCATGGTCAGCTTTGCCGTGCGCGCATCCTTTGGCGTGTTTCAAATCCCGATTGCCGAGGAATTCGGTTGGCTGCGGGCAGAATTTTCCTTGGCGATTGCAATCCAGAACCTTGCGTGGGGGATCGGGCAGCCGTTTTTTGGTGCGATTGCGGAAAAGATCGGTGACCGAAAGGCCATCATCATCGGCGCGATTTTCTATGCTTTGGGCATGGTTCTGTCCGCGAATGGCACAACCCCGTTTGAACATCAGACCTATGCGTGGCTGGTTGGATTTGGCATCGCAGGGACGGGGTTTGGCGTGATCTTGGCCGTTGTGGGGCGTGCATCCAGCGATGAAAACCGGTCCATGTCGCTGGCAATTGTGACGGCTACAGGCAGCGTCGGCCAAGTTTTTGGCGCGCCTTTGGCCGAAGGTTTGATGACCATCATGACGTGGCAATCTGTGTTTCTGGTCTTTGCGGGCATGGTTGTGGCGATCACGTTCACCCTGCCATTGATGCGCGCACCCGCCATGGCGACCAAGGCGGAATTGCAAGAAAGCATGGGCGAAATTCTGTTAAGAGCGGCCAAAGATCCGTCCTTTATGCTGATCTTTCTGGGCTTCTTTTCTTGCGGGTACCAGTTGGGGTTCATCACCGCGCATTTCCCTGCGTTTGTGACCGAAATGTGCGGTCCGATTTTGCCTGGTGGCGCGCTGCACAGCATGGGGATCACGACGACATCCGCGCTGGGGGCGATTGCGATTTCGCTGATCGGGTTGGCCAATATTGCAGGCACGCTACTGGCCGGTTGGGCGGGCAAGCATTTCTCCAAGAAATACCTGCTGGCGGGCATTTACACAGGGCGCACGATTATTGCCGCGCTGTTCATTATGCTGCCGATTACGCCGCTGTCGGTCATCCTGTTTTCGGTCGCGATGGGGTCGCTTTGGTTGGCGACGGTGCCCCTGACGTCGGGGTTGGTCGCGCATCTGTATGGGCTGCGCTACATGGGCACGCTGTACGGGATCGTGTTTTTCAGCCACCAGTTGGGCAGCTTTTTGGGCGTTTGGCTGGGCGGGCGGATGTACGATTTATACGGCGACTACACCGCCGTTTGGTGGTTCGGCGTCGCAATCGGCGCGTTCAGTGCGATCGTACATTTGCCCATTCGTGAACAAAAACTGGTCGCCGCTTAGCGTTCGATATTTTCGGCAAGAATAGCCAAAATTTCATCCGTGTGCGTGTAGGTCACACCGTGGCCTGCGCCCTCGATCACCTCTTGCACCGCACCGCGTGACCACTGTGCAAGCGTGCCAACCGCAGCAATCGGGATCACATCGTCGTCACTGCCCCAAATCGCCAAAACTGGCGTGCCCGCCGCATGGATCGCGCGATGTTCGGCCTCAAGTGCTGTGCCAAGAAGGCCGCGCAAACTAGCGAGAACGGCAGGGACATACCCGCGATACGTCAGCTCGTTTTCTTGTAATTCGGTGATGCCCTCGACGGACGATGGCAGGTCGCGTTCCGCCGCAATACCCTTGCGCATTTTGCTAGGGTACAAGGCCAACATTAACCAATCCCCGATCAGCGGCGTCTTTGCGATAAAGTTCACAATGGGCGAGGCAACCGTGCCCATGCCTGCGGGTGCGATCAGAACCAATTGACGCAAGCGGCTGGGGTTTTGGGCTGCGAACAGCGTCGCAATTGCGCCACCCATTGAATAACCGATGACCGTGAAATCGCGCGCGACACCTTGGTGTTCCAGCAGGTCGTTTAACTGCTGCAAAAAGAAATCACTGCTCTGAGCGCCTTTGGCTTTGTCCGAATACCCACGGCCAAACAGGTCATAGGTCAGCACGCGATAGCCCATAATCGCGAGCCCCCTGGTCAGCCCCCGCCACACAAACGACGGCGTCGTCAGGCCGTGCACACAGACGATAATCGCGCCGCGTTGGGGGCCGAACCATTCAAAATGCGTGACGCCTTGGGACAGCGTCGCGAACTGCCCTGTCGCGGTTTTACGCGCACTGTCGTTCATCCTTTTGCGCGTGACCTCGATCACGACCGGAACGGCAATGACACCGAGCAGAATGACGATAAACCACGTCATGATTTGTCCATCCAACGATCCAGAATATAGCGGCTGGTCATCAGGTCCAGATGCGCGCCACCGCCGTTTTTGAACAATGTGATTTCATCGTCGGACTGGCGTTTGAACGCGGCCATGTCGTAGTAATCCGCCACGATGTGTTCGCGACTGATCGCGCCTGTTTCCAGCGGTATTTTGATCTCGCCGATATGGCCCAGCGTGGTGTCATAACTGTCCACGAACACGCGGGCGCGCTGCAAGGCTTCGTTGTCGACTTCGCGCATGTCAGGGCGATAAGCACCAATCAAATCAACGTGTTGGCCGGGTCGTAACCACGCCCCTTTGATCAACGGTTCGGTTGACATCGTCGCTGAGGTGATGATGTCGGCGTTGTTCACAGCGGTCTCAAGATCATCTGCGATCAACAGGCCGGGCAGCTCTGCCGCCATCTTTTCTGCGTTCGGGGCAGAGCGGTTCCAGACGGTGAAAACAGCATCAGGAAACGCCACACGATACGCACTGTGCAGCGCGCGCCCTTGGGTGCCAGCGCCCACGATCAGGATGTGGCGACTGTCGGCACGTGCAAGGCGACGCGCGGCCGTCAGACTGTCACCGGCGGTCTTCCATTTGGTCACCAGATGAAAGTCGATGATCGCCTCAAGCATCCCGTTTTCATTGGAATAAAGGTTCACGCCGCCATTGATCATCGGTGCGCCAGAGGCGGGATTGTTCGGGAAAATAGTGGCTGATTTTACTGCGATACCCAGCCCGTCGATCCACGCGGACCGCGACAGCAAAGTGTCTGGATCACGATACAAAAACGTGTCGCCGATTTCGGCTTTGGGCAGGGTGTGCCCGGCGGCCAACGCGTCCGTCAGGCCGATCCAATCCAGCACGGCCTCGCCTTCGTCAAACGGGATAAACGGGATCGAAGTCATTGCGCCTCATCTCTGCCTAGCAAGCCCGCTGTGACCAGTTTATTCGCCCACCCCTGTGGATGCTCGAACAAATGTGTCTGCCAGCCGCGCGCATTGGCGGCATCGATGTTGTCTTGGCGATCATCGGCAAACAGCAAGGCGTCACCGGACAGGCCGGAGGCGTCCTCGAGCATTTGATAAATCACCGAATCGGGTTTGATCACCCCCATGTGACCCGAGATGAAATCGCGATCAAATTTGCGCATGAACGGATAGGATTCAGCCGCCAAATCATAGGTCTGGATGCCAAAATTGGTGAGCGAGAAAACCTGTATCCCCTTGGCCTGCAACGCATACATCAACCGCTCTGAGTGGGTGATCAACGGGGCCGCCATGTCGATCCAGCGGTCATGCCAAAGATGGATTTCGTCCGCCCAGTCAGAGTGATCCTTGGCCGTTTGCATCAACGTGTCGTGAAAATTCGCGCCAGCATCGATACGATCGTTCATGCTATGCAAGTCCACCGCCGCAAAGAAGCCACGACGGCGGTCTTCACCGATGACGCTGTCAAAAAACTGCTCAGGCTGCCAACCGATAAGAACGTTTCCGATGTCGAAGATCACGGCTTTGATGGTCATTGAGGGTATCCTTTTGGGGTCGCCGACAACGTCCTGTTTTCTGGCCAAAAGGTCAATCTGTGTTTGAGCGGGAGTGGCTATCTCCGTTTGCTAGTTTTCTCTATCGGCGCAATAGAGCTTGAGTGTAAGAGATGAGCTAAATGCGTCACCTTAGGGTTTAAATAATAATGGCAAATTTACGGAGAGTAGTGGCAGCATTTATCATTGCTCCAATGACAGCACCACTTCTAGCGATCGCGGGGAACTACGTTTCCCAAGATGTAGTATTCCACCAGTTCATTATCGTAATTGGGGTTACGGTCGGATACGGCTGTGCGATCATAGTTGGGCTACCTGCATATTTCTTGTATTTCAGGAATTTACAGCCAATGAGGTTTGGACCGTTCTTGGGGTTTACGGCTAATTGTACCGCTGGTTACTTTGGGCTGATGGGTGTTGTCATGGTAAGCCAAGATGGCCTGTTGGCGCTCTTGTCAGCTACGTACCTTGGTTACGGCCTTATTTTCTTTGTTTTTACAGGGCTATCAGTTGCGGTTTTCTATTTGATCGGGTTCCATAGCTTTCGAAGTGCCGGGAAAACTGATCGGTGAGTTCGTTTTCCAGAGTGGTAGCCTCTGAGCTTATCGCGCCGCCGCCCGCATTTCCCGCTCTAGCGCTTCCAAAAACCGCGAGCGATCCGCTTTGGTGAACCCTTTGCCGCCGCCTTGGCGAAACGGGTCAGCCGCGCGTAAATCTGTCATCAAATCGCGCGTTGCCAGCACGTTGCCGATGTTGGCTGCGGTCAATGCTTCGCCGTTGTGTTTTAGGACGCGCGCGCCGGCCTCGACACATTTTGCAGCCAGCGGAATGTCACCCGTCACGACAACGTCGCCCGGCCCGCAGCGGTCCGCGATCCACATGTCGGCCACATCAGGGCCCGCGTCGACGATTATGTTTTCGACCAACGGGTTCTGCGAGGGGCGCAAGCCGCCGTTGGATACCACGAACATCTGGCACTTGTGGCGGGTTGCAACGCGCTCGGCCTCCTCCTTTACGGGGCAGGCGTCGGCGTCGATGTACAGGCTCACGATTTGGCCTTTTTCTTCTTGTCCGGCGCTTTGAATTCCTCAGGGATCGGCATGCGGTTGAACGCGTCTAGCCCTGCAATTTTATAGGCCTCTGCCAGCGTCGGATAGTTAAACGTGTTCTGCACAAAGTAATCGACGGTGCCCTTGAGGTTCAAAACCGCTTGGGCAATGTGGATCAGTTCCGTGGCCCCTTCGCCGACGATTTGAACACCCAAAACGCGGCGGGTTTTCAAGGACACCAGCATTTTCAGCATCCCGTGTTCCAGCCCCATGATGTGTCCGCGCGATGTTTCGCGAAAGCGTGCCTCGCCCACTTCATACGGGATTTCGCGTTCCTGCATTTCTTCCTCGGACATGCCGCAGGTGGAGATTTCGGGGACCGAATAAATGCCGTACGGAAACCACGCGCTTTCGCCCAGTGTCGGCGTATCAAGCGCATGACAGGCCGCCACACGCCCCTGTTGTCCAGAGGTCGAGGCAAGCGAGGGATGCCCGATCACGTCACCGGCAGCATAGATGTGCGGCACGGTCGTTTGATAGGTTTTGCGGCTGACCTCAAGACGGCCACGATGGTCGGTTTTCAGCCCGGCAGCCTCGGGTTTCAGCTTGTCAGTGGACCCCATACGTCCGGCGGCAAACAGCAGCATTTCGGCGCGCACGTGTCGCCCGTTTTCCAGCGTCACTTCGACGTGGGTTCCTGCGTCTTCGACCTTTTCGATGGCGGACCCAAGGCGCAGGTCCAAACCGTTCTCTTTGACCTGATGGGTAAAGTCGCTGATGATCCCTTTGTCGATGAAATCAAGGAACGTCTCGCGCGGTTCGATCAGCGTCACCGAGATGTCGAGGGCGGCAAACATCGTCGCATATTCGACCCCGATCACACCCGCGCCAACCACGATCAACGACCGCGGAATTTGCGCCATATCGAGAAATTCATCACTGTCCAAAATCGTCGTGCCATTGAACGGCATGTAGTCGGGGCGATAGGTTTTGGTCCCTGTCGAAATCAGGAATTTATCCGCCGTCATCTTGGTGGTTTCACCAGCTTCGGTTTCGATTTCGACCGTGTTGGCGTCAAGGAAATGCGCGGTCCCGTTCAGCGTTTCAACGTGGTTGCGATTGAACTGGTGTTCCAGCACGTCGACCTCGTGATCCAGCGTTTGGTGCAAACGTCCCTTTAAATCTTCGGCGTTGATTTCCTGTTTCACACGGTAGCTGCGCCCGTAAAAACTGCGCTCGCGCCAGCCGGACAGGTTCAGCACGGTTTCGCGCAATGTCTTGGACGGGATCGTGCCGGTGTGCACCGAAACACCGCCCAAACGATCCTTGCGATCGATGACCAGAACTTTGCGTTTCAGCTTGCCTGCTTGGATCGCGGCAGAGCGGCCAGAGGGGCCTGAGCCGATGATGATAAGGTCGTAATGGGCCATGATTTAATCCGCGTATAGGGCGTCTGCATGAAAGGCGACGTGGTCTTCCATGAACGTTGAAACAAAGAAATAGCTGTGATCGTAGCCGGGTTGCAGGCGCACGGTGGCCTGTTGGCGTTTTGCTGCGATGGCGGCTGACAGCGCCTCTGGCTTGAGCAAGTCGATGAACTGGTCAGTGGTGCCTGTGTCGATCAGGATCGGCCCGTCAAAGCCCGCCTTTTCCATCATCAATGTGGCGTCATGGGGGCCCCACGTGGCCTCGTCATCGCCCAAATATGCGGACAACTGTTTGCGCCCCCAATCAGCTGAGGTCGGGTTACAGATTGGCGCAAAGGCCGACACGGAACAGAACCGGTCCGGTAGACCCATCGCCAATGTCAGCGCACCATGCCCACCCATGGAATGACCGGTGATCGCCTGACGATCCATGTCGATGCTGAAATTCTCGGCAATCAAAGCCGGCAATTCATCGGCCACGTAGGTCCACATTTTGAAATGATCGGCCCACGGTTTTTGCGTTGCATCCACGTAAAATCCGGCACCTTGGCCCAGATCGTATGCTTCGTCATCTGCAACGCCTTCGCCGCGCGGTGAGGTGTCAGGAAAGATCAACGCGATGCCGTGCTCTGCCGCCCAAACTTGCGCACCGGCCTTTACCATCGCGTTTTCGTGGGTGCAGGTCAGGCCCGACAAATACCACAACACGGGCACGGGGCCATCCTTGGCCTCGCGCGGTAGGAACACGGCGAATGTCATGTCACAGGCGCAGGCCGCCGATGCATGGCTGTAGACGCCTTGGGTGCCGCCAAAGCAGGCGTTTTCAGAGATGGTTTTCATAAGTGCGTTCCTTCGAATGTCGTGTTGGCCGATGTGTACGCCAGATTGGTTAACGGATGTATCCCATTATGCGCCAGTGACCCACGCAATAACGACACTGACTGTGACGATGCTGATGGCCGTTGACACGAGGATCGCGGCAGAGACGCGTTGCGGGGCGACGCCGTAGTGTTGCGCTAGCATGTAGACGTTGCCTGCGACAGGCAGGGCGGCCGCAGAAATCATCACGCCGGCGCTGTAGCCGTCGACCGAGAATAAGTAGATCGCGGCAAAGGCGACAAACGCCGGATGCAGCGCCAGTTTGCAGAATGTCAGCCAGCCTGCGACCTCGATCCGTTCTGCGGATTTTGAGGCAAGCGAGGCGCCGATGGCAAACAGCGCACCGGGGGTCGCAGCACCACCTAGAATCGCGAGGAAATCGTTCATGGGTGTCGGGATCGGGATGGAAAAACCGGACCAGAACAGGCCCAAAGACATGGCCACAATCATCGGGTTTTTGACCAACCCAAGGCCCACGATTTTCAAAATCGACAGCGACATGCGTCCGTCGCGCGATCCTGTAATCAGGATCACAATCAAGGATGAAAACACGATCAGATCAACCGCCAGCATCATCATGATCGGGCCAATTGCGGCCTCGCCCAGCAACAATGTCAGCATGGGTATCCCAAGAAAACCGATGTTGCCGATCACCGCGCATTGCGCCTCAATCGCGGCGGTCGCGATGTCCAGCTTGCGCACAAACGCAACGGCGGTGGCGATCACGTAAACAAACGCGGTGCCCCAAAGATAGGCGGCGATCAAACGACCATCCCACACCTCGGCCAAGGGCAGGTTTGCGGCAAAGCGAAAGATCATCGCAGACAGTGCAAAAAAGAACACGAATTTGGTCAGATACGCCGTCGCCTCAGCTGAGAAAAAGCGCGTGCGTCCGGCGATGTACCCCAACCCGATAATGGCAAAGAACGGCAATGTCTTAAGGAAAATCGCAATCATTCTGTAGGGATAGCGCGGCTAAGGTATACGCTGCAAGGGCTCTAACCCGAACCGATCAAAACGCCTGCGCCAAACACCAGCGCGCCACCGACGACAACTTGGAATGCGGCGCGGAAAAACGGGGTTTGCATGAATTTGTTCTGGATCCACGCGATGGCCCAAAGTTCGACAAACACGACGATGATCGCGATAACGGTGGCGGTCCAGAAGTCGGTGATCAAATAGGGCAGGGCGTGGCCCAATCCGCCCAGCGTGGTCATGATGCCGGATGCAAATCCGCGTTTCACGGGCGATCCGCGCCCTGACAATTCACCGTCATCTGATGCCGCTTCGGTAAAGCCCATGGAAATGCCCGCGCCGACAGAGGCCGCCAGCCCGACCAAAAACGTCGTCCACGTGTCTTGGGTCGCAAAGGCGGTGGCGAAAATCGGAGCAAGGGTGGACACCGAACCGTCCATCAAACCGGCCAATCCGGGCTGTACCCAAGTTAGCAAAAACCGGCGCCTGGCTTGTTCCTCTTCGCTCGATTTTGCGTCGTCATTCAGGTGCTGGTTTTCCAACTTTTCTGCCGTGGCTTGATGGCCTGCTTCGGCGGCGGCCAGATCGCCCAACAGCTTGCGCGTGGCGGCATCTGACGTGCGGGCAGCGGCGGCGTGATAGAATCGCGTAGCGTCTTGTTCCATTGCTTCGGCTTCGGTGCGGATGCGTTCCAGCGACAGGTTTTCGATCAACCACACAGGGCGACGTGCGTAAAATCCGGACACATGTTCGCGCCGGATCAGCGGAATGACGTCACCAAAACGCACACGATGCAAATCGATCAAACGCTGGCGATGCCCGTCTTCTTCAACCGCCATTCCGTCAAACACCGCAGCACTGGCGGGATAATCGGCACGCAGGTTTTCCGCGTACCCCCGATAAATCTGCGCATCGTCTTCCTCCGACGAAATCGCGAGCGCCAGAACTTCTTGTTCGGACAAATCCTTGAACCGTTTGCGGGAAAGAGAAAATCGCATGCGTCACCTACATTAGAATGATTCTAAGATAACAAGCCAATCAACTTTTGCAAGCTTACCCTACGCCAGTTCATTTTTATCTGTGGAAACTGAACTATTCGGTTTATGTTAGTGCTCTGAATTCCGGAGAACGTATGACGCAAGCCGCCCAAATTGTCCGCAAGGGCCGCAAATTCGATCAAGTGCTAGAAGGCGCGCGCAAAGTGTTTATGGCGGACGGGTTCGAGGGGGCCAGTGTCGACGATATCGCCCGCGTTGCCGAAGTCAGCAAGGCGACGCTGTACAGCTATTTCCCTGACAAACGGCTGCTTTTTGTCGAAGTCGCGACGACCGAATGCACGCGGCAGGCCGACGACGCCCTACACAATATTGACCGCGCCGCCCCCCCACGTGAGGTTTTGACACGCACAGGGCAGCATTTTTTGCGCTTCATCACGTCCAAACTGGGTCAGCAAATCTTTCGGATTTGTGTGGCGGAATCGGATCGCTTTCCAGACATCGGGCGCGCGTTCTATGCCTCTGGTCCTGCGGTGATGCGCCGCGAAATGGCGCTGTATTTCAAGGACGCAACTGAACGCGGCGAACTGCAAATCGATGATCTTGTTCTGGCGGCTGATCAATTCGGCGAGCTGTGCAAGGCCGATGTCTGGCCACGGCTGATGTTCGGCGTGTCGAAATCTGTCACTGACGAAGAAATCAAACGCGTCGTTGATGGTGCCGTCGAAACGTTCATGGCGCGCTACGGGACCTGAAGCCCGACCCATTCTAGACTCGACTCCTAGGGCTAATTTTGTGTATCCAGAATGGGAACAAAATAAGAACATTTGGAATTACCGAACCATGTCCACCCGTGGGCCCAACCGCCGTATCTTATCGCTGTGGTTCCCTCGAATGGGGGCCGACCGTCTGATCCGACGGGACCCGTTGCTGACGGATCACCCACTTGGGGTGGTTGCGGAGCACGCGAATATGCAGGTTCTGACCTCGATCAACAGCATCGCCGAAAGGCACGGAATTCGCGTCGGTCAACCGGTGCGTGATGCCCACGCCATGTGCGAAGGGCTGATCACACGCCAGCGTAATACTCTTGCTGAACAATCGTTTATGGGGGTGGTGCGGCGCTGGGCAGGTAAATTTTCACCGTGGGTCGCACCCGAAGGGGACGACGGATTGGTCATCGACCTCAGCGGTTGCGCACATCTTTTTGGCGGGGAAGAGGCGCTGGTGCAAGTGGTCCAAGACGACTGCAACGATTTGGGGTTATCGGTTTGTCTGGGCGTGGCTGACACGCGCGGGGCGGCATGGGCGCTTGCGCGTTTTGCGGGGCAATCAGGGCAATCAGATCGCAACGGTGACGCGATTGATCAAGAGGCCCGCGCGACGCGATCACGGGCGGGAAAACGGCGACACTGGACCAAAGGCGGGGCCGCACCGACCGTGCAAATGGGGCGCAACGACAGTCGTCACAGGATCGCACCGCCGGGGCAAACCTATGTGGCGCTAAGCCCGCTGCCGATCGCGGCCCTGCGCCTTGATGCGGATACGATTGCGCAGCTGAACCGTCTTGGATTGCGCCGCGTCGGGGATGTTTTGGGGCAGCCTCGTGCAGGGCTTGCACGGCGGTTTGGGCGGGGTCTGGTGATGCGGCTGGACCAAGCAATGGGCAGCGCGCCCGAACCCGTGTCGCCCGCAGGGGCCGCGCATCATTTTGCAGTGCGCATGACCTTGCCTGAACCGATCGGATTGGCCGATGACGTGATGGCGGGTGTGGATCGTTTGCTGGACCGGTTGTGCGCGGCGCTCAAGACCCAAGGGCGCGGTGCCCGCCGTGTGCGCCTGCAAGCATTTCGTGTGGATCAGGGGGTCGAAATGATCGAGATCGGGCTGGCGCGCCCGTCCCATGACCCCGCCCGTATCCGCCCGCTGCTAGAGCTAAAGATCGACGACATCGACGCGGGTTTTGGCATCGACATGCTGCGGCTTGAGGCCGTGCAAAACGAACCGTTGCAGGAACGCACCGCCGTCGGTCACCTAGAGGCTGGCGACAGCGTCAATCGCCGTCTGGCCACACAAACGGGTGTCGATGATCTGCTGGGACGGTTGGGCGCGCGCATCGGGCTGGACGCGATCACGCGGGTGCATCCGGCCTCTAGCCACATCCCCGAAAAGAGCGCGCAGGTGCTGGCGGCCACATGGTCCGAGGCGCACAAAGGGCCGTGGCCCGCGCCCCCCAACCCGCGCCCCTTGCTGCTGTGGCATCCCGAACCGGTCACCGCATCCGAAGCCGGACCCAAAGTGCCAAGCAGCTTTCGATGGCGCGGACGTGACCACACCCGCATCCGCGCGTTAGGCCCTGAACGGATTTCACCGGAATGGTGGCTGGATGACCCCAACTGGCGCAGCGGCGTGCGCGATTATTGGGTGATGGACACCGATCACGCAGAACGGTTGTGGCTGTTTTACGGGCACGGCGGCGCGATGTCGGCAGGCTGGTTCTGCCAAGGCAGCTTTGCCTGACCGACGTTCTGATCAGGGTGAAACAACATCGATGACACGACAGGTTGTGTAGCCATTTTTCTTTGCCCACGCACGTCCTTCGATGTTCAGCGTGCTCATCAATGTCGCCACATCTTCGTTGCAATAAGCGATGGCCGTTGCGCGGGTCTCAGCGGTATTTTTCCAGTTCCAAGACACGCCATAGCTGGTTTTCGAAATCGCAAAGGCACCGTGGCGTCCGTCTTTTTGTTTGGTGGCATATTCGCCAGTAAACGATCGCGAGGCGCGTGTTCCAAGACCTGACGCCTGCGTTGCATCCAGAGGGACGTCTTTGGGGACCATGATTGCGTGTAACACGCAGTTTCCTTTGTTTTCGGACAAAATCATGCAGCCTTTGTGCGCTGCGGCCTTGGCTGATTTCAGGTCGTTAAAATTGCGGACCCAGAACGCACATTGGTTTGTTTCACTTCGATAGAACGCTCCGAAATGTTCCTTTTGGCGGCGAAAACCTTTGTAGGATTTTGCCTGACAGGTTGTCAGAGTTGACCCCGAGACCACGCCGATTTTGACGGGGCCAGCATAGGTTTTTATCTCGGCAAATACAGCCTGACCCATCAGTGAAAAAGCTGCGGCAGCGGCAAAAAGTGAACGCGTAAAAAGCATGTCATAAACCTCTTCGTAGTTTCCAAGGCAACGTGTGTTGCGATTCGGTGATCACATCTATATGATAAAAAATCAATGTAAAACATTAATTTTTAATTACTTAGGGTGAATCATGATGCAAAGGCTGCGTATTGTTGCTGGAATGGTCTTTGTGCCGACCTTGATATTCCTGGTGTATTACCCGTATCGCGCCATCAGCTGGCGCTATGATTTTGTCTTTTCCACGCCGGATGAATGGGTGACCCAAAGCTGGGTGGAGCAAGGTGCGCAAATCCAGTTTGGCCAGCGTTTGATCTACTTTGCTGCTTGGATGATACCGGTGCTATTCGGCATATTCGCGCTGCTCATTGCACTGCGAATTTTATGGAGCCTTGCGCGGGGCGAGGTGTTTTCCAACCGGATGGCACGGATGATTTTCTGGATGGGCATGTGCGGTGCATTGTCATCCGTCATGCATCTAATTGCGGCGGCATATAGCCCGATGATGCTGTCGTGGGCCAATCCAAGTGGGCCTCTGCCTGTGCGATTTTGGTACAGCTCAACACATTTCACCAACATCTTTTACGGATTGGCATTTGTACTTATGGGCTGGGTCATGAAAGAAGCGTCGCGGATATCCGAAGAAAACGATGGGTTCTTGTGATGGAAATTGTAGTGCGATTGGACGTTGTCTTGGCGCAGCGCAAAATGAAGTCCAAGGACTTGGCCGAAGCTATTGGGATCAGTGTGCAAAACCTGAGTTTGCTAAAATCAGGCAAGGTCAAAGGGCTGCGGTTTTCGACGCTGGCGCGGATTTGCGACGTGTTGGAATGTCAGCCCGGTGATCTTCTGGAGGCTGTTGTGGTCCCATGAGTGTGGCGCGGTGGTGCATCAAGATGCACCTTAACCGCACTGCATTTAGGATTTTGGGCGATTGTCCACGATCCGTACTGCCTTGCCTTCGGACCGTGCGACGCTGCCGACAGGGCCAACGTCTACGGCCGAACTGATGCCGATGCTTTGCTTGATCCCGGCACTTAGTGCTTTGCCTGCGGCGGCGCGTGCGTCGTCAGAAACGCTATCATCTGTCGCTTCGGTCAGAATGCGCATCTGGTCCATCCGGTCGGGTTTGCTCAGCTCGATCTGGAAATGCGGGGCAAGGCCGGGGGTGGCCATCAGCACCTCTTCGATCTGGGTGGGGAACACGTTGACGCCGCGCAAAATGATCATGTCATCAGAGCGTCCCGTCACCTTTTCCATCCGCCGCATGCTGCGCGCAGTGCCTGGCAACAAACGGGTCAAATCACGGGTGCGGTAGCGAATAATCGGGAACGCCTCTTTGGTGAGCGAGGTAACAACCAGCTCGCCTTGTTCGCCGTCTGCCACGGGTTCACCGGTTTCCGGATTGATGATTTCTGGGAAAAAGTGGTCTTCCCAAATGTGCAGCCCGTCTTTGGTTTCGACGCATTCCATCGACACGCCCGGGCCCATGACTTCGGACAATCCGTAAATATCAACGGCGTGCATATCAAAGGCTTGCTCGATTTCGACGCGCATGGCGTTGGTCCAAGGTTCGGCCCCAAAGATACCGACGTCCAGCGAACAGGCCCGCGGATCGAGAGCCTGGTTCGCGAATTCGTCCAGAATCGACAAGGCGTAGGACGGCGTGACTGTGATGCCGTTGGGTTTGAAATCTTCGATAAGGCGCACTTGGCGCGGGGTCATTCCGCCCGAAATCGGCACAGTGGCAACGCCCAAAGTGTCAGCACCCAGATGAATGCCCAAGCCGCCCGTAAACAACCCATAGCCATAGGCATTGTGCAACATGTCGCCGCGTTTCAGACCCGCAGCGCGCAGGCTACGCGCCACGACAATCCCCCAATTATCAAGATCATTTTGCGTATAGCCAACTACCGTGGGCTGCCCTGTGGTGCCGGATGAGGCATGAATGCGCGCAACCTGATCACGCGGGACGGCGAACATCGCAAACGGGTAATTGTCGCGCAAATCGGTTTTGACGGTGAACGGAAACTTGGAAAGATCGGACAGGCTGTGCAGATCATCCGGATGCACGCCCGCGTCATCAAACGCCTTTTTGTAGAACGGCACATTGTCGTAGGCGTGATTGAGCGACCACTTTAGGCGGCTCAATTGCAGCGCCTCGATCTCGTCTCGACTGGCGATTTCAATGGGGTCGAGGGTGGATTTGGCCGGGGTAAGATCTTTCATGGGGCAAGCTCAGTCTATCAGGTTATGGCTTCTGGAAAATGTTGGCCTTTGATCGTGCGGGACAGGCCGTGGAACAAAGCAATTGTGCGGCCTTCTTGGCCGGTGATGGTGACGCTATAGGTGCCGGAACGCCCTGTGCGCGAGGTTTCTGTTGCCGTTGCAACCAACACTTCACCTAACTGCGCGGATTGCACGTAGGTGATCTGGTTCTGTTGCGCGACGGTCCGCTGATTGTAGGTGTTGCAGGCAAAGGCAAAAGCGCTGTCGGCCAGCGTAAAGATGTAGCCACCGTGACAAATGGAATGCCCGTTCAGCATGTCGGGGCGGACTGCCATTTGCAGCGTTGCACACCCCGGCGTGATCTGCGTGATTCGCATGCCAAGCCCACTGCTCGCCGCATCTTTGGCAATCATCAAAGACGCACATTTTTCGGCACGGGTTTGTGGGGTCAAGGGGTGAGGTCTCGCTAATATGTTTCCGATTTCAAGCACAGTGCGTCAGATGTGTAACGTATTCAAGCCTGCACATTGGTGGACCATGACACGACTTGATTTGCGCTGCAAAGGGCGCAAGTGTTGAACTATGCATATGCAAACACCTTCGCCGTCTAACTCTCGTGAAATGCCACCACCGCAGGTTGCGTTTCACCGCACCGAACTTGGACCGATTATGTCGCTGTACGGGCGGATGGTGGCGGCAGGTGAATGGCGGGACTACGGGATTTCATCCCTGCGCGAAGTTGCGATCTTTTCAATATTTCGCAGGACGGCGGAATACCCGCTGTACCGCATCGAAAAGCGCCCAAAACTGCGTGACAAACAGGGCATGTACGCGCTGGTTGGGATGGATGGTCAGGTATTGCGGCGCGGGCAAGATTTGAAAACCGTACTGCGCGTGCTGGAACGCAAGTTGATCCGCGTCGTCGACTGATCCAACGGAGGCCCTGCGGGCCACACGATGTTTTCAATTCCCATCCGGAAATTGGTTTTGGTCTGCTTTTCGGCTGTTGTCAGCCCAATCGCACCAATCGTTTGTGGGCTGTGACGGGGCCATCCCCCTGGGTTTGAATTCTAGCAATGGCTGCGTCGATAGGTTCGAATACAACGCGCATGTGGTGCGCATTTGCATGGATCAAAGTTTCGGAATCTGCGGCGAAGGCCACATGCCCTTTCCAGAAAAATAGGTCACCTTTTTGCGCGAAAGACCCAGACGGCAAGTGTGTTCCAAGTTGATCTTTTTGCTGGTCGCTGTCGCCGGGGCAAGGCAGGGCGCAGGCGATCAACGCAGCTTGGATCAAGCCAGAGCAATCGATGCCCAACCGGCTATTTCCACCCCACAGATAAGGTGTGCCAAGGTACAGTTTTGCGACTGCGATGATGTCCGTTTCGGGGTGCGTTGCCGGCGCGATGTGCTGTTTCGGGACAAAACCTTGATCTGTTTGCGCGAAGGTTCCGACCATTTCAGTGACATGAATCAAACTGCCATGATGCAGGGTGGTCAGATCCGCCGACTTCATATTCGCCTCTGTGTAGGCGTGCGTCGCAGGTGCGCAGATGCGGTGCGTGACCGGCGTGTCAGGGCCCAAAGCAGCCGTGTTGACGTACCCGACATAGCCGTCTTTGTCGGCAATCACGTAACTGTCCGCCCCGTCTTGGCCCAAAACAGTCAGCCGTTCCCCAAACAGAACCTGCCGATCACGGGATTGTCCGGGGTGCCGGTTCAGATCAGCAACGGGCCAAACCACCCGTGCCTTGCTGTCTTGGGTGACCCGATCCGGATCAGGAGTAGATCGAGGATCGCTCATTTCAGAACGTCTGATTTGAGCATCGTGAACAGGGCACGGGTTGCTTGACCAACGCCGCCTTTCGGGCGGGCGGGTGCCGCTGTTGGTTGCCAGCCGTAAATGTCGAAATGCATGTACGCGGGCGTTTTGGTCACGAAACGACGCAGGAAAAGCGCGGCTGTGATGCAGCCTGCAAACCCACCTTTGGGTGCGTTGTCGAGATCTGCAATTCCGGGTTCAATCATCGCCTCGTAGGGGTCATGAAACGGCATCCGCCAGACCGGATCAGCGCAGGCTGTCGCGGCGGCCTCAAGCGCGGTCGCGAGTTGTGGATCATCCGTAAAATAAGGGGCCAGATCAGGACCAACTGCGACACGCGCCGCGCCCGTCAGTGTTGCCATGGAAATGATCAGATCAGGATTTTCTTCGTCGGCGAGCGCCAAGGCATCGGCCAAAACAAGGCGCCCTTCTGCGTCGGTGTTGTTGATTTCAACCGTTAGTCCCTTGCGCGATGTCAGGATATCCTGTGGGCGAAACGCGTTGCTAGACACTGAATTTTCGACCGCTGGGATCAGCACGCGCAATTGAATGTCTTGCCCCGTGGCCATCAACATATGCGCAAGACCCAAGACCGCTGCAGAGCCGCCCATGTCCTTTTTCATCAATCCCATCGACGCACCTGGCTTTAGATTTAGGCCGCCTGTGTCGAAACAAACGCCCTTGCCGACCAGCGTAATTTTGGGCCCTGACGCACCCCAGCGCAAGTCGATCAGACGCGGCGCGCGATCAGCAGCGCGACCAACGGTGTGGATCATGGGAAAGTTCTGCGCCAGTAAATCCTCGCCGGTGATAACCGTGATTTCAGCCTCAAACGCGGCGGCTAAATTGCGTGCAGCGTGTTCTAAATCTGGCGGGCCCATGTCTGATGCGGGGGTGTTAATCAGGTCGCGAGTCAATGCCTCTCCGCTGGCGAGTATCTGGATCTCTGCGGCATCAATGTCGGCGTGTGCGGCCAGTTGTGCGGCCATAGGAGCAACCGTAGCGTAGCGATCAAACCGGTAGCTTTGCAACAACCAGCCAAGGGATTCTTCGGCCAATTGATCAGGTGTCAAACCGGACTCAATTGCATAAACACCTGCGGGTAACGTCGCGGCGGCTGCGGCCAGCGGGAAACGACCCCGCGTCCGTGTAGCGTCTGATCCGAACCCTGCCAAAGCCATCGCGATCTGCCCATCGGGTCCAGGTACAATCACCGCTTGGCGCATCCCGCCGGTAAATCCGTTGGCAGTTGCCCAGCCCTGAACAGATGCTGTTTGGGCCGAGAGCCAATCAGCGCAGTTTGCTTCGTCAATCACATGAAGGGGGATGGTTGGCGCAGAGGGGTCGGCAAATTGAACGGACATAAGGTATCTTTCTGTGACCTGAATTTGGCCACAGCCTAGCCGCTTGTGCGCGACCTGCAAGACCGATCATACGCCGCGATGATCAGATCGTGATGTCCTGTAGTTCCCAAATTGCAGTCAACGATCCCTCGCCGATGCGCATCAGACGATGCATGGTGGCGGCCAGCGCAATATCGCTTTTGTTGTCGACGCAGACGGTTACGTCGTTGGCAACAATTGACACGCCTTTCATGCCGATCTGATCAGCAATCGCGACCAAAGATCGGGCACTTTTGCGCAGTTCGGCCCAGTTCGCCGCCTTAAACAGCCGCTCACAATGGGACAGGCGCAACGCCAATTCCTCCATTGCGCGACACACCACATCTTCGGCCCCGGCGGGCCCAAGCTGCGCATAAAGCGTGCTGAGCTGGCTGTGATCCAGATCGACCTGCTCCGTCAATCGGAGTTGTGTTACCACTTGCATTTCTTTCTCACCCTAAACTCATGACCCCCACGGCCAACGTCAATTTGGCAAAAGACCTTTTCGATTTGGTTAGTGCATCGAACATCCACACGTCTTTTTCTCTCGAATTCGATAAGAATTCAGGCTAATGAGCAGGACGTTTGAATAGGGTTTGGATCCAAATATGCAGCACGCGAAACCTTTGCCGGCCTATCTTTTGCAACGATATCAGGGGTGGAAAGCCACCGGTTACGCGGAAAACCAAGCCTGGTATCGCCGTCTTGCGTCCGAAGGGCAGCGCCCGCGCGCAATGGTGATTTCTTGTTGTGACAGTCGCGTTCATGTCACGTCGATTTTCGGCGCTGATCAGGGCGAGTTTTTTATCCACCGCAACATCGCAAATCTTGTCCCGCCGTTTGCGCCAGACGGTGACCATCACGGCACCAGTGCAGCGGTGGAATATGCCGTAACTGCCTTGAATGTAGCGCATTTAATCGTGTTGGGTCATTCCAGCTGCGGTGGCGTTCAGGGCTGCATCGACATGTGCAAAGGCAACGCGCCACAGCTCGAGGAAAAGGCCAGTTTCGTTGGTCGTTGGATGGATATTTTACGCCCGAAATACGCTCTGGTTGCAGACGAACCTGACCCTGAAATCCAAGCCCGCCAACTGGAAAAACACGCGGTCATGGCCTCTATGGAAAATCTGATGACCTTTCCGTTTATCAAAGACCGGGTCGAGGATGGTGCGCTGACATTACACGGCTTGTGGACGGATATCGGCGAAGGCGGGCTGGAGTATTTCAACCCCGAAACCAAAGTATTTCAGGGCGTTTGACTTTACTTCGTTAAAATTTCATCTACGTCTCCGATTAATTGAACAATCGTTCATAAAATCAGCAAGGAATGACCGGTATGGATGATATTCTAAGTCTTGCGGCGAACAATTTGGTGTCGCCGATAATCTTGTCTTTTGCGCTTGGCGTGTTGGCGGCCTTGGCCCGATCCGACCTCAGTATTCCCGAAGCGGTTGCCAAAGGCATGTCGATCTACCTGCTGTTTGCCATCGGATTTAAGGGCGGTGTCAGCGTCGCAGATCACGGGATCGACGGCACGCTGGGCCTGTCACTTTTGGCTGGCATAATCCTGTCTTTCGCACTGCCGCTGATCGCGTTTGGCCTGCTGCAATTCATGTCAAAACTGTCAAGGCTTGATGCCGCAGCGGTCGCCGCACACTACGGTTCGATCTCGATCGTGACCTTTGTGGCGGCAACATCTGTTCTGGAAAGTTCCGGCATTGCATCCGAGGGACACATGGTCGCCGTCGCCGCCGCGATGGAAGCACCAGCGATCCTATCGGCCCTTTGGCTGGTGTCACGCGGATCATCCGGTCAACGGATGGACAACGACCTGATGCGTGAAATTTTGTTGAACGGATCAATCGTTCTGCTGATTGGCGCGTTCTTTATCGGCTGGGCAACAGGCCCCGCAGGCCTCGCAGAAATCGAAAGCTTTATCGTCGCCCCATTCAAAGGCGTGCTGTGCCTGTTCTTGCTGGACATGGGTCTGGTGGCCGGCCGTGGCCTGCGCGAAGGCGGCGGCGTCATGCGTCCCGGCTTGTTGGCGTTTGGTGTCTTGATGCCGGTGATCGGCAGCGTCTTTGGCCTAGGGGCGGGCTTGTTGTTGGGCCTGTCCACCGGGGGCGTGGTCCTGATGATGGTGCTCAGCGCCTCGGCCAGCTACATCGCCGTGCCCGCCGCCATGCGCGTGGCCCTGCCCGAAGCAAAACCATCCATCTATCTGACGCTATCCTTGGGCGTAACGTTCCCATTCAACCTAACGATTGGCATCCCGCTGTACCTTGCGGTGGCCCAATTCGCGACAGGAGGCTAACCCATGCAAACCCATGACGCCAAACGCGTAGAAATCACCATCGAAGCGGTGATGCAAAAGCGACTGACCGACGCAATCGAGGCCGCAGATGTCACCGGATACACCGTCTTGCCCGTTTTGGGCGGGTCAGGTCGCTCTGGTGGTTGGAGCCGCGAAGGCCAAATCAGCCGCGCCTCTGGCATGGTGCAGGTCATCTGCATCATCCGCCCCGAAATGGTCGACGCCTTGCTCGACGCGGCCTTTGCGGTTGTGGATCGTCACATCGGTGTCGTCAGTGTGTGCGATTGCCAAGTGCTGCGCGCCGAGCGGTTTTAATCGCTCAAGCGCCCCTGTTCAGGATTCAATCTTGGAATAGCGCTGCAATTCCCGCGCAAACAGGGTCACCATTTCTTCTTTGGTGACCCGATCAGGTTCCCATTGCTGTGCCTTGTAGTTCCTTGGCTGAAATCTGAAAATCCGGCTGCCTAGCCTGTGTAATAGGTCCATTCTACCCACCTCAATTAACTCACCCAGACTCAGGATGACCGATGGAAATTAAAATGCGGTTGAACTTTTCATCCGCGTTTTACTAGAATTTTAACGCAAGACCATGCCATCCGGCCACGAGATCTTGGTCTTGAGCGAAATCGACTGCTTTTCGCCTGCATCCATGTCCAGCGCCCAGTGCAAGATGCCGCGTTGGTCCTCGTAATTTTCATCCGTGGGGCGCGGGGCGGCGGACCAGGTGATCTCCAAATCCTCTTGTTCGGTGTGCGGCACGCTGTCCAGCAAGGTCACAGCCCACGTTTCACCCGTCAGGTTTTCGACATCGATCCGCACGTCTTCGGTCTTTTCGTTCGAACGCGAGATGATGCCGCGATCACCCTCATTGCGGTTCAGGACGGTGCGCGTCAGGCGGATACCGTGGATCGGCCCAAAGCCGATTTCGGTTTCCGCACCTGCCACGATTTCCCCGACAGTCGTTTCGCTGATCACAGTCCCATCGACATACAAACGTGCTTGGTTTGCGGGCAAAATACGTTCGCCGCTGGTGTTGGCGAATTTCACCATGCGGAACGCGGTGTCGTGACCTTGGGCCACGGCGCGTGCGGTCATTTCAGCGTCAAATTCTAGCGTGCCAAGCGACAAGCGCACGTCTTCGTAACGCCCGTTCACGTCGACCTTATGGGCAAACGAATAGCTGGCCGCGATGCCCGGAATGAACACAGCGTCTGATCTGGATTCTTCGATAATCACCGGTGATTCCAAAATCATGTCCGCCGCGCTGCCACGCTCGAGACTGGTGGTTTGGTTGGAAAACTTACGCGCTTTGTCCGGGTCCTGTATCCGCAACAGCTGCGAACGCGGCCCCCAAGGATCGGTGCGACTGCTAAGCGAAAGCGACGACAGGGTCATGTCGACGTTTGTCCAATCCAACCCTGAACTCTGACGCACAAGCGCCCCGCCTTCCATCGTCAGATGCGGAGTTTCCTTTGTCGTGTCCAGCCGCAGATCATACGTCGGTTCCCAGCGCGCATCAGTGTAATGCGACATCTTCAAAACACTATCCTGCGCGTCGGTCACGTTGATCGTCAGGCTTAGCTGGGCGATCCGTTCGTCGTAAGGCAGCAGCGCGTTTCGGGCCAGTTGCGCACGCGAAACATCATCCTGAAGCGGTTTCAGATCCTTGGACAGCGTGCGCACGTCAATATTGCTACGCTGGATCGCGGCTGTGGCAGACAGCGTTTCCTCGGAAATCATCCGGGACAAATCGCGCAACGTATCGATGCCGTCGGGCAGGGTCTGGCTGTTGGCCAGCTCCTTTAGAAATGCGATCTGGGACTGGGCAGCAGAGCCTGACAATCCGGCCGCAGTGATCTTGTCCTGCTGATCTTGCAAGGCCTGTTTGGCGGCGTCAAGAACAGCATCCGCCGCCACCAGTTCAGGCGTCTGAGGGGGCTCGGCGGGTCCAAGATTGGTCAGCTTCCATTCGCTTGCCAAAATCGTGGCACCGGGCAGTTCAATGTCCAGCGGCACGTCGGCCATGTACGAAAACAAATCCGGCAACAGCACCGTATGACGCCCCGCAGGCAGCGCAATGCCAGTGGTTCGGGTCAAAATCGCACCGTCCGTATAAACGGTCACATCGCTCGGCACACTGCGCGCGACGATGGTATCGGCAAAGACAAAAGACGGGGAAACAGCAAACAACAAAGCAACAAAGCGCATGGGTAAGAAACCTTTTTTGGACATCATTGGCGCAAGGGTGCGCGCGCTGTGCCCAAAAGAAAAGGGGCGTCGCAAAGCACCCCTTAAATTGTTTCAGCCTTCGGCGGATATCAGCCCTTTTTCAAGACCCGTGTCCCCAGCGTTTCTGCGATCTGCACCGCGTTCAACGCCGCACCTTTGCGCAGGTTGTCCGACACGCACCACATGTTCAAACCGTTGTCGATCGTGCTGTCCTGACGGATGCGGCTGACGAACGTGGCATAGTCACCAACGCATTCGATCGGCGTGACGTAACCGCCGTCTTCGCGCTTATCGATGACCATGATGCCGGGTGCTTCGCGCAGAATGTCGCGGGCTTCGTCCTCGTCGAGGAACTCTTCGAACTCGATGTTGATCGATTCACAGTGACCGACAAAAACCGGAACACGCACACAGGTCGCGGTGACCTTGATGCTTTTGTCGACGATCTTTTTCGTCTCGGCCACCATCTTCCATTCTTCTTTGGTCTCACCTGAGTCCATGAAGACGTCGATGTGCGGGATCACGTTAAACGCGATCTGCTTGGAAAAGACTTTTGGTGGCTTGTCGTCGGTCGGGTTGTAGATCGACTTTGTTTGATCCCACAGCTCGTCAGCACCGCCTGCACCGGCGCCAGACACGGCTTGGTACGTGGACACAACAACACGTTTGATCGTTGCGCGATCGTGCAACGGCTTCAGCGCCACAACCATTTGTGCGGTCGAACAGTTCGGGTTCGCGATGATATTTTTCTTGTGATAATCCAGAACGGCTTCTGGGTTTACCTCTGGCACGACCAACGGCACGTCAGGATCATAGCGATACAAAGACGAGTTATCGATGACGATACAGCCTGCTTTGGCAGCAACCGGCGCATATTTTTTCGTCGCATCAGAACCGATGCCGAACAGGGCAATATCCCAGCCCGTAAAATCAAATGTATCAAGGTCCTTCGTCTTCAACGTCTTGTCGCCAAACGTAACTTCTGTACCCAAAGACCGACGTGACGCAAGCGCGACAATCTCGTCTACAGGGAACTGGCGCTCGGCCAGGATGTTCAGCATTTCGCGGCCCACATTGCCTGTGGCACCCGCAATAACGACGCGGTAACCCATCTGATTTTCTCCAATATAACAGGGATGGTGGGTGGCCTTTACACCGGTTGACCGCAAGGGGGAAGGGGGCGGCGCACAAGGGCGCGTGATGTGGTGCATTTGACCCAAAGCAATCGTTGGCTAAGCTGTTTGCATGGCCGATGATTTTCAGGACATTTTTAACGCGCTGCACCCGCTTTACCGCGTGCATGCAGATGCTTGTGTCGTTTTGCGCAACGAGGCAACGGCCTATTACCTTGGCACCCACGAGGTTCGGGCCAAAGACGGCTACCGCACAGATTCTGGTGGGGTCGAGATCAAAAAAGCCTATGTTTCAGCCCACTTGATGCCCGTCTACGTGCACCCAGATATGCTGGACCAGATCAGCCCCGCGTTGCGAAAACGCATGCAGGGCAAGTCGTGTTTTAATTTCAGGACAATGGATCGCGCGCTGTTTGAGGAATTGAATACTCTGATCACGGCAGGTGTTGCCCGTTTCAAACAAGACGGACGTCTTTGATCGCTTAGTCCTTGTTGTCGCGCGAAAACAGATAGAGGGCGAGGCCGACAATCATCAGCGCGATGAAAAAGGCGAACACGGCCGTGTAGGGCGTCAGTTGATCGGTGCCTTGGTAGGACGCGTGCAAAGGCCGGGCGACGAATTGCGCCAGTCCAACACCGCCGATGCTGAACATGTTTAACAAGGTCACGCCACGCCCGGTCAGGTGCGCGGGAAACAAGCCTTTGCCGTGGGCCATGATCACCGGATACGTGGCCCCAAAGAACCCAATTCCGCACATCAAAACAACCGCCAAAACAATCGAAGACGCGCCGTAAGCGTACAGTCCGATCAGGCATCCCAGGCCCAAGACGTTCCCGCCAAAGACCACCCATTTGCGCGTGCCCAGCCAGCGATCTAGCGGGCCGTACAGGAACACGCCGCCGATCATCGACAGGCTCATGACGACGGCGGCGGTGCCGATTTGAGCGCTGGATAATCCATGCACGTCGTTCAGGTATGGCCCCATCCATGACCCACGAATGGCCGCCGCTGGCACGTAGCCGACGATCGCAATTGGGGCGATCAACCAGACGGCGGGGATGCGCAGAATATCGATCAGGCTGCCTTTTGTTTCCGTCACGACTTTGGCCGGATCGCGCACTGTAATTTGCACGCCAATCGCGATCAACGTGCACAAAACCGCAAGCCCGATCATGGTCGCACGCCACCCGATTGTCGCCTCGGCAAAGGTCATGGGATAGGACGCCAGCAAGTTGCCAACTGTGCCCACCCCGACCATCGTCGCCGCAAGGGTCGCAAACTGCATTGGCGCAAATTCGCGGGCAAAAATATAAAACGAGGCCATCAAAACCGGCGAGCACCCGATCCCGATCAGGATCATCGCAATGTTGATGTGCATGGCGGTGCCGGCAAGGGCAAACAGCAGTGAGCCACCCGCGCCGCCGATCAGCAACAACACCGAAGCGGTGCGTTTTGGCCCCAAGGTATCAAGCGACCAGCCGACCGGAATTTGCATCGCGGCAAAGCTGATGAACCACCACCCGCTTGCGGCGGCCAAGGCCTCTGGTCCGATACCAAGATCACGTTCCAGTGGCACGCTGATCACCGCCAGAAATGCGCGGAAGAATTGACTGAGCACATAGGCCAGCGCCAAGAGGATCAAACCGGTGCGCATTTCATGTCTCCTTTACCCATTCGTGATTGGGTGACACGCAAGCCGAACATACGCAAGAGCGCGTGCTAGGTTCACCGACAGATTGCTGCTAGGGTTTTGGAATGAATACAGGTTTTGATTTTTACGACGGGCTGGCACGGGTCGATTCATTTGAGGCAATGGCGCTGGGCGAAAGCTACACAAACCTGCCCGAGGATTGGGTTGTCGGCACGTCCGATATCGTTGGCTCCACCAAGGCGATTGCAGCGGGCAAATACAAGACCGTCAACATGATCGGGGCGGCGGTGATTTCGGCGCAGATCAACGCGTCGGATGGTCATGCTTTGCCCTATGTTTTTGGCGGCGACGGGGCGGCCTTTGCCTGCCCGCCTGAACACGCGCAAACGGCAAGCGATGCGCTGGCGGCCGTGCAGTGCTGGGCGCGCGAAGAATTCAACATGGCGCTGCGGGTCGCCATGACAAAGATGGCTGACATTCGGGCGGCAGGCTTGGACGTGGGCGTGGCCCGTCACCGCGTGTCCGACGGTGTGGATTACGCAATGTTTTCGGGCGGTGGAATTTCCTGGGCCGAGGCACAGATGAAAGCAGGCGCACACAGTTTGCCGCCAGCCCCCGCAGGCACCCAACCGGATTTGACCGGCCTTTCGTGCCGTTGGAGCCATATGAAAGCGCAAAGCGGCACGATCCTGTCCGTGGTGATCCAAAAAGAAAACGACGCCTCCGACGACGCGTTTTCACATTTGTGCGCGACTGTACTGGAGCGGATCGGAACCTTGGATCGCGGCGGCCATCCATCCCCCGCCGACGGGCCCGGCACAGGCTGGCCGCCCCCCGGCGCTGTGCTTGAGGCGTATGCCTCGCGCGGGGACAAGTCGGTTGCCAAGCAACGCCGCCAAGTTCTGCTTGAGACATTGATCGCCTGGCTGCTGATCAAGACGGGCCTAAAGATCGGTGGGTTCGACGCCAAAAGTTACAAGCGTGAGGTCGGCGAGAACGCAGATTTCCGCAAGTTCGACGACGGGCTGAAAATGACGATCGATTGCGATGCAGACACGGTCCGCGACCTGACCGCACTGCTGGAAACTGCGCAATCCGCGGGCACGATCAAGTTCGGGTTGCACCAACAAGACGAGGCGATGATGACCTGCATCGTGCCGTCGATCATGGAAAACAATCACGTGCATTTCATCGACGGGGCGGCGGGGGGATACACCCAAGCCGCCACGCAGATCAAAGAAGGCTAACCCAAGTTCGCGCATTTGTTTCGCGTGCGAAACATTTTCATTAACAACGGGTTAGCGCGCGATTACTTAACGACATCTTTCCATTTCGCTGACAAGGCGCGCGCGGCACCGGTCAATGTGACCATGTCGATGCCCACGGCGACAAAGCGCGCGCCAGCCGCCAGCGCCTTGGTGGTCATCTCGTCGTTGAGGCTCAGGATACCCGCCGCTTTGCCGGATGCAGCGATCTTTTTGATGCTGCCAAAGATGACCTCTTGCATTTCGGGGTGCATCATATCGGCCATGTGATCCAAATCAGCAGACAGATCTGCAGGGCCAATGAACACGCCGTCGATGCCGTCGATGGTCAGGATTTCATCCAGTGCCGCCAAGCCTTTGCGGTTCTCGACTTGCACCAAAAGGCAAACCTGTTCGTCCGCAGTTTGGCCGTAATCCGGGATCATGCCAAAGCCGCCGCCGCGTGTCGTCGCATAGCCGACGCCGCGAATGCCGTGCGGTGGATAGCGGCAGGCGCGGACCAATTCGCGGGCTTCTTCCGCGCTTTCGACCATCGGCACGAGGATCGTTTGCGCCCCGATGTCGAGCACTTGTTTGATGATCCATGTTTCACCGATCGGCACGCGCACGACCGTATCTGACGGGCTGCTATCCAGCGCGATCAGCTGTTCGCGCAACGACCGGATGTCGTTGGGGGCGTGTTCTGAATCGACCAGCAACCAGTCAAATCCGGTGGATCCCATCGCCTCGGTCGAGAACGAATTGGCAAGGCTGAGCCAGCAGCCAATGACGGTTTCACCCGCGAGCAGGGCTTTCTTGAAGGTGTTGGTCGGGGCTGGCATGTGTGCTCTCCTGCAGATGATCGATTTGTTCGTCTACATCTAAAAGCACGCGGTCGTCTTTGACCAGCTTTTCAGTGGCGTTTTGTATCTGCTGGAAAATATCATTGGCGTGGGGCGCGGTTGGTGTCGGCATCGGTTTAAGCGCGGTGGCAGAACCGAGGGCCGAAGGGGTGCCAAGCACGCCATCGCGGATCAGCGTGCCGAACAACTGGTTCGCGACACAAGCATCGACGCGCAGATAGCGCGCCAGTTTTGCCGCCGACATTGTAGGCTGCGCGCGCGCGTACAAATGCGCCCACGCATAGGCCGCAGGTGGCAATTCAGCGGTGGCTGTTGCCGCAGCGGCGGCGGGCAAGGGCAGCATCGGCAACGTGGCGACGGCCCCGAGGGAGGCGGTAAATTGGCGTCTGTTCATGAATGACATGTAGTCACTTGCGAGTGGTTCGCAAGTGCTGGGGCGCTTAGAGCACCTTGATCACGTCCTTGCCCACAGCCAGCATATAGCCGCGACGGGCGATGTTTTTGACCAAAAGTTCGGACACCATTTGGTTGCCAAGGGTGTCGCGCAGACGTTTGATGCGGGTGGCGCCTGCGGCCTCTTCGCAGTCAGCGGGGCTGCGACCCGAGATCATGCCTTCGATTTCTGAACCGGTCAGCACGTCGTCATCCATGCGCGCCTCAGCCAGGATCGACATGGTTTCCATCGCGGCGTCAGTCAGTTTGAAGCCCATGTCGTTCAGGTAGACGGTGTTTTCTTCGCGTGAAATCAGCAGGGAATTCACCTCGATCCCGGCGCGTTCGATCCGGGCCATGCGACGGTTCATCGCGACCAGCATCACCAGGAACACCAGCGAGGCGATCAGCAGGGCCGTGGCAAATACCAGCAGCACAAAAATGATTGTGCGGTACGACATCAACACGTCCGAAAACGCGGTGCCCGATTGCGCAAGGATTTCCAGCAGCTTGATTTCGGCTTGTGCCGTCAGCCCGTCATTTTCGATAAAGATCTGTTCGACCCGTTCGTTAAACGCATTGGCGTCGGGCAGGTTGAAAAACAGCAAAACGGCAGCGCCGAGCAGGATCAGGACAATCGCCGCCAGCCCAAAGCCGACCAGACGGGTGCCTGAACGACGCGCCTCAGAAGCGGAGGTAGTAGGGTCCTGCACTGTTTTTCCTTTCTGCCAATCCGGATGCGTCGAATGTGGAGACTATAGACAGCAACGTCCAGCCTTGGGAGGCGAGACGGGATTTCAGTTCAGCGCGTGCAGGGCCTGCTTGGCACGCGCCGTTGATTTGGGCGACGCCGTAATGCAGGCGCAGGGGGTTGTCTTGCTTGGCTTTGTAATCGGCAAAACAGTCTGCGGCATGAACGGGTGCGGCAAGGGCCAAAGCGCCTGCGCACAAAAGGGAAAGAAGAATGTGTTTCATGTGACAGAGAATGTCCGCAGCCGCCGCGATATTCAATAACAAAGCCCCCTGACGTGCCCTGATATTCGATAACAGGGCGCTGTTATTGCCTGTCTGACGGGGTTGCCCCCAATTTGGTTGCATCACCGCCGCAACACCAAACGTGGCACACCGCACAAAGCAACCTGAGGACATACCCCATGCATAAGAAATTCATCGCCGCCATCGCTGCCGCGTCTATCCTGATCACAGGTTTTGCTGCGGCTCCGGCCTATGCCGGCAATGATGATGCCAAACGCGCACTTGCCGCCCTGTTGGGTGTCGCGATCATCGGGGCTGTTATTCATGACGCCAGAAAAGACGAAAAGTCCCGGGTGCATCGTCCGCAAGTGCAGCCACACAAACGTCCAAAAGCAAACAAGCGTCCGCACGTACAGCCGCGTCCATTGCCGAAACGTGTGAACAAAAAGCTGTTGCCCGGTCAGTGCATGCGCACAATCGAAAACCGTCGTGGCAACCGCGTCCGTGCGTTTGGGCTGCGGTGTCTTGAGAAAAACTACCGTTTTGTGAACCGTTTGCCGAACCATTGCTTCCGCTCTGATCGTACGCGCAAAGGTGTTCGCCACGGATTTGGTGCGCGTTGCTTGCGCGCTGAAGGGTACCGTTTGGCCCGCAACTAAGGTTGGGCTCATAGCAGCGCGTGTGTGTGCGTTGCCAACTTGGGGAGGGCGTTCGGGCGTCTTCCCCTTTTTCTTGCGCTCTGGCAAAAGGAAACGGCTGCGCCGTTGTTCGATCGATTTAAATCCCGTTCGGGATTTGCGCAGGAGTATTTTTGATCAAGACAAGCTGGAGGCACGATGCCTGATTTTGCGTTTGAGACTGAGTTGGGGTGTCGTGTTGCGGGTGTGGATGAGGTTGGCCGTGGTCCGTTGGCGGGGCCGGTGACTGCGGCGGCGGTTGTTTTGGATCCTACGCGGATACCTGACGGTCTGAACGATTCCAAAAAGCTGACGGCGCGGGCGCGCGAGCGGTTGTACGCAGAGTTGATGGCCTGCGCCGAGGTGTCGGTTGCCCATGCGTCTGTGGCCGAGATTGATGAGCTGAATATTTTGCGGGCATCCCATTTGGCGATGGAGCGTGCCTTGGCCGGATTGGCGTTGGCCCCTGAGCATGCGTTGATTGACGGAAACATGATTCCGCGCGGGTTGGAATTGCCAGCCACTGCGTTGGTCAAGGGAGACGCCCGTTCTGTGTCCATTTCTGCGGCCTCAATTGTGGCCAAAATATGTCGAGATCGTGTCCTAGTGGACTTGGCGCAACACCACCCCGGTTATGGTTGGGAAACAAACATGGGTTATGGTTCTAAAAAACACATGTCGGCGTTATCCTACCTTGGCGTGACCCCACACCATAGACGTTCGTTCAAACCGGTACACAATATCTTGTATCAAGAAAAAATCGTAACTGATTGATTCAAAAAGAGTTTGACGGCGAATCACCTTTGACTCAGATTGGGTGCAACCAATGAGACCAACAATGGTCCGGGACAGAGGCAGATAGATATGACAACGACAAAGCGTGCGGTGGCGCCATCCAATACGGCTATGCCACTTCCATTGAACCAAATTCTCGAGGGCGATTGCATCGAAATGATGAACTCGCTTCCGGCGGATTCTATTGATCTGATTTTCGCAGATCCGCCCTATAATTTGCAGCTGAAAGGCGAGCTTCATCGCCCTGATAATTCCAAGGTCGACGCCGTTGATGACCACTGGGACCAGTTCAGCAGCTTTAAAGCGTATGATGAATTCACGTCCGCTTGGCTGAAAGCAGCGCGTCGTTTGCTGAAACCCAATGGCGCGATTTGGGTCATTGGCAGCTATCACAACATTTTCCGTGTTGGTGCATCTTTGCAGGATCAGGGCTTCTGGATTTTGAACGATGTGGTTTGGCGCAAGTCGAACCCGATGCCGAATTTTCGTGGCAAGCGGTTCACCAATGCCCACGAGACGATGATTTGGGCCGGTAAATCCGAGACCAGCAAATACACCTTTAACTACGAAGCGCTGAAGGCGTTGAACGAAGGTATCCAGATGCGCAGCGATTGGGTTTTGCCGATCTGCACCGGTCACGAGCGTCTGAAAGACGACAATGGCGACAAAGCGCACCCGACGCAAAAACCGGAAAGTTTGCTGCACCGTGTGTTGGTTGGTTCGACCAATCCAGGTGATGTGATCCTTGATCCGTTCTTTGGCACAGGCACAACTGGTGCGGTTGCCAAAATGCTGGGCCGTGATTTCATCGGGATCGAACGCGAAGAAGCTTACCGCAAGGTTGCCAAAAAACGCATTGCAAATGCCCGCAAATTTGACCGTGAGGCGCTGATGGTGTCCACGTCGAAACGCGCCGAGCCACGTGTGCCATTTGGTCAATTGGTTGAACGCGGCATGCTGCGTCCGGGCGAAGAACTGTATTCTCTGAACAAGCGACACAAAGCCAAAGTGCGTGCGGATGGCACCCTGATTGGCGATGATGTCAAAGGTTCAATCCATCAAGTCGGTGCCCATCTTGAAGGCGCGCCAAGCTGCAATGGCTGGACATACTGGTGCTACAAGAAAAAAAAAAAAAAAGTTCCTATCGATCTGTTGCGTCAGCAAATCCGGGCCGAGATGCTCAACTGAGCGACTTGATCTAACTCTGAAATTCACGAACACCGCCGGTGCCTGCGGCCTTTTACCCAAGGCTAATACCAATGGCACTCACCTATGCCCCGCCCTAGTTGGCGGGGCTTTTTTTGTGCCCTATGGTGGGCGCAAAGAGCGAGGCCAAAATGGCGAACATACCCCTTTTCGATTTTAGCAGTCCCGAACGTGACAGCGACGCGGAAAATGCCAATCAATTTACGCAAGCTGCGTTGGCACGGCACAAACAAGAAGGTTTGGAGTTGGCGGTGCGTGCGCGCTGGGCGGCTTTGGCCGTTGTGGCGGTGTTGTTGCCGATTTTGAACCCACAGTTCGAGATGATTTATCCGATGTGTTTGCTGGCTTTGATTGCCTTGAACGGTTGGGTTTTGCGCCGCGTCGGCCGAGTGGGGCGATCCACGTCCGAGTTCTTTTTCATCATTGTCGACATCGCGCTGGTCACGTTTGTTTTGCTGTTCCCCAACCCGTTGGTGCTAGAGGAATGGCCGACCGCGCTGATCTTTGAATTCAATGCATTCTTATATTTCTTCGTGATTCTGATGTTGGGTGGGCTGTCGTATTCGTGGCGCACAGTTATGGCGGTCGGGCATTGGACGGTTGGTATGTGGGTGATCGGGTCATGCCTGATCTGGTGGTTTGGCAATGTTTACCCCGAAATGAGCGAGGCTGTGTCAGCGGCGTTTCCTGATGAGCCGTTTTTGGCTTCTTTGGTGGATCCCAATGTCATGCAATGGGAACGTCGGTTGCAAGAGGTCGTAGTGTTTCTGATTTGCACCTACATCCTTGCCCTATCGATGCGTCGGTTTGAACGGTTGGTGCTGGGCAACGCGGGGTTGGAGCGGGTGCGGACCAACCTGTCGCGCTATTTTTCGACGACAATGGTCGATGAACTGTCCACCAATGACGAGCCGCTGAAGCAGATAAGAACTCAAGACGTGGCGGTCATGTTTGTGGATATCGTTGGTTTTACCGCGTGGTCCGCCAATCGTGAACCACGCGAAGTCATTGATTTATTGCGCCAGTTCCATGGGATGATGGAGGGCGAAGTATTTGCCCACGGCGGCACGCTAGATAAGTATCTTGGCGATGGGTTGATGGCGACGTTTGGCACGCCTGTCACCTCGGACACGGATGCGATGCGGGCGCTGCAATGCGCGCGTGCGATGGGTGACGCGGTAAAGCGCTGGAATACGCAGCGCGCAGCAAACGGCGATGGCGCGATCGAGGCCAGTTTTGGCGTGCATTACGGACCCGTCGTGATGGGTGACATTGGTGCAAACCGGCTGGAATTTGCAGTCATCGGCAACACGGTGAATGTTGCAAGCAGGCTAGAGGCGCTGACACGTCCGCTGGCCACCACATTGGTCATCTCTGATGATTTCCGAACTCGTGTGATTGCCGAATCAAGTGCGAACAACCCCGACTTAGTGGGTTTTGTGCAGCGCGAAGGGCAGGCTATTCGAGGCTTGGACCAGGCGCAGACAGTTTGGATGCAAGCGCGCTAAATCCTGGGGCCATGGCACCTGCTGCGCGTGATTTGTTCATCAGCCCGAATTGCACATAACCGGCATGGAATTCGTTCTTTTTGAGAACGAATTTTACGCCTGCGGTTTGTGCCTTGTGCCACATGAATGGCGAGGGCCAGTCGCTGACCATAATGATAGGAATCTCTGATAGTTCAGGGTCTTCCGCCAGTTCTAGCGCGAAATTCGCGCCTGTCCCGTCAGGCAGGTTGTTGTCCAGCAGGATCATCGAAAAGCTTTGTGTTTGCAAAATTTCACGGGCTTCTTCGAGCGTGCTGGCATACTGCAAATCAGCACTGTGAAAATTGCGCGCCAAAATACGCGTGATACGTTCCTGATCGAACAAGCTGTCCTCAACAATCAGGAAACTTTCACTGGATTTAGCGTGTGCGGCGGCGGAATGGTGCAAAAGAGAACCCCTTAGATCGAGCTGAATGCCCTATCCTTGTCACCTCAGGGTTAAGAACTGATTATTCGGTCGCAATTATCGCAGCCCACTTAACGCGGCAGGGGGTTGGTCATTTTGGTGTAGCCCGTCCATTCCGTAATCTCGGGGTAATACATGTCGCGCCATTTGCGCACCCGTGGGTTCATCACGCGTCGCCACAGCGGCGGCACCATCGCCGCCATCGTCATGATCGGATAGCCAAAGGGCAATTGCGGAGCCTCGGACGCGGAATAGGTTTGCAGCACAGGAAAACGGCGATCCGGTTTGTAGTGATGATCCGAATGGCGTTGCAAATTAATCAGCAGCCAGTTCGACGCCTTATGCGCGGCGTTCCACGAATGATGCGGCTGCACGTGCTCGTATTTTCCGTCGCCCAGATGTTTGCGCGTCAGGCCGTAGTGTTCAATGTAATTGACCAACTCCAGCTGCCAAATCGCGACGCCTGCCTGGATCAAAAACAGGCCGACACCGGCCCATCCACCAAGGATCAGGGCAAGGGCCAGAAACCCAAGTTGCAGACCGCCGTACATCCAAAACGGGTTCTTGAAATCGGTGACAGGCAGATCGCGCCGTTCCAGCATTGCTTTTTCAGCGCCCCACGCAGACCAAAACGATTGGTGCAAAACACGCGGATAAAAGCGGTAAAAGCTCTCGTTCATGCGGGCCGACACCGGATCACGGGGCGTCGCAACATAGCGGTGATGCACCAACAAATGTTCGGACCGGAAATGCGAATACAGCACCATCGCCAGCAAAATATCGGCCATGCGCCGCTCTGTTTTGTTCTTTTGATGCATCAGTTCGTGCGAATAATTAATGCCCACCGTGCCCGTTATCACGCCAATGCCAAAGAACAGCATGACCTTTTCCCAAGTCGCCAAATGATCCGCGCCAGCCGTCAGATAGATCAACCCAAAGACAGTCAAAAACTGCAAAGGGGCCCAAGCAATCGTGATCGCCTTGTGCCAAAACAAGTCGTCTTCGGGGGCCTGCGGATCGGCGTTTTCGGTGTTCAGACCAACGGCAAAATCAAGCAGCGAAAACAGGTACCACGTGACCAGCGGCAACAGGAATACTGTCCAGCCGCCATAGCCCGCGCCGATGAAGGCCAGCGGAATCAGCCCCAGCGACATCCAGAACGGCAGCGCGGATTGCAGCTTGGCGAGGGTATGATTCGAGATGGTCATAGCGGTCATCCTTGCAGAACTTTGCGGTAATATTACGTCGATTTAGACACTGTAGAAAGAGTGACGCAGCGCCGCGCCTATTTTGTCGCCAGATCGAAGGCTTTGCGCATGACCGTCGGCAGGTCCGAGGGGCGGAAATCGGATGGTGCCACAAAACTGCCCTCGGATTCGACGGGCACGGCGGCCTGCATGACCGTCAGGATCAGATGAAAATGGGTGAACGTGTGGCGCACATCGCCCGCAACCACGGCCCAGGCCGCGTTCGTTGGCGGCGTGCCCGTTGGCCGCGGTTCTGCGGTGTCGATCCAGTGTGATCCAGGCCAGCCCAACATGCCGCCCAGCAAGCCCTTGTCGGGGCGCCGTTCCAACAACCACGCACCGTCCGCGCGCTGGGCGATGTAGGCGGTGCCGTGGCGGATGGGCTTGGCCTTTTTGGGGGTCTTCTTTGGCAATTCGGGCGCTGTTCCTTTGGTCCGAGCCTGACAAGGCTCGCGCCATGGGCAAATCCCACAGGCGGGTGATTTCGGCGTGCAAATCGTTGCGCCCAAATCCATCACCGCTTGGGCATAATCGCCGGGGCGTTTTTGCGGGGTCAGTGCCTCGGCCAAATCCGTCAGTTCGGGTTTTGCGCCGGGCAGGGGCGTGTGGACATCGTACATCCGCGCCATGACCCGTTCGACGTTGCCATCGACAACCACGTGGCGCAGATCGAACGCGATCGAGGAAATCGCCGCAGCCGTGTACGGCCCGATGCCCGGCAGCTTTAGCAGCGCTGCGTGATCGGCAGGAAACACCCCGTCGTGATCAGCCGCCACAGCCCGCGCGCACTTCAGCAAATTGCGCGCACGCGCGTAATATCCGAGCCCCGCCCATTCGCCCATCACGTCGCCATCATCCGCCGCCGCCAGATCAGCGACGGTGGGCCAGCGCGCGGTAAAGCGGTTGAAATAGGCGGTGACGGCGGCCACGGTGGTCTGTTGCAGCATGACTTCGGACAGCCAAACGCGGTAAGGATCAGGCGTGATGCCTGCGACTTTGTCAGCCGGCGGCGTGCGCCACGGCATGGGGCGCGCGTGAATATCGTACCATTCCAGCAAATCTTTGCTTAAATCACGCAATCTTTATCCCTGACTTTGTCCTGTTTCACTGGTTTGGCGCAGCGGTTACGGTATGGTGCGTCTAACAGATAGGAACATAGCAATGGCCACGCGCCGCGCCACTACAAAAGGGTTCAAACGCACAGCAACTTTGCTGAGCGACCGGATTCGTAGTGCGTCCGAAAGCAAAGGCTTTGCGCAATCCAAACTGCTGACCCACTGGGCCGAGATCGCGGGCGCCGATGTGGCGTCAATCGCGCGCCCCGTCGAGGTGTCGTATGGCCGTGGCGGCATGGGTGCGACGCTGACGTTGTTGACCACAGGGGCGCAGGCCCCGATGTTGGAAATGCAAAAGGAACAGCTGCGGGCCAAGGTCAACGCGATCTACGGCTACAACGCGATTTCACGGGTGCGGATCACGCAAACAGCGGCCACCGGTTTTGCCGAGGGCCAAGTCGATTTCGCCCACAAGCCGAAAGACACCGGCCCCAAACAATTCGCCCCCGCAATCAAAGCCCGCGCAGAGGAACAAGCCAGCGATGTTGCAGACGAGGGTCTGCGCGCTGCCTTGGAACGCTTGGGTGCAAACATCATGACACAGAAAACCACGTAGCCCCAAACGGGCGCGCGCATTGAGGAAAACGAAATGAAACAAATCATCCCTATGGTAGTGGCCGCATTGGTCGGCGTTGGCGGCTATTTTGTCTTTGTGCACGAGCCAAGCACGCCAGCCCCACAAATCGCGGCGGCGACGCTGGAAACCCCTGCCGGTGAACCTGCGGCAAACGCAGACGGCGAAATCGACATTTCGACCATCCCCGACATGATGATCGGCAACCCTGATGCGCCGGTGACTGTGATCGAATACGCGTCCTACACCTGCCCGCACTGCGCGTCGTTCCACTCTGGCACCTACAAGTCGCTGAAAACGGATTACATCGACACGGGCAAGATCAATTTCATCTTCCGCGAAGTGTATTTTGACCGCTACGGCCTGTGGGCCTCGATGATCGCACGTTGCGCTGGTCCAGAGAAATTCTTTGGCGTGACAGACTTGTTGTTTGCCGGTCAAAGCACCTGGGCACGCGCGGGCGAACCTGCGGCAATCATCGGCGAATTGCGCAAAGTTGGCCGTTTGACAGGCATGAATGATGAACTGCTCGATAGTTGCTTGAACGACGAAACCAAGGCGAAAACTTTGGTCGAATGGTACCAAGCGAGCGCGGGCGCAGACGAGATCGAAAGCACCCCGAGCTTTGTGATCAACGGCACCAAGTATTCCAACATGAGCTACGCTGACATGTCCGTCATTCTGGACGAAGCAGCGAACTAATGGCGGGACCGCTTGCAGGTCTAAAGGTCATTGAATTGGCCCGTGTTCTGGCTGGCCCTTGGGCTGGCCAAACGCTGTCTGATCTGGGGGCCGAGGTCATCAAAGTCGAAAGCCCCGCAGGCGATGATACGCGCCAGTGGGGCCCTCCGTTTATCACCCGTGACGACGATGTTTCCGCCGCGTATTTCCATTCGACCAATCGGGGCAAAGCCTCGGTCGTGGTGGATTTCAAAACAGCTGAGGGGCAGGCGCATCTTAAGGAATTGTTGGCCGACGCCGACATCCTGATCGAGAATTTCAAGGTTGGTGGTCTTGCCAAGTACGGGCTGGATTACGACAGCCTCAAGGATGCGTTTCCGTCGCTGATCTACTGTTCGATCACGGGCTTCGGGCAGACGGGGCCCTACGCGCACCGGCCCGGCTACGATTTCATCATCCAAGGGATGTCGGGCCTGATGTCGATCACTGGCGAACCCGACGGTCAGCCGCAGAAATCCGGCGTGGCGATCACCGACATCTTTACCGGCGTCTACGCGACGACCGCGATCATGGCCGCCGTGCACCAACGGCACACAACGGGACGTGGGCAACACATCGACATGGCGCTGCTGGACGTGGCGGTGGCGGTCACAGGCAATCAGGCGATGAACTATCTGAGCACCGGCAAGGCCCCTGCACGGATGGGCAACGCGCATGTGAATTTGACGCCTTATCAAGTGTTTGACTGCGCCGACGGGCACATCATCATCGCGACGGGCAACGACGGGCAATACCAGCGGCTTTGCGCGATGCTGGGGCTGGATTGGATGACGTCTGATCCGAAATTCCTGCGCAATTCCGACCGCATTGCCAATCGCGATGAAATGACCGCTTTGCTGACGGGCGCGACGTCCAAACGCGACCGCGCGGATCTGCTGGCCGCTTGCGAAGCATCGAATGTGCCCGCAGGCCCGATCAACGACATGGCCGACGTGATGGCCGACCCACAAGTGGTTGCGCGCGGCATGCAAATCGAACTGGACGGCGTGCCGGGTGTCCGCGCTCCAATGCTGTTTTCAGACGCTGAATTGGCGCTACATCGCCCCGCGCCAAAGCTGGGCGAGGATGACGGGTAGTGGATTTCTGAGAAGGCCAATGGCGGATTTGAGCCCCTAGTAACGGATGCTGCACTTTAAATGAATGACTGGTTTTCCCAAATCGACGAAACACGTTCCTTGTGATCCGCCTATTCATTAGTATGCTCGAGACAATGAAAAAAGCTTATCCCGTGTTGAGACCAACTGCAGCTACTCGACCAGCAATGCTCGTGTTGTTTTTTGTCGCCAGCCCACTGGCAGCCCAAACGCCGCTTTTAGATGTTTTCTCTGCTTGCGAAGCAAGCGTTATGGACGGCTCAGACAATCGCCTTTTAGAGATTGGAACGCTCATCGACGAAGACGAACGGCGTTCAAGAATACGTGTAGATACGCCAGAAGGTACGATCCTGGCGATGTTCATTCCACCTACTCGAGTAGTGTCAGCGTGTCTGCTATGGGGGCGGCAACCGGATCTGGCGGTTGAGTTTCAAGAACAATGGCTAGACTGGGTTGAATGGGAAGAAGCGGCTAAGATCTCCGAAATCTGGTTCAACAGCGCATTGGAAGTTACGGGCAGTGTCGACCTTACTGACCATTCTCAACGAGGCTATGTTGTCGCGCGATGCGATGTGTTGGAGAATGGTTTGGTGCTTGCAAATCAACCAGTAGTTACCAACACCAAACGTCGCATATGGCCTAACCCAAGTATTGAGCGCGATCCTGTCATACACTATCAGTTTAGCGCGGTAGCGGCAGTGCCGGGACGCTGTTCATCGGCCGTCGAAACTCACAAAACCCGAAACTGAAAAGCGCATATCACACACTGATCGCAGTCATTCATTTGTGACTGTGCCTCAACGTCGTTTACCCCGAATTCGGCAATGCTCTTAGCGCGTTGTCCAACGCCCCATCGTCCTCAAATCTCAACCGAACTGGCAGCGTGATCACTTTAGTCCGGTAGGCCATTGGCAACCGAACGGCGTCCTTTTCTGTCGTCACTAGTTGCGCGCCTTTTGCGCGGGCGTCGGCCTCTAACCTTGCCAGCAAGCTCGACGATAATTTTTGATGATCGTCGAGTGGCTCGGCGTGCACGACGTTTGCCCCGAGGGTGCGTAGCGTGGCAAAGAATTTCTCTGGATGCCCGATCCCGGCAAATGCAAAGACGGGCGTGTCCGTCCAGTCCATGCCGGTTTGCAGGGGTTCAAGCGCGGCTTTGACATGCGGTGGCGTTGGGGCAGAAAGCGTTTCGCTGAACTGGGTTTGCGCTGCAGCGTCGCCGATAGACAGCAACAGATCGGCGCGTTTCAAACCGACCTTAACCGGTTCACGCAACGGACCTGCGGGCAGGCAGCGGCGGTTGCCAAAACCTTTGACGGCGTCGACCACGATGATCGACAGGTCTTTTTGCAGGCTGGGGTTTTGATGACCGTCGTCCAGCACGACCACGCTGGCCCCTGCGGCTGCGGCAGCTTTGCCCCCAGCGGCGCGATCACGCGCGACCCAGACGTCGGCAAAGGCGGACAGCAGCAGCGGTTCGTCCCCGACTTGGGCGGCGGTGTGTTTGGCGGGGTCCACCAACACGGGGCCCATCAGCGATCCGCCATAGCCGCGGCTGACCACATGCGGTGTGTGGTACATGTCGCGCAACCGTTCGACGACGGCGATGACGGTGGGCGTTTTGCCTGTGCCGCCTGCGTTCAGGTTGCCGACGCAGATCACGGGGATATCTAGTTGCAGCGGGTCAACCTTGGCCAAACGCCGCGCCGTTGCGGCACCGTACAGCGCGCCGAGCGGGGCGAGCAGTGCGGATTGCCAACCGGGTTTGTGATCCCAAAATTTTGGTGCGCGCATCAGGCGGTCCCTTCTTCTCGGGCGTCCAGTGCGGCTTGGATCAATTCCATGACGCGGTCGCTGACGGCGGCCCCTTGCGATATTACGTCCCATCCGGCCATGGCCATGCTGGCGGCGTGATCGGGTGAAATCAATTGCGACACGGCGGCCCCTAGCGCGTTTGCGTCATTCACAATCCGTCCGGCCCCGGCTGCGGCCAGTCGTGAATAACTTGCTAAATGCCGCCCCACATTTGGGCCATACAGAATGGCCGAGCCTAGGGCTGCGGCCTCGTAGGGGTCCAATCCGCCATGGCCTGAGCTAAGCGAACTGCCCAGAAATGACAGCGGCGCAATCCGGTACCACAGGCCCAGTTCATCCTGCGCGCTGGCCAACAGCACTTGGCAATTGTCGTCGGGCATATCGCCGTCTTCCCAGCGCGCGGTGCGCAATCCTTCGGCGGACAATTGGCGCAGGCACTCTTCGGTTTGCGCCTCGGAGCCGGGGTTCAAAACCAGCAGCAACCGGTGTGACAGGCGCAGCGCGCGGCGGTGGGCGGCCAAAACCACGGACACTTCGGTCGGCTGAACAGAGGCGGCAAACCACAGCGGTCGTCCGGCCAAAACCTGTCCAAGATCGACAAAATCGCTGTGCACGTAAGGCAGGGCCTGACCGCCGGGCATCAGCGGCGCGGTTTGTTCAAGCGCATCCAGATTGCGCCCCAGTTTCGACAGCCGCGCCATGGCCGCATCAGAGCGTACAAGGATGCGTTCAAAATGGGTCAACACATCGCGCGCCACCTCTGGCAACCAGCGTTCACGGCGGTTGTCGAACCCCTCTTGGCCGGCGTTGGCCAGATTCAGCGGGATGCGTTTTTCAGCGGTTTTGAGGATCAGGTTCGGTTGCAGATCGCCCCACAGCCAAAGGCCGGCATCGGGGGCCCAATGATCAAGGAACGCATCGACATCGCTGGGGTGCTCGCCCGGGGGGGCGGACACGGTGATGCCGTTGCAGGTCATGTCGGTTTTGGCGGCGCAGGTGATCAGAACATGCAAGCCGTAGCGATGTGCGATCAGGCGCCGTGCGAGGTCTAGAACGGTTGGCAGGCTGCCTTGCTCAGCTGCATGAATCCACAACAGCTCGCCTTTGGGGCGCTGCGTCGTCGCCACATACGGCTCTGGCTGAGAGCGGCGCACATAGGCGCGGTAGGCCGCAAGACCAAGCGACTGCCCCATTGCAATTCAGCCCAATTCTTTGATCGCGCAGGGCACGCATCTGGTTGGTGCAATCAAGTCGCCGCCAAGGACGAGGTGCAGGCGCTGGGTCATGATCGTGGTCCTTTGGTTGGCGTCAGTTTGCGCTATGGTTCAGGGCGGCGATTGTGTCCGCATGCATTTGCGTGCCCCCGGCAACAATGCCATTCAGCAATGGTTCGGGGTTGTTAAAGCGTAAGGGCGCGCCGGTTTTGTCACTGATCGTACCGCCTGCTTCGGTCACGATCAACGCACCTGCGGCAATGTCCCATTCCCAACTAGGGCGCAGGGTCAGCATGCCGTCGAATTTTGCCTGACCCACCAGCCCAAGGCGATAGGCCAGTGACGGGCGGTGATGACGTTCAAACTCGGGCACGCCATTCGGCCAAAGACTGTCCGCCATATTGGCCTTGGTCGACAGGATCTGCGCACCAATCAGCGGGATGTCGTTCTTGATCTCAAGCGGCTCACCGTTCAGATGCGCACCACGCCCAATCGCCGCCGTGTACAGCATGTCGCGCAACGGCAGATAGACCACAGCGGCGGTGATTTCACCGTGATGCGCGATGGCCAGCGAATGCGCCCACGTGCGCGAGCCTTCGATGAAACTGCGAGTGCCATCAATCGGATCGAGGATGAAAACGGCGTTGGACGATAGGCGCGCCGCACTGTCTTCGGTTTCCTCGGACAGCCAGGCGTAGTTAGGACGGGCAAGGCGCAGGGTCGCGGACAGCATGTCGTTCACGGCCAAATCGGCGGCAGTCACAGGGCCCGCATTGTCGGCTTTATCCCAGCGTTGCGCGGTGTCGCCGGCAAAGCTGGTGGCGACACGTCCGGCCATGCGGGCGGCGTCAATCAGAAGGGCAAGATCATGCGCCGGCAAGGGTCATTCCCGGAATAAGCAGTGACGGAACCACGCGGCTAAGATGCGTGCGCGCGTCGTTGGCAGGTACGATTTCGCGCAGCATGTCGCGCAGGTTTCCGGCGATTGTGCATTCGTTCACCGCATGGGTGATTTCGCCGTTTTCGACCCAAAGGCCCGCGGCACCACGTGAATAATCGCCAGTGTTCGGGTTGATCGTCGACCCGATCATCGAGGTCACCAGCAGGCCCGTGCCCATGTCGCGGACCAGATCGGCGTGGCTGGCAGTGCCGCTGGTCAGGCCGACGTTCCACACGCTAGGCATGGGGCCAGACGACGTGCCGCGCGCAGCGTTTCCGGTGGATTGCATGCCCAATTTACGCGCGTTCGCCAGATCCAGCGTCCAACCTGTCAGCGTGCCGTTGTCGATCACGGTGCGATTGGCCGTTGGCAACCCTTCGGCGTCAAAGGGGCGCGAGGCACCAGTGCGCGGGCGGTGCGGGTCTTCGATCAAGGACAAGTGGTCTGGCAAGATTTGTTCGCCCATTGCATCGCGCAACCACGAAGCCCCGCGCGCCACGGCCGCACCGCTGATCGCCGCCAGCAGGTGGCCGATCAAGGTCGAAGACACGCGTTCGTCGAACAACACAGGGTAGCTGCCGGTGGGCGGTTTGCGCGCGTCCATGCGGGCCAGCGCACGGGTCGCGGCCTCTGTTCCGATCTCTGATGCGCCACGCAAATCGGACTGGAAAATGCGGCTGTCGCCTGAATAATCCTGCTCCATCCCTGACCCTGTGCCAGCGATTGCCACGCAGCTGAGCGCGCGGTCGGTGCGGGCGTATCCGCCAGAAAACCCGTTGGAGGCGGCAATGTGGACCTGCCGTGCGCCGTAAGCACCGGTTGACGATTGCACTTGGGTGATGCCAGCCACGTCCATCGCGGCGGCTTCGGCCTCGGCGGCGTCACGTTGCAAATCCTGAGGGCTGGGTTCTGGTGTTGCGTCGTGCAGTTCCAGTGCGTCGATGTCCCAGTCGGTGATCAATTGTGACGGATCGGCAAGGCCCGCGTAGGGGTCCTCGGGGGCTTCTTTTGCCATGGCGATGGCGCGTTGGGCCATTTCCTCGATCGTGCGGTTGGACGTGTCGGACGATGACACATTCGCGACCCGCTGGCCGACAAAAACGCGCAGGCCCACGTCGATCCCTTCGGATCGTTCCGCGTGTTCCAGCCCACCGCTGCGCACGTCAATCGACACCGTGGTGCCTTGGACTGCCATGGCGTCAGCGCTGTCTGCACCGGCCCGTTTGGCGGCATTCAGTAGCGCGTCTGTCAGCGCATCAAGGGACTGCGTCATGGAGGCCTCGCAAAGTTGGGTTTGGGCATGAGGTAACGTGGCAGCTGAGGCCACGCAAGGGGAGCGGGGAAATCACGCAAGGGGAGCGGGGAAATGGAGAGTTAGCAAACACAGGCGCAGCCCGTTCTTTGGGTGCATTGTGCGGTTCGGTTTACGCCGTGGATTGGCTGTCTTGGATCCGTGCTGCGTTACTTTTGGCCCCTTGCCCGCCAAATTGCGTATCCTGTCAGGATCAAAAATCCGGCTAAAACGGGCAGCAAGACCGCGTCGTTATAAAGCGCACCGATCAACCCGCCGAGCCCTAAGGCCGTCAAAACAAAGGGCAGGAGCGGGGTGAAGCAACAGAGGATCGCCAACAGCGTGCCACCGATTCCAAACTTAACAAGTTTGTGTTTCATGGAACCGGTTTCCTTTTTTCAGGTGCAGCCATGCGGGAACGCAATCTACGGATCAGTTCAAACGCAGCGCTACTGAATGCGCTGACCGTTCGCCAGAATGTGGCCTTGGTCGTTGAATTCGATCTTGGAATTCAGCGTGTCTGGTGCTTCGCCCGGGACGGCGAACAGGCCCATCATCATGCGCGCACCCATGGCTTGTTGTTCGGGCAGCAGGCCCATTCCGACCAGTTTGTCGATCAGGCCATTGCCGCCGACCAGTTGCAAATCGACCGCACCCGTTGGCCGTGGCATGCCGCCAAAGGTCGCCGTGTCGGTGTTGTCGAATGTGAAATCACCCGTGCCTGACAGCCGCGCACCTACCGCGTCCACGATCAGGTTTTTCAACGTCAGCGCGTTCAGCTCGCCCGGGTTGGCACCGGAACTGGCCAACGCGGCGGCTTGGTCGGGGTCGAGGAAATCAAACAGCACCTTTGCTTTGCCCGTCAGGTCCAGAACCAGCGTGGCCGGATCACGAGGCAGTTGCGCGCCGGGATCAAGCATCCCCCACAGCATGTCGGACACGGTGAAATCACCCATGGTAAAGCCCAAGGCAAAGTCTTGTTCCACGTCGGATTTCTGGATCGGCATCGCGAAATTCAGGTTCGAGCGCGCCATGTTCATCACGATGGGCAAAGGCACATCAGGGATCAGCGCGTTCAATGACAGATCGGTTTGGCCCACATCATAGCTTAGCCCGTCTGAGGACATGGAAAACCCAATTGTGCCGCTGCCGGATGAAGTTTGCGCCGTGCCTGCACCGTCTGGTCCGTTAAACGACATATCCAGTTTGCCGCCCTGATGGGTGACGGTGCCTGTGGCGTTAAAACCAGCGGCAAGCATTGCGTTCATGTCTTGCATGCTGACGCCAGCGGTCGGGATCACAGAGGTGGCTGTGGTCGTCATGTTCTGCATGGAGCCGTTGAATTTGGCCGCAGCATCGGTGTCTGGATCGCTGAAATTCATCGCGTAGGTCACTGCACCGGCCGTCAGGTTTTGCTGTGCGGTGCGCGGGTTGCTTGTCTTGATGGTGGAGGTGCCGGACACGTCGGACACATTAATGTCGCCGCGCGCCATATCGTTGCCAAGGGTGGTGCCGTCCACAATCAAATTGGTTAGCGATGCGGTGACTGATTTGGCGGAATAGGCGTAATCCAGTTTGGCCGCGTCGCCTGAAACGATCATGTTGAAGCCGTCCTGGACGTAGTCGATGTTCAATTGCACGGTTTCGCTATCCGCAGGGTTCACGTTGAACACCAGTTGGCTCAGCGGGGGCAGTGTGACGCGCACAGTGCCGTCGCCTTGTTCGGTCATTGTCATGCTGGGCATGCTGGCAGAAATTTCGTCCATACCGTCGGCAGGGGGCACGGTCATCGTGATATCGGTGACTGTCAGCGTGTTGCCGGATGCGTTTTCGGATGCGGAAATGGTATAGCCCAGCCCCTCCATGTATCCACGCCAGTTGCCCCAAACATCTGCATTGCTGACATCTGCGAACGCGGCAGGTGCGCTAAACGCGGCGCTAAGGGAGGCGGCCAAAATGGTGGAACATGTGGATTTAGAAAACTGTAACATAAGGCATCCTGATATGATTCAGACGCCAACTTAGTCACTTATGGGCGACGCACAAGGCATTGGCCCCAAGAGCAGCAAGGCTGGACGCGCCTGCTTGGGCCATTTACCACGGGTCCAAATGAGCCAATAGTTAAGGAGCGCGCCCCATGGATATGACCGCAAAGAATGTACTGATTACAGGTGCCAGCCGTGGAATCGGGGCCGAAACGGCGCGTGTTTTCGCAGCCCAAGGTGCGCGTGTCGGGCTGATGGCACGCAGCGGTGGCGCGATCAAAACGCTTGCTGCTGAAATTGGCGATCAGGCTGTGGCCTTGCCTTGTGATGTGACGGATTACGCAAGCGTTGCAGCAGCCGTGGCGGCCTTTGGTCCCGTCGACGTGCTGATCAACAATGCTGGTGTGATCGAACCGATCTCGCATCTGGCGACCGCTGATCCGGCGGGTTGGGGCCACGCGATCGATATCAACGTCAAAGGCGTGTTCAACGGCATGCGCGCGGTTTTGCCAGCGATGATCGCGGCGGGGGGCGGCAGTATTTTGACCATCAGTTCGGGCGCTGCACACAACCCGATCGAAGCATGGAGCCATTATTGCGCCTCCAAGGCCGCCGCCAACATGATGACCCGGTGTTTGCATCTGGAGAACGCGCGCGACGGCATTCGCGCCATCGGCCTGTCACCCGGCACCGTCGCCACGCAAATGCAAGGCGAGATCAAGGCGTCGGGCATTAATCCCGTCAGCGAACTGGCGTGGGAGGATCACATTCCAGCCGATTGGCCCGCGCGCGCGCTGTTGTGGATGTGCAGCGCCGATGCAGATGAATTCTGCGGTCACGAAATTTCACTGCGCGAGGATGCGATCCGCGCACGGGCGGGTTTGGTATGATCCAGCTTGATGACACAGGCGACGTCTGGACCGTCACGATTGATCGCCTCGACAAGGCGAATTCGCTGACCCACGCGATGCTGTCAGAACTGGCGGACATCGCTGAGCGGGCAGGGTCCGCGCGGGCCTTGGTTCTGACGGGCAAGGGCAAAGTGTTCAGCGCGGGCGCAGACCTTGAGGCGGCAAAAGCGGGCCTCGCCGTGTCGGATGTGTGGGAACGTTTGTCGGGCGCAATTGCGCGTTTGCCGGGGCTGACGATTGCAGCGTTGAACGGCACGCTTGCCGGTGGCGCAATGGGCATGGCGCTGGCCTGTGACATGCGTATCGCGGTTCCAGCGGCCAAGTTTTTCTATCCGGTGATGAAGCTGGGGTTCTTGCCGCAGCCTTCTGACCCTGCGCGGATGTCGGCGCTGATTGGACCTGCGCGCACGAAACTGATTTTGATGGGTGGTCAAAAGATCACCGCGCAGGATGCTTTGGCGTTTGGGTTGGTGGACCGGATCGTGGAGCCTGCTGATTTGCTAACTGAAGTCCGCAGTTTATGTGCCGACACAGTTGCAGCGAAACCCGAGATTGCAGCTGGTATCAAGGCACTTTGCCAAGGCTAGATACGTGGTGTGCGACACGCACACCTTACCGGCGTTCGGAGCGTGTAGGGTTGCGTCCAAGGGCGCTATAGGCAAGAGACGTGCATCGCAGATCCGTCGGGGCAAGGGGTTAACATGTTTGGTATCGATCTTTCGCAGCAGCCACAGATGGTGCAGACCGCCGCTGGGTATCTCCTGCAAGGCTGGGATCTGGCGCAAGGCTGGTTGCTAAGTCCTGCCGCATGGACCCAGTTTGGCGTTTTGGTTCTGGCCTATTTGGCCGCCGTTTTGATCACCCGACGTTTGCGCCCCTTCGCTGAGCGGCTGCTTGATCCGGGCGAGAGCCTCAATATCTTTGCCGCGCCACGCCGGTTTGTAATGCTGTTCTTGCCTCTGCTGCTGCCGCTGCTGGCTTATGCGCTGACTGGCATCGGCGAAGGCATCGTGCGTTTGATTTTCGACAGTGGTGCCGTGATTGCATTTGGTAAACGCGTTTTTCTGTTCCTGGCCGTGCGCGCGTTGGTGCGTGACATTATCTCTGATCCGTTCCTAAAGCTGATCGGCAAGTTCATCTTTGTTCCGATGGCCGCACTCTACGCTCTTGGTTTGCTGGATGTGGCACAGATTCAGCTGAGCGCGATGCAGGTCAACATCGGCAACATCAGCTTTTCTGTCATGGCGTTGGTACGTGGGATCATCGCGGGATCGCTGCTGTTTTGGCTGGGAGGGTGGTCAAACCAGCAGTCTTCGCAGTTCATTCACAAACAAGAAGAGATGCGCCCGTCGCTGCGCCAACTGGCGGCGAAATGCATCGAATTCACGATCTTTGGCATCGCATTCCTGTTGTTGATGAACATCATGGGCATCAACCTCAGCGCGCTGGCGGTTTTTGGGGGTGCGATTGGTGTCGGCCTTGGATTTGGCCTGCAAAAGATTGCGTCGAACTTTATCTCGGGCGTGATTCTGTTTGTCGAGGGCCAGGCCACGGTAGGCGACTACGTCGAACTGGATGGCGGCGAGGCCGGCACGATCGTGAAAATGACCGCGCGTGCGGCGATTTTGGAAACCTACGATGGCCGTTGGATCGTGGTCCCGAACGAGGATTTCATCACCACGCGGGTCGTGAATTATTCTGACTCGGGCTCTGCCAATCGCTACGAGGCGGCATTTTCCGTAAGCTACGACACTGACATTAACCGCGTTCCCGCGATCATCAACGCGGCCGTGTCCAAGCACCCCGAAGTGCTGGCCGACCCGTTCCCGCCTGACTGCGAGCTGACCGGTTTTGGCGACAGCGGCATCGATTTTGTCGTCGAATTCTGGGTCAACGGCATCGACGATGGCCGCAACAAATTCCGCTCGGACGTGCTGTTTTTGGTGTGGAATGCGCTAAAAGACAACGACATCCAAATTCCTTATCCGCACCGTGTCGTGGAATTCAAAGGCGACCTGAAAGGTCTCACAAAATGAGCAATACAGCCGCTGTAATCGGTGGTGGGCCAGCAGGTCTGATGGCCGCTGAAATGCTGGCGCGCGCCGGTGTTTCCGTCACGATTTATGACGCGAAACCGTCGATGGGCCGCAAGTTTTTGATGGCTGGGAAATCCGGTTTGAACCTGACCAAAGACGAAGGGCTTGAGGCCGTTCTGGATGCCTACGGTCAGGCATCAGAAGAGCTGCGCCCAATGGTTTCGGTGTTTGACGCGCAAAAGGTGCAGGCCTTTGCCAAGGGTCTGGATCAGCCGGTTTTTATCGGATCGTCTGGCCGTGTTTTCCCCGAAGCGATGAAGGCGTCGCCCATGCTGCGTGCGTGGTTCAAGCGCCTCGATGACTTGGGTGTGCAGCGTCAGACCCGCTGGTCGTGGACAGGGTGGAACGACGATGTGCTGGCCTTTGCAACGCCTGATGGCCCGCAATCTGTGCAGGTCGATGTGACCGTGCTGGCGCTGGGTGGTGCCAGCTGGGCGCGCTTGGGATCAGACGGAAAATGGATCGATACGCTGGGTGTTGAAACGGTGCCGTTCAGCCCGTCCAACGTTGGCATTTCGGTCACGTGGTCCGACCACATGCGCCGCCATTTCGGCGCGCCAATCAAAGGCGTCGCGTGGGCTGCGGGCAAACAGGTGTCGCGCGGCGAAGGCGTTGTGTCGTCCAAAGGGCTCGAGGGTGGTGGCGTTTATTCACTGACCCCTGCGTTGCGAAATGGCGCGGCCTTGCACATTGATTTATTGCCGGATCAAAGCGTGACAGACATCCGCGCCCGCTTGCTAAAGTCGCGCGGCAAGGCGAGCCTGTCCAACCACCTGCGCAAATCCTTGCGTCTGTCGGTTGTGAAAATTGCCTTGCTGCAAGAATGGGCGCGCCCGTTGCCAGAAGATTCAAGCGATCTGGCTGCCCTGATCAAAGCGTTGCCCGTTCCAGTTGATGGCCTGAATTCCATGGATCAGGCGATTTCAACCAGCGGCGGTGTTGCTTGGTCTGCGGTCGATGCCAGCCTGATGCTGACAGACAAACCCGGTGTGTTCGTCGCAGGCGAGATGCTGGATTGGGAGGCCCCAACAGGTGGGTACCTTTTGACCGCGTGTTTTGCCACAGGTCGGTGGGCCGGTATTTCGGCTGCCCGTCATCTTGGGATTGATGCAGATTTTCATGCTGACAGAAACTGACAGGATGCGAGTGTAGAGTGTTCCTAACAAGATAAAGGAGCACCTACGTGTCACATTCCGGAAGTTGCCTGTGCGGCGCTGTCACCTACACCATTAAATCCACGGTTACGCAAACCCGTGCCTGCCATTGTGGTATGTGCCGCAAGTGGTGCGGTGGTGTCTATTTGGGCGTAGAAGTCGCACCTGACCAGATGGAGATCAAAGGCACGGAAAACATGACGGTCTTTGCGTCGTCCCCTTGGGCAGAGCGGGCATTTTGCACGACGTGTGGCAGCAATATTTACAGCGGAATAACCATGTCTGGCCCGCATTTTGGCACACGATATGTCAGTCTGGGTGGGCTGGACGACACCCGTGGCATCGAATTGGTCGGAGAGATCTACATCGATAAAAAGCCCGACGGTTACAGTTTCGCCAATGATACCGACAAAATGACCGAGGCTGAGATCATGGCGATATATGCACCAACTGCCCCGGTTTAACGCGACCCGGGCCTAACGTGATCCAAGCATCGCGATGCGGATAAAGGCGCGCTCGACTAAGGCCATGGCGGGCGTGTTTTGCCCTGCTGACCGCAACGTCAAATCGGTGTCTGTCAGAACCGTCAGCGCAGTTTCCAAACGGGCAGGCCCCCAACGATTGGCTTGCGCCATGATGCGGCCTTTGTTCGGGCCCCAAACCTGTGGCCGCCCTGTCTTGTCACACGCAACGCGGTGCAAGGATCGGAAATGGCGCATTGCACCGATGCACAGCGCCACAGCGTTGACACCTTGGGCCTGCAATTTGCGTAGCACCGGCCCGATCTGATCGGCACGCGCATCGCCTACAACCATCAGAATGTCGTCGATATCCGCCTCGGTCGACGTTGGCGCACAGGCGGCAATATCATCCGCGTTCAGCGGTGTTGTGTCGTTCAGTTTGTACAGGGTGATCTTTTCCAGCGTCTGGCGAAAATCACCCGGATCGATGGCTTGCGCGAGGTCGGTCAGCACGTTCATCACGTCACCCGACGGCACGCTTAGGCCTGCTGCGCGCAATGCAGCTTCGATTTCATCGCGGGTTGGGGGATTGTCATAGATGCCAACGGCATAGGCGTTGCGGTGCCCCTCAAATGCCTTGCGGGTTTTGGACGTCGGTTTTAGCGCACCAGCGGTTACGACGATCTGCGCATCGCCCGGTTGCCATTGTTCTAATGCGTCGATGATCGTGGCATCGACATAAGAATTCGCGTCCTCAACAAAAGCAACACGTGCGCCGGGAAAGAACCCGATCGCTTTGATCGCATCCAGCAACATCGCCGAATCTTTGCGCAGTTCATTCGCGGGAATACGTGTCAGGCGCATTTCCTCTTCGCCTGCGGGGCCGATCAGTGCTGCGATGACTTCTTGGCGTTTGATGGCCACGCGCATCGGGTCACTGCCGTAAATCAACAGGCCGGTTTTGTCGGTTTCCGGTTTGCGAAAATAGCCGTTTGCCTGCGCGCCTGCCAGCTTCATTTGAGATTGGTGCTGGCATAAAGATGCGTGACGATGTGATCGGCAAGCTGCGTCATCAACCGCTCTGTTGCATCGCGTTGCGCGGACAACGAGGCGACGGTTGTGCCAGTTGCCGAATAGCCGGTAAATCCGTTGACGGTGCCAGTTTCAAGGATCGCGCCTGTCGCCAAATCCCGCAGCGCAAAGTCGGCGGTGCCCAAGATGTTGTAGCGCGCAATTTCGCCGTCTGCGTCAATGGCCAGTGCGTTTTCGGTTGTTTCCAGTTCGATCGCGAGGGCGTAGTCAGGGTTTGCAGCACGTCCCAGCCGGTCTTCGATTTGACGGGTCACAAAAAACCCTTGGCGCGTGGTGGGTTCGTCTACCAGCAGGTTGTTTTGCAAAAGGTTTCCCACGCCACCGGGGCCGTAAACGGGGGTGAACCCGCACGCGGCGATCAGTGGCAGCACAAAAAGCAGTTTAAACCACGACATTTACAATCCGACCCGGCACAACGATGACCTTTTTAGGCGTCTGACCATCCAGCGCCTTTTGCACAGCTTGGCTGGCAAGCGCG
>JAQXDI010000024.1 GCA_029251465.1 Ascidiaceihabitans sp.
CGCGCTGTAGCCGCCGCTGTTCTTGGTGACGGCAATGCCGTTGAGTTCGTTCCTACAACAGGCAAAACACGCTTTACTGCGTTGGCGTCTGGCGAAATCGACATGCTGGCACGTAACACCACATGGACATTCTCACGCGACGTGGACCTGAAGTTCACTTTCGTAGGCGTAAACTACTATGATGGCCAAGGCTTCATGGTTCCAAAAGATCTGGGCGTTTCTTCTGCCAAAGATCTGGATGGCGCAACTGTCTGCATCCAAACTGGTACAACAACAGAGCTGAACTTGGCGGACTTCTTCCGTTCAAACAACATCTCTTATGAGCCAGTGCCAATCGAAACAAACGCCGAAGCCCAACAGCAGTATCTGTCAGGTGCGTGCGACGTTTACACGACAGACGCATCCGGCCTGGCCGCGACACGTGCAACATTTGAAGCACCTGGCAACCACGTTTTGCTGCCAGAAATCGTTTCCAAAGAGCCACTCGGCCCGCTTGTTCGCCACGGCGACAACAGCTGGGGCGACGTTGTTCGCTGGACTTTGAACGCGTTGGTCACAGCTGAAGAGCTGGGTGTTACATCTGCAAACATCGCTGAGATGTCTGCTGGTACAAACAACCCAGAAATCAACCGTCTGTTGGGTACCGAAGGTACGCTGGGCGAAATGCTGGGTCTGAACGCTGACTGGGCGATGAAAGCCATCGCAGTGTCCGGCAACTACGGCGAAGTGTTCGAACAGAACATCGGCGAAGCAACACCGATCGGTCTAGCCCGTGGCCTGAACGCTCAGTGGACAGATGGCGGCCTGATGTACAGCCCACCATTCCGCTAAATGCTACAGTCAAAGGGCGCGAGGATCACCTCGCGCCCTTTGCACTTTGACGACACTGAATTGCGACGACTTACTAAATCTCCGGCCTTTGGCGCACAGACGCCGCATTAAGCTTTGGACCGGAACACGGGGAAACATTCCATGACAATTATGACCGACCCTCCGAAGGGCGCGTTCCGGCTATCTATGCTGTTGAATGACACCCGCTACCGGTCGCTTACCTTGCAAGTGATCGCAGCGATCGTTCTCGCTTTGGCAATCTTTTATCTTGCCAACAACGTGGTTTCAAACCTGACGCGGCTGGGGTTGAACATCAACTTCGCCTTTCTGGGCGCGCCTGCAGGTTACGACATTAACCAGCGTTTGATCGAATATACCAGTCAATCGACCAACCTTCGGGCGGCGTTTGTCGGTATTCTGAACACGCTACTTGTGGCGTTTCTGGCCTGTATCATGGCGACCATCTTTGGGGTTTTGGCGGGTGTTCTACGCCTGTCGAACAACTGGTTGGTCAGCAAGCTGATGGCCTTTTACGTGGAAATCTTCCGCAACATCCCTGTGTTGATCTGGATCTTGATCATCTTCGGCATCATGACTGTGGTGCTGCCGGGCCCTAGGGCGTTCCGGGGCGAAGATGCAGAAGCATCAATGTTCTTGGGCATTTCGGCCTTTACCAATCGCGGTGTTTACCTGCCGGGACCAGAATTTTCGCGCATCTTTGGCGAAACTGGCATCTTGTCGGCGGGTATTGGATGGCTGGTGGCGCTGGCCGTTCTGGTCGGTTCCTTCTTTGGGGCGCGTACCGTCAACAAACGAGCCACGCGGATCCAAGAAGCGACGGGCGTCCGCCCAGCCACAATGCTGACCAATCTGGCAATCTGGTTTCTGCCAATAATCGCGTTTTTCATCATCACTGGCCTTAGCTTTGAAATCCCTGAACTCAAGGGCTTCAACTTTAAGGGCGGCATCAAAGTTGGTGCCCCGCTGATTGCGATCTGGTTCGCCCTGTCGATTTACACCGGTGCCTTTATCGCGGAAAACGTGCGTGCAGGTATTCAGGCCGTGTCAAAAGGGCAAACCGAAGCGGCTGGTGCCTTGGGCATCCGTCCGGGCCGGATCATGAGCCTGATTGTTCTGCCACAAGCCATGCGGGTGATCATCCCGCCGCTGATTTCGCAGTATCTGAACATCACCAAAAACTCGTCTTTGGCGATTCTGGTGGGCTACGCGGACGTTACGGCGACCTTGGGTGGGATCACCTTGAACCAAACCGGGCGTGCGATTGAATGTATCGTTCTGTTGATGTTGTTCTATTTGATCATCTCGCTGTCGATCTCTGCGGTGGTCAACGTCTACAACAACACCATTAAACTGAAGGAGCGCTAGGCCATGTCAGATGTATCTGCTAATGCCGTCGGCTTTGTTCGGACGGAAACCGTGCCACAGTCTGCCCCGCCCTCTAACGCGGCGGGACCAGCTAAATGGGTTAAGGACAATTTGTTCGCCGGTGTCGGCAACTCGATCCTGACCATTCTGGCCTTCATCGCGATCTATTTGATCCTTGCCAAAATCATGCCTTGGATCTTGAACGGGGTTTGGGATGCGCCAACGCTTTCTGCGTGCCGCGAGGTTCTTGACGGGGCGACTGGTGGTTGCTTTGCCGTCATCTCCGAACGCTGGAACCAACTGTTGTTCGGGTTCAAATACCCAAGCGACCTGTACTGGCGTCCGGCCCTTGCCTTTGCGATGTTGTTCTTGGCAGCAGCCCCCGTGCTGTTCTTTGATCTGCCGCGCAAACTACTGGTATTTACAGGCCTATACCCATTCATCGCCTTTTGGTTGATCTGGGGCGGTCCGGTGTATTACCCAATCATGGCTCTGGTTGGCTTTGTCGTCGCGTTCAAAGTGTTCGAACGCCTCGAAAAGCAAAACTTTGCTCTGGCTTTGGGTGCTGGTGTTCTTGGTGCGGCGATTGTTTGGTACCTCGGCACAATGATCGGACCAGATGACGCTGCGCGTAAGGCGGGTTCATTGTTTGCTGCAGGACTTGAGCCTGTGCCAAGCCGTGATTTGGGTGGCTTCATGCTGAACATGATGTTGGGTGTGACCTGTGTGTCCTTGTCCTTGCCTTTGGGCATTGCACTGGCGTTGGGCCGTCAATCATCGATGCCGTTCATCAAATACATCTGCGTGATCTTTATTGAATTCATTCGCGGCGTGCCGTTGATCACCCTGTTGTTTGTGGCCAGCGTCATGCTGTCGTACTTCTTTCCACCGGGCACTGGCGTGGATTTGTTTATCCGCGTTGTGATCATGATCACCCTGTTTTCGGCAGCCTACATTGCCGAAGTTATTCGGGGTGGCTTGGCCGCCTTGCCAAAAGGGCAATACGAGGCTGCGGATTCACTGGGGCTGAATTACGCCCAAGCAACACGCCTGATCATCCTGCCACAAGCGTTAAAAATCTCGATCCCAGGTATCGTGAACATCGCCGTGGGCCTGTTCAAAGACACCACTTTGGTATCGGTCATTTCGATGTTCGATATCGTGGGTATGATCCGCGGACCCATTTTGGCGTCAACCGATTGGAACGGGGTGTATTGGGAGCTGTTCAGCTTTGCAGCCGTCCTGTTCTTCGTCGTTTGCTACGGCATTTCACAATATTCGCAGTGGCTGGAACGCCGTCTCGCGACAGATCACCGATAAGGAGGCCGGAACATGGCTGAACAAGCAAAAATGCAAGTGTCCGACGAAGTCGCGATCAGCATCCAGAACATGAACAAATGGTACGGCACATTCCACGTGCTGCGCGACATTGATTTGACCGTTCAACGCGGCGAACGGATCGTGATTTGTGGGCCGTCAGGCTCAGGCAAATCCACGCTGATCCGTTGCATCAACGCTTTGGAAGAGCACCAAAAAGGGTCAATCGAAGTCGACGGTACGCTGTTGTCATCCGACCTCAAGAACATCGACAAGATCCGGTCAGAAGTTGGCATGTGTTTCCAACACTTCAACCTGTTCCCGCATCTGAGCATTTTGGAAAATCTGACGTTGGCTCCGATCTGGGTGCGTAAAACGCCCAAGAAAGAAGCCGAAGAACTGGCGATGCATTACCTTGAAAAAGTAAAAATCCCTGATCAGGCGAACAAGTATCCGGGCCAGTTGTCCGGTGGTCAGCAGCAACGTGTGGCGATTGCCCGTTCGTTGTGCATGCAGCCGCGTATCATGCTGTTTGATGAACCGACGTCCGCGCTGGACCCGGAGATGATCAAAGAGGTTCTGGACACGATGATCGAGCTTGCCGAAGAAGGCATGACGATGCTGTGCGACACACACGAGATGGGTTTTGCCCGTCAGGTGGCAAACCGCGTGATCTTTATGGATGAAGGTCAGATTGTGGAGCAAAACGAACCGGAAGAGTTCTTTAACAACCCGCAAAGCCCGCGGACGCAGTTGTTCCTGAGCCAGATCTTGGGCCACTAACGACGCGTGGTGTGCGACACGCACACATTACCAACATTTCGCAAACGGCTGGCTGTCAGGGCTGGCCGTTTTGCGTTTTAGCGACCCGTAAAGGCGCGCATGTGAAAGGCGCTTTGTGCTGGATCGCGGTTGAACGATTGGCTGACGGGGCAGGCGGTGCGCACGTGGCAGCCCCCAGTCATACAGCTATCGCCAGCGGGCGTATCAAGATACGCCTTACACGTTGGGACATCGTACATAGCCGTCAGAGACAAAGCATTAACTGGGCAGGCAGTCGCACAAGGCTGTTCTGCGCAGGTGTCACACGGATTTTCTGACAACTGTGTTTGCACGGCGAATGGCAGGCGGACCGCGCCACGGATCGAGATCATCAACCCGGCTGTATCATGCACCATCATGCCGGTTGGGCTTTGCCAGAACCGCCCCGATTTTAAGGCCCACGCGATGAACGGAGCATAGGGCGGCCCGTCTGATGGGAAGATTGCTGTGCCGCCGTGTTCGAATGCAAGCGCGTTTATGTTTCTCTTGGACCATCGGTCAATTGGGTCAGCTATGTCGTCACTGTACTCGGGTGCCTTAGTGAAAACGGACCAAAACGTATCGGCTGCACCCAGTAGGACAATTGCGCCTTCGTTTTGGTTAAACGCGCCCATCACAAACAGACCCAGCGGGTCGATGCGCTGTGCGATCTGGTCAAGGATCATTTGCGCGTAAAGGGTAATGTCAGGGACCAACCCAGTTTGCTTGGTCTGTCGTCCTGCCATTGCAGCCCAACCTGCATGTCATCGTGTCCTGCGGCCGGTTGTGCGATGTAGGTGCCGAACATCTGATCCCAAATCGACAAGGCAAAGCCGTAGTTGCTGTCGTGCTCATGACGGTGCACGGAATGATGCACGCGGTGCATGTCAGGCGTGACCAAAACGCGGCGCACGATGCGATCAACCGCCAAGGACAGGCGGATATTGGCATGGTTAAACATGGCGGTGCCGTTCAGCATTATTTCGAAGAGGATCACGGCAATTGCGGCTGGCCCAAGCAGGTAGACGACGCCGATTTTCAAGATCATAGACAAAGCGATTTCTATAGGGTGAAAGCGAATGGCAGTGGTGACATCCATGTCGACATCCGCGTGATGAACACGGTGCAAGCGCCACAACAGCGGGATTTTGTGAGTGATCAAATGCTGTGCCCAGATGATGAAATCAAGGACCAACATGGCGAGGATCACTTCGACCCAGGCCGGCAAGGCGATCGCATTGAACAACCCCCACCCATTTATCTGCGCATCTAAAGCGGCCCCAACTGCGAGAAACGGTAGGAAAATGGCCAAGGCACGCAACGCCACCATGTTCGCGATGGTGATGCCCCAGTTTGTCACCCAGCGGGTCTGACGCGTTTGGCTGCGCACGCGGCGCGGCGCCAGCGTTTCGATCAACGCAAGAACAGCAAACAGGCTGATGAAGACGGACAGGCGGATGAGAGATTCATTTTCCATAGGCCAGACGTAGCGTGATGGGGGCCTTGTGCCAACCTGCAGATCAACACGGTTGCGTCAGTCGCGGATCAAGCTGCCGGCACCGTGATCAGTAAACAGCTCTAACAAGCAGGCGTTCGGCACGCGACCATCCAGGATAACCACCGCGCGCACACCGTTTTCAATGGCATTCAGGGCGGTTTCGGTTTTCGGGATCATGCCGCCGGCGATGGTGCCGTCTGCCGTTAACGCGCGGATTTGCGCGGCGGTCAGTTCGGTCAAAACTTCGCCTTCGCCGTTTTTGACGCCTGCAACGTCAGTCAGCAAAAGCAAGCGATCCGCGTTCAAGGCACCCGCGATTGCACCGGCTGCCGTGTCGCCATTGATGTTGAAAGTCTCGCCGTCATGACCCGCACCCAAGGGCGCAATGACCGGAATGGTGTTGGATTGGAACAGGTCTTGCAGGATCGATGGATCAACCACAGACGGAGTGCCGACGAACCCGAGCGCCGGATCAGTTTGCGTGCAGGTCACAAGGTTTGCGTCTTTGCCAGACAGACCAACGGCGCGGCCACCTTGGGCCCCGATGGCTTGAACAATACGCTTATTCACGAGGCCGCTCAGCACCATTTCAACCACTTCCATGGTCGGCGCGTCGGTGACCCGTTTGCCATTCACAAAGTCGGATTTGATATCGAGCCGTTCCAGCATCGCGTTGATCATCGGCCCGCCGCCATGCACGATCACAGGGTTCGCGCCGACTTGTTGCATCAGCACAACGTCACGCGCAAAACTGGCCATGCCTTCGTCACTGCCCATCGCGTGACCGCCCAGTTTTATCACGACAATCGCACCAGAATAGCGCTGCATGTAGGGCAAGGCGCGGCTTAGCGTTTCGGCAGTGGTGATCCAGTCGCGGTTCATATCTTGTGTCTTCATGTTGTTCCCTCGTCACAGAGTTATGGGAAACCGAAGCCCTGCGCGCAAGGCATTCCATAGCGACACAAGGATACTTGGGGCGATTGGATGATTTATTCGAGGGTGGCGATGATGCTGCGCAACGTATCGATGCCGGTGCCTTTTTCGGAACTGGTCATGACGATCTCGGGGTAGGCTGCGGGATGTGCTGCCAGTTTGCTGCGGACCTGTTCGAGCAGCTTTTCGTGCGCTTCTTCTTTGATCTTGTCCGTCTTGGTCAAAACGCACTGGAAAATCACCGCGGAACTGTCGAGCAGCGACATGATTTCTTCGTCCACGGGTTTGACGCCGTGACGTGCATCAATCAGCACAAAGGCGCGGCGCAAAGTTTGACGGCCCGACAAGTACTGCTTGAGCAGGCGCTGCCATTTCTCAACGACTGGCAGGGGCGCGTTTGCGTATCCGTAGCCCGGAAGGTCGACCAGATAGTGGCTGTCGTGCGCGGTGAAATAGTTGATTTCTTGCGTACGACCAGGCGTGTTTGAGGCGCGTGCCAGGCCTTTGCGGCCGGTGACCGCATTGATCAGCGACGATTTCCCGACGTTGGACCGGCCGGCAAAGCAAACCTCCATCCGGTCCGCAGGCGGCAGGCCGTCCATGGCCACAACGCCTTTGACGAATTCGGTGCCGTGGGCAAACAACAAGCGACCTTGTTCTTTGATGATCTTGTCCGGCGTTTCGGCCAGTGAAAATTGCATTTGCATTATACGGGCCGCACCTTGTCGCCTGTGGCGATTGGACCGCCTTGAATGACTTCGCAGCGCACTGAGAAATCCTGGTGGCCAAAGCTTTTGAGCGCGGCCAATGTGCCGGCATCTCGTTTGCCGGTGTCTGGGTTCGACGTGGTTGCAACGCAGCGATCCGTGCGTTCGCGGGGGCGCAAAATCGCGTCACCGATAGCGATGTCCTTGCCCATCCAGTCGAATTCGATCCATGGGGTTTCGCTGTCAAACCAGACGTTGCCACGCCAGCGATGGATCGACAGATCTTGGCCGACTGCTTGTTCGACTGCGTGGTGCGACGCCATATTGCACAGGGTCACCGACGGAAAATCGCTGTCGGTATATCCGCGTCCATCAAGGCGCATGATGTGGCTGGGCAACGCGCGGTTCTGAGGAACCAGTGGCGATGTCCACCCGATCAGCGCATCAGGATTGTCATCTGGGCGAAACGTCAAATCAGGGCGATCCGGGTGGCGCAACGTAATGGTTTCGTTCGCCTCGTCCAGTTCGGCTGTGATCGCCATCAGCGCAGGCGCTTTGGACACACGGCTAAAGTTAGCACATTGCGCCCAGACACCAGCCTGTGCCTTGGCGCTGTCATGCGCCACGGCCCAAACACGATCCCACGGCATCGCTTCGCCGGCGATTAGCGCGACGTTTTGCAACGCTTCGCGACCGTGCGATTTGATCGAGTGTCGCCATATGCTGGTGATCTGATCCAAGATTACGTGTCTGCCTTTGGCTTCTTGCTGAAGCTGCCTTTGATGTTGCCAAAGACGTCAGGTTTGTAGCCTTGGCTGCGCATGATCAAATACTGTTGCGTAAAGGTGATCGTGTTGTTTGCGATCCAGTAAACCACCAGACCAGAGGCAAAACTGCCCAGCATGAACATAAAGACCCACGGCATCCACGCAAAGATCATCTGCTGTGTCGGGTCGGTGGGTGCCGGGTTCAGTTTTTGCTGCAACCACATCGAGATGCCGAGAATGATCGGCAAAATACCGATAAAGATCAGGGCCATAACACTGCCAGCTTCGGGGCCACCATTTGGCAGCAGGCCAAACAGGTTCAACAGCGTTGTGGGGTCAGGCGCGGACAAATCCTGGAACGGGCCAAACCATGCCGCATGGCGCAGTTCGATCGTCACAAAGATAACCTTGTAGAGCGAGAAGAAGATCGGGATTTGCATCAGGATCGGCAGACAGCCCGCCGCTGGATTAACCTTGTTCTTCTTATACAGCTCCATCATGCCAGTTTGCAGCTTTTGCTTGTCGTCACCGGTGCTGGCTTTCAGCTTTTCCATCTCTGGCTGAAGTTCTTTCATCTTGGCCATCGAGACGTAAGATTTATAGGCCAACGGGAAAAGAACCGCTTTGATGATGAGCGTCAGCGCGATGATCGACCAACCCATGTTGCCAACGATTTTGTTCAACTCATGCAGCAGCCAAAAAATTGGTTTGGTCAGGAAAAAGAACCAACCCCAGTCGATGCTGTCGATGAATTTGGTGACGCCACCGGTTTGGTATTCGCGAATGGTTTCCCATTCTTTTGCACCGGCAAAGACGCGCAATGTGCTGGTTTCTGTCGCACCGGGTTGCACGGTGACTTTGGGCATGACCGCTTCGATCTGGTAGATGTCAGAGCGCGGGCGGTACTTTGCGGTCAGACGTGTTGGCACGTCTTTTGCAGGGATCAGCGTTGTCATCCAAAAGTGATCTGTGATGCCGATCCAGCCGTTGGCGACGTCGTCGATACGTTCAGCTGGAACGCCTTCTTTTGGATGGATGTCAAAGTCGGGAATGTCGTCCCAATTTGTCTCACTGTATTCGTCTGTCATGGTGACCAGACCTTCGTGCAAAACAAAGAAGTTTTTGAGATCTTTTGGCTCGCCGTGACGCGCCAGCAAACCATAAGGCACCATCGATGCGGCGACATCGCCTACGTTTTCCACTGATTGAGTAACAGTGAACATGTAGTTTTCGTCGATAGCGTAGGTGCGGTTAAAGACCAAGCCTGCGCCATTGTCCCATTTTAGTTTCAACGGGGTCGACGGCGTCAAAATTTCACCTTCTGAAATCGCCCATTGTGTTTCAGGGCCAGGAACATTTGCAGGATCAACGCCTGTGCTCGCGGCCCAGCCAAACAGCGCGTAATACGGATCGTCGCTGCCCACCGGCGACATCAAGGTGACTGTGTCAGCATCGTCGGCTTGGGTTTCGTTGTAATCACTCAGTTTCAGTTCGTCGATACGACCACCGAGCAAGGAAATAGATCCGCTCAGGCGGGAAGTTTCGATTGCAGCGCGTGGTGCGTCTATCAATGCTTGTGGTGTACTGGTTTCCGCGGTGGTGACCGCCGAGTCATCTGCACTAGGGGCGGCTGCAGGGGTTGCGCCATCCGCCGTTTCTGTTTGCGTTGTTACGACTTGCTCAGGCACAATCGCTTCTTCGGGTGCGAACCATGTCATCCACACGAAAATAACGGCCATGCTCAACACAGTTGCAAGGATGAGATTCTTGTTCTGATCGTCCATTGGGACCGCCACCTAATTCGTTTGATATCAGGGTTGGGTTCAACAGAGATGAGGGCCAAAGGTCAAGCGGATTCGAGGGTTTTACCAATATCTGCGTAGTATTTGTTGCACTGATCTGTGTGCGAATTTTGCAAGACCCAAGCGCTTATTTGCTGCTGCGTTGGGTAATTTGCGGAGCATCTTGCAATTTCGCCTCATGGGCAGAAATCCAATCCAAGGTTTCTTGGAACGGCATGGGTTTGCCGATGCCGAATCCCTGAACATGATCGCAGCCCAATTGTGCGAGCAAGGCATGCTCGCCAACGGTCTCGACACCTTCAGCCAGAGTTTCCAGATTCATACGTTCGGCCATAGTCAAAATGGCGCTGATCATGCGTTGTTGTTCAGGATCGCGGTCTGCCTGCATAACAAAGGAGCGATCGATTTTGATGCGATTGACAGCGAAACGGCGAATAGAAGAGATTGATGCGTGACCTGTCCCAAAATCATCAAGGTCCATACGGCACCCTAAGGCGACCAATCCATTGATGTTTTTCGTCACTTGATCATCAGGCGCGCCTGCAATCACAGATTCAAGGATTTCGACTGACAACCGGTCTGGTGTCAAATTGAAACGGTCTAATTCCCATTTCACTTTTTCGATCAGCCGGGGGTTGTTCAATTCCACAGCGCTAAAGTTCACGCCGACCTGTGGAACATGCACACCAGCGGCATCCCATGCTTTGAGAGCAGTAAACGTGTGGTACATCATCAATTCTACCAGCCGTTCCATGCGGCCGGATTGATCAATTGCAGGCAGAAATTCAGCGGGCGAAATCATGCCACGTTCTGGATGGTTCCAGCGTGCCAATGCCTCAAATCCAGTAACTTTTCCGGTGTCGGTGGAAATTTGCGGTTGAAACCACGGGATGATTTGCCCTGATTCTAGCGCCGAAGTGACTTCTTCTCTTAATTCTGCGCGGCTTTGCGTGATGCGCCGCATTTCGTCCGTATAGGCGCGAATTGCGGATGGGCCGCGTTTTTGGGCTGCACGCAATGCTGTTGCAGCGGCTTGCGACCATGCTGCACCCGAAGATCCCGGCGCGCGCGAACTAAGGCAAAACCCAACACATGCAGAAACATACAGTGACAATCCATCGACTGAAATCGGCTCTTCGATGACAGATTGGATGCGACCGGCCAGTTGAATGCAAACCTCAAGATCGGTTTGTCGTTCGGCACCGATACATACGGCAAACCGGCAATCGCCCAGACGTGCGACGTTATCGTAATCGCGCATCGCAGTGACAATCCGGTCACCTGTGCGTTGGATGACGATGTCGCCTGCTGCCTCTCCATGGCGTTCGACAAGTTCTGCAAAATCTTCGAGCTCGATATGAAACACAGCCGAGGTGCGGGTTTTATCCAACGTTTTTTCACGGATGTGTTCGACAAGCTCGTCAAATCCGTCACGCTGCAACAGGCCGGTAAAGCTGTCGCGGGGCAGGAACGCCCGGCTGTTGCCAACTGAAAAACCACCCAACAACAGGTAGATCGCAGGGGATGCAATCGCGACAGTTATCAACGCTGCCTCGCCGCCCGTCCAATAGGCGGCCAAGACCACCGCTGGCAAAAACGCCAATGCCTGCGGGCCAACCAAAGCCACGCAAATACGTTCGCGCAAGCGCAACCACGTTCGGATCGGACTATACCGCATGATGACTTTCCAAATAGGCAGCTGCCAGTTGCAACTGCATGGCCACAGCTAAGCAGGCAGTGTAATTGCCGCGTTAACGCAGCTTGGGAATGTCGTCAGGGTTTGTTTCAAATTGGTCTAAATCTCGGGTCAAACCGGCAAAATCAAACAGCTCTGGATCCAGCAAATGCGACGGACGCGTGTTGGTCAATGCGCGAAACATAATTTGACGGCGACCGGGTGAATTCGCTTCCCAGCCATCCAGAATTTGCTTTACTTGTTGGCGCTGTAACCCGTCCTGAGACCCACATAAATCACATGGGATTATCGGGTATTCCATGGCTTTTGAAAATTTTTCGCAATCAATTTCAGACACATGCGCGAGCGGGCGGTACACAAACAGATCGCCGTCTTCGTTCAGTAATTTAGGTGGCATTGTCGCCAATCGGCCGCCGTGAAACAAGTTCATAAAGAACGTCTCTAGAATGTCGTCGCGGTGGTGACCTAAAACGACGGCACTGCACCCTTCTTCGCGTGCAATGCGATATAAATTGCCACGCCGCAGCCGCGAACACAGTGCGCAAAACGTACGCCCCTGCGGGATTTTATCCATCACGATAGAAATTTTATCCATCACGATAGAATAGGTATCTTTGTATTCAATCCGGTGCGGCACGCCCATTTTCTCAAGAAAGGCCGGCAGCACAGTCGCAGGAAAACCCGGCTGGCCCTGATCCAGATTGCAGGCCAGAATATCGACGGGCAGCAAACCACGCCATTGCAGTTCGTGCAGGACAGCGAGCAGCGTGTAACTGTCCTTGCCGCCCGACAGGCACACCAGCCACCGCGTGCCTTTTTCGATCATGCCGTATTGCTCGATCGCCTCGCGGGTCAGGCGCACAATCCGTTTGCGTAGCTTTTTGAACTCGGTTGTGCGGGGCGCACCTGCGAACAGAGGATGGATATCATCAGAGTGATCAGTCATGGGGTTTGTCGTCCGGCACAGGGTCATAACCATCGTCGCCCCAAGGGTGACAGCGGCAGATGCGGTGTGCGGCCAAATAGCTGCCCTTGATGCCGCCATGTTTTTGCAAGGCTTCCATCGCGTAGGCGCTGCAGGTCGGTTGATAGCGACAGTTAAATCCGACCCATGGGCTGAACACCAAACGATAGGCGCGCACGGGCAGGGACAGGGTGAACGCCAGCGGGCTCATCGTCGCCCACCTTTGGCCAAGGCGGTGCGCAGATCGTTTTTCAAGGTTTCGAACGGGATAGTTGCCGTCGCATCGCGCCGCCCGATCAACACATAATCGATGCCTGCTTTGCCCTCGACAGGCAGAACCATGCGGGCAATTTCCCGTAACCGCCGCTTGGCCCGATTGCGCGCCACAGCATTGCCAACTTTTTTGGAACAGGTAAATCCGACGCGCAGGGGCGCATCATCACCACGCTGACGGATTTGCAGAATAAAGCCGGGCATCGCGACGCGCGGGGCCCGCGAGGCTTGCAAAAATTCGGACCGGTTTTGCAGAACGGCAATGCCGCGCTTGCCAAGTCCTAAACCTGACGACCCCGCCGGAGGGGTATCCCCGGCAGTTGGTAAACTGCACATTGGGGCCTCCGGCGGGGTCATGTCAGGTAAACCTGTTCGAGACGCTTAAATTAAGCGCTCAGTTCCGAACGACCTTTTGCACGACGTGCATTCAGGATCTTGCGGCCAGCTTTTGTTGCCATGCGCGCGCGGAAACCGTGACGCCGTTTGCGCACAAGGTTAGAAGGTTGAAAGGTGCGTTTCATCGCTCCGTCTCCATATTAAGCCATTGGACGCGAGGAATCGCCGCCAAGGGTGTCTATTCAGAACCCGTCCTTTAAGGGGGTCCATGGACCAAGTCAAACCCTAGCGGCGGTGAATAGGATGGTTTTGCAACAAATATCTGTTTGATGCGTGTTAGATGTTTCATTTACCTGACTTTGGCCGGATTTGGAACGCATTCCTCACGAAATACGGCCCCTGCGATCAATCGGCTGTGATCGCCTTTGTTTGTTGGTGGTACCCACCCCCACCTTAAGTCCATTGATGCAGCAGACAAAAGAGGCAACACTGATGAGCGATATGACCAATTCTCACGACAATCTAACCAAATCCGGGTTTTTGCGGCATCTGCCGTTGCTGGTGATTCTTGTGGTGGCCGGTCTTGGCGCGTTTTTCCTCAGCGACTACCTGAGCTTTGACACCCTGCGCGACAACCGCGAGGCGTTGATCGATTTCCGCGATGACAACTACCTGCTGACGGTGCTGATCTTTGTCACCGTCTACATCCTGATCGTCGGGTTTTCGCTGCCCGGCGGCACAATTGCCACGCTTACGGGCGGGTTCTTGTTTGGCACCGTCTTTGGGGTGCTGTTCAACGTCACCGGTGCCACCATCGGCGCGGCGGTCATTTTCCTCGCGGCGCGCTACGGGTTTGGCGAAACTCTGGGCGCGAAAATGGAAGGCTCCAAAGGGGCGGTGAAAAAGATCAAAGACGGCATTGATGAAAACCAATGGTCGATGCTGTTTATCATCCGCCTTGTGCCGATTGTGCCGTTTTTCATGGCCAACCTGATCCCATCGTTTATGCAAGTGCCGCTGCACCGCTTTGTGATTTCGACGTTTTTTGGCATCATTCCGGCCTCTATCGTGTTCACGTCAATCGGGGCAGGCTTGGGCGAAGTGTTCGCGGCGGGCGAAACCCCGAACCTCGGCATTATCTTTGAACCGCACATCCTGCTGCCGATCTTGGGCATGGCCGCGCTGTCGTTGGTTCCTGTTGTTCTAAAAGCCGTGACTGGCAAAAAGGGTCTGTAAGTAATGAAAACGATCAAGACAGATATTTTGGTGATCGGGGCTGGTTCCGGCGGGCTGTCGGTTGCTGCGGGGGCCTCGCAAATGGGCGCGTCTGTGACCTTGCTTGAGGGCCACAAAATGGGCGGCGATTGCCTGAATTTCGGTTGCGTGCCGTCCAAAGCGCTAATCGCGAGCGGCAAAGCGGCTTACGGCATGTCGCACGCGGCGGACTACGGTGTTGCAAACGTCGAACCACAGGTCGACTACGCCGCCGCCAAAGACCACGTGGCCGACGTGATCGCCACAATCGCCCCCGTCGACAGCCAAGAGCGGTTCGAGGGCTTTGGCGTCAACGTGATCCGCGAATTCGGTGAATTCGTATCCCCGACCGAAGTCAAAGCGGGCGACACCATCATCAAGGCGCGCCGCGTCGTGATCGCCACAGGATCTTCGCCATTGGTGCCGCCAATTCCGGGCCTTGAAAGCGTCCCTTACGAAACCAACGAAACCCTGTTCGACCTGCGGACGCGCCCTGATCACTTGCTGATCATCGGGGGTGGCCCCATCGGTATGGAAATGGCGCAAGCGCATATTCGCCTTGGATCCAAAGTTACGGTGATTGAGGGGGCAAAAGCGCTGGGCAAGGATGATCCAGAACTAGCAAAGGTCGTTCTGGACACGCTGCGCGATGAAGGCATCGAGATTGCCGAAGATGCCATGGCCGCCGAAATCCGCGGCACGGCCGGCGCGATTGAGGTCGAGGTTCAAGACGGCCGCATTTTCAATGGCTCGCACCTGCTGATGGCCGTGGGGCGGAAATCCAACACCGACAAACTGAACCTTGCGGCGGCAGGCATCGAAACCACGCGCACCGGCATTCAGGTCGACGCAGGCATGCGCACCACCAACCGCAAAGTCTATGCCATCGGCGACGTCGCGGGCGGTCTGCAATTCACCCATGTCGCAGGCTACCACGCGGGCGTCATCATCCGCTCAATGCTGTTCGGGTTGCCCTCCAAGGCCAAGACCAGCCACATCCCATGGGCCACCTACACTGACCCGGAACTGTCGCAAGTCGGCATGACCGAAGCACAAGCACGCGAAACACATGGCGACAAACTCGAAGTGATCCGCTTTGATTATTCCCACAACGACCGCGCCATCGCGGAACGCAAAACCAAAGGTTTCATCAAGGTCATGGTCGTCAAGGGCCGCCCCATCGGCGCGTCCATCGTCGGCTATCAGGCAGGCGAGCTGATCAACCTGTGGGCCCTCGCGCTCGCCAACAACATGAAGATGTCCCAGATCGCGGCCATGGTCGCGCCCTATCCCACAATCGGAGAGGTAAACAAACGTGTCGCGGGTGCCTACTACACACCCCGATTGTTTGATAACCCTATCGTCAAACGCGTCGTTGGGTTTGTCCAACGGTTCATTCCATAACGATTGGGGCGTATTTTGAATTCCCTCTCTGGCCGATTTTTGATCCTGACTATCATCTTTGTGATGCTGGCCGAGATTTTGATATTTGTACCCTCCATCGCTCGGTTCCGCGAAGACTACTTGTTGGACCATTTGGAACGCGCGCAAATCGCGTCTCTTGCGCTGTTGGCCGACGACATGCTGGAACCGAAACTAGAGGAAGAGCTGCTTGAAAACGCCGGCGTCTTTAACGTGGTTTTGCGCCGCGACGAAATCCGCCAGTTGATGTTGTCCACGCCCATGCCGATGCCAATTTCGGCGACGTATGATTTGCGTGACGGCACCGCGCTGGTGCTGATCCGTGACGCCATGCGGCGGATTGCGCAGCCCGAAAACGAAGTCATTCGTGTGATCGGCGCGCCCCTGCGCGGGGCGGGTCTGCTGATCGAAGTCACGATGGAAGCAGGCCCCATGCGTGCTGCCATGATCGACTACGGCGTGCGCATTTTGATCCTGTCCGCCGTGATCTCGATCTTTACGGCGTTCTTGTTGTTCCTTGCGGTACGCGCCACGCTGGTCAAACCGATCCGCGGGGTTGTTGGTGCCATGCAAAGCTACGCTGCCGCGCCAGAGGACGCCCGTCGCATCATCACCCCGAACGCTGGTGTGACCGAATTGCGCGAGGCCGAAGACGCGCTGAAATTCATGCAAACCGAGCTGACGAGCGCCTTGCGCCAAAAAGATCGCCTTGCCCAACTTGGCAGTGCTGTCAGCAAAATCAGCCACGATTTGCGCAACATTATGACCTCGGCGCAGCTGTTCACAGACCGCATCGAAATGTCCGAAGATCCGCTGGTTGCGCGCCTTGCCCCCAAGCTCGTGAATTCGATCACCCGCGCTGTGCACCTGTGCGAAAGCACGCTGGCCTTTGGCAAAGCCGAAGAACCCAGCCCCACCTTGTCCGTGGTCCCGCTGGCCCCCATCGTCGCCGACGTGATCGACAGCGAACGACTGGCCATCGGTGATTTTGACCTCAGCTTTGCCGAGGACATCCCCGCCGCGATGACTCTGCGCGCCGATTCCGAACAGCTGTTCCGTGTGATCGCCAATTTGGTACGCAATGCCCGCCAGGCCATCGTGGCGAGCGGCAAACCCGCTGAAATCGCGGTGTCTTCGTTCGAGGATGACACCAGCTGGAAGATCGAAATCACCGATACCGGCCCCGGTCTGCCCGCAAAAGCCCAAGAGCACCTGTTCACGCCGTTTCAGGGTGGATTCACCAAGGGTGGCTCCGGCCTTGGGCTCGCGATCTCCGAAGAACTGATCCGCGGGCACGGCGGAACCATCGCTTTGAAACGCACAGGGCCCAAAGGGACCACGTTTTGCATCCACCTGCCCAAGGGTGATGTCACTTTGTGACGAAATTTTTTCAATACGGGCGAAACGGGGCTTGCACTGCCCCGCAGGCAAGACTAAACCCCCGCTCAGCGCACCCGTAGCTCAGCTGGATAGAGTACCTGACTACGAATCAGGGGGTCAGAGGTTCGAATCCTCTCGGGTGCACCATTTTATTAATGTGTGAGGCGACACATAGCTCTGCCTTTTGCGACAGACCTTTGCCTTTCACGACGCATAGCCTTTCCTTTATCGATCATTTTGTTGCTTTCGCTCATTCTTCGCTTCTTCCAATGGTGCAGGTTTTCAAGACAACCGCTTTAGCGGCTTGCTCTGAAACCTTGCCACGTGGCGAACGCGGATGGGGGGCGAGGCAATGCTATTCGACAGAGGTGGTGCGGCTCGCAGCATAGCGAGAACACGGCTCTGTCTAATGGGGTTGCCCGAGGGGTCTTCACCTTTCGCAACATCTCCAAGAAGTCGCTTGGCCTCTTGGCGGGCTTCGTCAGCCGTTAGTACACCATGGGAACCGAT
>JAQXDI010000034.1 GCA_029251465.1 Ascidiaceihabitans sp.
GTCGACGACGTGGCAACGCTGACGACAACACGCGATGCGGTCGCTTTGATCGCCAGCATCGCGATAAGACCTTGCACTGGCGCATTGTTTGTTCTGGTGATCGCGGCCCGTTTCGATGCGTTTGCGGTTGGATGCTTTGCCGTGATCACGATGGGCATCGGGACCGCCGCGTTTAACTTGACCGTTGCGACCACCGGCGTCACCGCGCGGCGGTTGGCGGGTCTTGGGGCACGGAACCACCATGCGGTGCAAGCCATCTCGGCAACGCTGCATTTGATGGGAGGGGTCCTGATCATCGTCATCAGCATTGGGATGTTGTTGCCCTATTTGCATTAAGGCATCTTGATTACCCACCTAATGTTATGTCATAACATTACAAAATTAGTAGATAGAGCAGGATGATTTATAACATGGCCGCAAAAGATACTCGTTTACCAGTTACCTTACTGACGGGTTTTCTTGGTGCGGGAAAAACAACACTTCTCAACGCGATAATAGCCCAGCCAACCGGACCAAGGATCGCTGTCATCGTGAATGAATTCGGCGAAGCGGGGCTTGACCACGACCTGATCGAGTCCGTGGAGGAAGAAGTTGTCTTGATGAAATCTGGTTGCCTGTGCTGTTCCATTCGCGGAGACCTATCGCGCACCCTGCAAGATTTGGCAGCCCGCAAACAAGAAAATCGCCTGACCTTTGACCGTGTTGTGATTGAAACAACGGGCCTCGCCGATCCCGCCCCCATTCTACAGACGTTTTTGGTTGATCCTTACCTGGCACAGAATTTCCGTATCGACGGGGTTGTCACGGTGGTGGATACAGCAACAGGTCCGGGCACGCTCGAACGTCAATTCGAAGCCGTTTCGCAAGTTGCGATGGCGGATTTGCTTGTCCTCAGTAAGACTGATTTGGTGTCAGAGAGCACGTCAGGGGCATTCGAGACACGGCTACGATCACTCAACCCAACAGCAGATATTTTGCGGGCGGATCGTGGTGTGGTGCCAACCGCAGCCCTTTGGGATTTGAGCGGCATGCGCCCTCAGGGAACATCAGATCAGGCCATGGCATGGCTTATGCCACCTGTGCCCAGTTCTAAATTTGTTTCCAGCGATCCACTTGATAACCTTTCAGGCTTTGCCTCATCCGTGGCACCTACGGCCCTCTTGCCTAAACATGACGCGCGGATCGGATCTGCGTCCATTGTCTTGGACGATCCTATTCCTCCCGATGCGTTTGATCTTTGGCTGGACACGCTCATCAGGCTGCGCGGGCCCGACATCCTGCGCGTGAAAGGCATCGTACATCTGGTCGGAATTGAGATGCCGTTCGTGTTTCACGGCGTGCAGCATCTTTTTGAACCGCCGGTGCCCTTGCGCGACTGGCAGGGCACAACCCGTCAATCGCGCATCGTTGTTATTGCCCGCGACATCACTCGCTCGGAACTTGTCTACAGCTTTGAATTGCTGCGCGCCCACCAAAACGCCAAAACCGCATAAGGATAAATTCAAATGACCAAAAAACTTCCTGTCACCGTCCTGTCCGGCTTTCTTGGGGCCGGAAAAACCACGCTCCTTAATCGTGTCCTGAACAATCGCGACGGTCTGCGTGTTGCTGTCATTGTCAATGACATGTCCGAGGTGAACATCGATGCCGACCTCGTGCGCGCCGATACTGAATTAAGCCGCACAGATGAAACACTGGTCGAAATGTCGAACGGATGCATTTGCTGCACGTTGCGCGATGACCTGCTGGCAGAGGTGCGCAGGTTGGCGAATGAGGAACGCTTTGATTACCTACTGATCGAATCCACGGGCATTTCCGAACCGCTTCCCGTCGCCGCTACTTTTGATTTTCGCGATGAAAATGGTGAAAGCCTGTCGGATGTCGCGCGTCTTGATACGATGGTCACCGTCGTGGACGCCGTGAACTTGCTACGGGATTATTCCAGCCACGATTTCCTGAAAGACCGGGGTGAGACACTTGGCGAAGACGATGAGCGCACGTTGGTCCACCTGTTGGTCGAACAGATAGAATTCGCGGATGTGGTGGTGTTGAACAAAGTTGCGGACGCTACAGCACGCCAAGTTGAAACCGCCCGTCAGATCATCCGCAGCCTGAACGCAGATGCCAAGATAATCGAGACCTCTTATTCGGATGTACCCGCAGCTGCAATTCTGAACACAGGATTGTTCGACTTTGAGAAGGCGCACGAACATCCCATGTGGGCCAACGAGCTTTATGGCTTTGCGGATCACGTGCCCGAAACCGAAGAATATGGCGTCGCCTCATTTGTCTACCGTGCGCGCAGTCCGTTTGAACCTGAAAAGGTGATGGCGGTTCTGAATAGCGACCTAACGGGTGTGATCCGCGCAAAGGGGCATTTCTGGATCGCGACGCGTCCTGAATGGGTGGCGGAATTTTCGCTGGCCGGTGCGTTGTCGTCAATCAAACCAATGGGCACATGGTGGGCGTCCGTTCCAAAGGATCGTTGGCCCGAGCATGATAGTATTGCCGGCTATATAACGGCGCATTGGCAAGAGCCGTGGGGCGACCGACGCCAAGAGATCGTTTTTATAGGGTCAGGAATTGACTGGGCTGATATCAAGGGGCGGTTGGATGCAGCGCTCGTCTCGGAAGACATCGCCAAGTCGCCGGACACCCTGCCAGACTTTCCAGATCCGTTCCCGCTGTGGCGTCGGGCGGAACAAGCGGCATGACGTTGATGCAAGACGTACTGCAAAGTTCTGCAACCGGCGTCTGCGTGACCCAAATGCCCAAGAACCTCAATATTCTGGCAACGCAGGACTGTGCTGCGGCGATCTGGCTGCGGCGACCGTCGCCAGATTTTTAGACATGGATTGACGGGTTAGATCCGACCATTCTGCCATGGGTTCGGTTGATCTTGAAACCGCAGGACGTGGCCACTGTTCTGTCCGAAGTTTGCGATACGTCGTTGGTGACGGACAGATCGCACTGGCGGCACCTCATCAAAGATATCGCCGAACTGTCACATCTTTTTTGCGACTTGATGGCGGCACCCTACATCCGCCTGCGGCTTGAATGGGTCACCTCGAATGCCTGCCGCAAGTTTCATATCGACGCTATAACCGCTCGGCTCGTTTGCACATATCGCGTTACGGGGACCCAATATGGCACCTCTCGCGATAGCGCTGATCCGGAGCGTGTTTTTACCGTCCCAACTGGCACCCCGATACTGCTGCGCGGCACACTGTGGCCAGAAAAGCCTCGCTCTGGTCTGCTGCACCGATCACCGCCCATTGAAGGGTCAGGTGAGACGCGGCTGGTTCTGGTTTTGGACCCGATCTTCGATCTGGAAGAAGAGACATGACTGGTAATCTCGGATCCACAGCACTCAAGAGGCACCGCCGCAAAGCAGACCCGATGATGACATACGACAGGCTGCCTCAACCCCTTCGAAGTTGGCTCGCGGGGGCGGCGCTTCCTTGGTGTCCAAAATCATGCAAACGCATTTGGGAGAAGGCGCGAAGCAACGGTCTCAGCGTCGATGATGCAATCGCAGCGCTGACTGAAGCAGAGCGGAAAACCCTGTCCCGAGACACGCATTGCATTTTGGTGAATTGAGGTACGGCGATCTGATTTTGATTTTGAAACGAAGCAAATCAGAAATCATGGGCCATCGGCGTACGATTGCTGAGCAGCCCCACTTGAGTGGTCCAAATTGAAAGTTAGTGCATGATTGGCCTTTGGTCCATCGGAACGATGGCTTCTGGCGCAGGTGGGCGGTAGCCCAAAGCACTATGGGGTCGTTT
>JAQXDI010000035.1 GCA_029251465.1 Ascidiaceihabitans sp.
AAACGACCCCATAGTGCTTTGGGCTACCGCCCACCTGCGCCAGAAGCCATCGTTCCGATGGACCAAAGGCCAATCATGCACTAACTTTCAATTTGGACCACTCAAGTGGGGCTGCTCACCAATGCGACTTGCATCGCATCCAGGGGCGGCAGCGTCGCAGGCCGTTCTGCGCGCACGTCGTGGTAATACATTGCCACTGGAAAACGATAGCTGCCCAGAGACACCGCAGGCTGCAACCGCAACTCCGCATCCGGTGTCTGCAGTGTCGCATAGCCGGTCGTTTCTGCACCGGGTGCGTCAAACATCACAAACACTTGTCGTTCAAATCGGGCCAAATCGACCACAAAGTCGATCCACGTTTCGCGCGCATCCGCGCTGTCAGGTCGGTTAGATTGCAAAAATGCGGGGAAACGGCGCCCAAGGTCGTACAGCGTGTAGCTTTCTGGTGGGGCCGCAACGATGTATTCAGCGACAAAATCGTCAAATAACCCCTGCCCCAATGCGTGACACAAGGCAGGAAACTGATCGCGCATGCACGAGACAATGCGCAGGAAAAAGCTGCGTTGAAAAACGGCCAAACCGTCTGCACCTGAGAACCGAGGGTGCGATGTCAGCATGGCGTTTGCTTGGTTTTTTGGAACACCAGACGGCGCATGCAACGCGTTTTGCATCCAGGATTGCAATTGTGAAAGGGTAAAGGACGTCTCGCTCACGTGGTTTCCATGACCACAGATTGCATGACGCTCGGCACCAGATGATCGACCGGATTTGACACATTCGCCTGCCCGACATCGCCGCTCATGTTGATCATCGAGGGGTCAAACGAGCCTTTCATATAGGCCTTGGCCTTCAGTAACTCTGCATGGCAATCCTCAAAGCTTGGGATATTTCCATCCCATTCCAGCAAAGTCGAGGCACCACCGGTACGCGCCCACGCCAAGCGGTAGAGTTCCCAAACATCGGGCCGCACCGGTTGATCGTGTGTGTCGATAATATGCGTGCCGCAGTGTTGATGGCCCGCCAGGTGCATTTGCACCACATGGTCACACGGAAATTTATCAATGTATGCAACAGGATCGGTGCCTGCGTTAAAGCAACTGACGTAAACATTATTCACGTCTAACAGCAGCCCACAACCCGTTTCATCCGTCAGTGCGCGTAGGAAATCAGGTTCGTCCAGCGTGTCTTGGGCAAAGGTAATGTAGGTGCTGGGGTTTTCCAAAATCAGCGGACGTTCGAGGAAATCCTGAACCTGGCGTACGCGATTTGCCACATGCGCCAGCGTTTCTTCCGTCAATGGCACCGGTAACAGATCGTGCGAATTCAACCCCATCACGCCCGTCCAACACAAATGATCGCTGATCCACGCAGGATTAACTTCAGACGCTAAATTTTTGATTTCACGAAGGTATTCAAAATCCAACGGGTCCGTGCTGCCAATCGACATCGACACACCGTGCAATACGACGCGGTACCGTTCAGCAACTTCGCGCATCACTTGGCGCGGTTGGCCGCCGGAATCCATGAAGTTTTCAGAGATCGCCTCGAACCAGTCAACCTCTGGCCAATGAGTGCGAATATGTTCGAAATGAGCATTGCGCAAACCCAGCCCAAGACCAAGCTTGGGCAAGGTTGCAAGTGTATCCTGAGGCAGGTTCAACCGCAGCCGCCCGCACCGGAAAGGCCGCTGGCCCCACAAGACGTCATGTTGCCGCGGTGGGTGTTGTCATCAGAAATCCACAAATACGTCGGGCCAGTTTGCGCAAAAATTTCAGGTACGGCGCCCAGTTTTTCCGGCAGTTTCAGATCGGCGGGTACAGTGCCGGCCTGCTGTTTGGCCAACAACTCAGTGCGCAGCGCGGGCCAGCGTTCTTTCTTGAACACTTCGCGCGCGCGCAACCAGACTGATTTGCCCTTGTTAGGGCCGTTTGTGCTGAAGCGTCCCGCGTTGATAGGTGTCGCGCATGACCCAAGCGAGCGGCAATCGTTTGTGCCCGGCTTGTCCATTTCCTCGCCCGTGCCATACAGCCCGCCCCCCCCCTGATCGGCGCAGTTGTTTTGCACGTGGCAGGTGTGGTCGTTGCTGGTCGCGCAATATCCCTGCCCCGCGCAATCGTTTGGTCCACGCCCGTCAATTGGTCCGTTCAGCCCGTAGCGATCCGCCCCCGCGCAGGCGTTCAAACCCATGCACGCGTGCAATGGCACACCCGCAGGCACGACGCCCAAGTCCGGCATTTTGCCAGCCGCACGTTTTTGCGCGATCTGTGCTTCGGTCAAAAATACCGGCACCGTTGGCTTATCAAACGGGTTCGGATTTGGAACCGGCGTTCCGATGGTTGGTTTTGGTTTGTCAGTCATTCTCACACCTCGTGTGCTCGTGTTTATTCAAAAGGAAAGCGGCGTTCATTGCCAGTAGGCAGACACATCCGGCAGGTGCATCGAATGCACTTTGCCATCTGGTGTCGTGTCCGTGGCGCAAATCGCGGTCTTCACGATGCTGGCGGTGTAGCTGTCTTGGCCAAAGGCGTTCATCACCTTTTCGCCCAACCGTACCAGCGTGCCAAACGCCTGATCCCGTGGTCCCAGATCGAAATTTTCGAACGTCGGGGCCAGAAACTGCGGCGGGTTTGCACCATTGTCTAGCTGCATGCCACGCATGTTCAAAATCAGTTTGTCCAGCACCCAAATCATCGAGCGATGCAGCCCTTCGTTAGGGTCAGGACTCATAACCAAAAGATAACGGTTGCTGCGAGATCTATTGCGGAGAGAAAGACGGTTGGGGATCTTTCGTAGCGTGTTCACGTTTTATCCAGCTGTATTAGTTCAATTTGGCATAAATAGACGGCGCCCTGCCTTGATCAAAAAAACAACCTTTATCCAAAAACAACGTTGGGGTTTTCGTTTTCAAAAGAGATCAGAGTGGCTGATCTTTTAACAACAACGCTTCGATATCCGGCGTTGAGGCGGCCGTCAGGATGTCCGTAAGATCACCCTCTGACAAAATGGCCCGCGCCGCATTGATCAACGCCCCCGTGCTGACGCGTGCAAGGCCGGACCCAAGCGAAATCCGCGCCACCCCCATTGCTGCATATTCGGCCCGTGTGGTTTTTGCAAAACGCCCCACTGCCAGCACGTTCACCGGTTTATCCGTGCAATCGATCAATCGCTGCACATCGTCCAGCGAGGGTGGCATCGGCGCATACAGGCAATCGGCCCCCGCCGCATCAAAGGCACGCAGGCGCCGCAAGGCCTCTTCCATGTTATAGACATCGTTCATCATGCCATCAGCGCGGGCCACCAAGACAAAATCATGTGGCAATGCGCGCGCCGCTGATACTGCTGCTTTGATCCGTTCAACCGCCAAATCAAAGTCGTAAAAGCCACGATCCGACATGTCCGTGTCTTCGATTGAAACGCCTGCCAGCCCGATTTCAGCAGACAAGCGGATCGTTTCGGCAACGGTTTCAGGATCATCGCCGTAGCCGTTTTCGAAATCACCCGAAACCGGCAGATGGGTCGCGGCCACGATATCTTGGGCTTGCGCCAATGCCTCGTCCCGCGTGACATTGCCCATGTCGGGGCGCCCCAGTGTGTAGGCGTGACCGTTCGATGTGGTGCCAATCGCTTCGGCCCCCAACGCAGTCAGAACCTTAGCGCTGCCGATATCATGGGCATTTGCCAATACAAACGGAGCACCACGCAGGTGTAATGCGCGAAAAACCTCACCAATATGCATCTCAGGTCTCCTTTTGTTGCGCGGATTTCACCCACCGCGTCCCCGTTCCATACACTATTACCGAGCAGCACTGATCTGTCTAACACATCCTGAAATGACCCTGTGTGCGCCCTTTGTGCGCCGCATTTGCACGCGACTATACGCCCTCAAGCACAGTGAAAGAGGACCGCGATGCCAATCTTGCATGATCCAGAAAATCCGCGTCACGCGCGGCTGTTTGAACTGCTGCGGCAGAACGATGTGGTCGAAACCATGGCATCCCGTGTCCATGATTTTAACATCAGAAAAGTGAACCAAGACGAGATGGACGTGATCAAGCGTGTCGCGGCGCGATCGATACAGCGCGTGAACTAGAGCCAGATTTTCACTTTAACTGTCTCCTTTAAAGCCCAATGCCACAACAAATTTTTCCGAACTATCTGAGCGCGACGACGCCGGTTTAAAGTTGTGCACTTTGGTGAACCGTTGCTTAAGCACCTTTTGCAAATCACCCTCAGCGCCACCCGCCAGAACCTTGGCGATAAAGGTACCGCCCTCTTCTAGCACGTCGAACGCGAAATAGGCGGCGGCTTCGCACAGCGCCATGATTTTCAAGTGATCCGTCTGTTTGTGCCCTGACGAGGACGCGGCCATGTCCGACATCACGACGTCCGCTTTGCCGCCAAGCCATTCTTTGACTTGATCGTCAGCGCCTTCGTCCATGAAATCAAGCACGTGCAATTCGCAGCCTGCGATCGGTTCCATCACTTGCAAATCGACGCCTAGAATCGTGCCAATGGCTTTGCCGGGTTTTTCGCCCAAAATGTTGGAGCGTTTGACCGCCACCTGACACCAGCCACCTGGGGCCGCGCCCAGATCGACGATGCGCGCACCCGGAACGAGGAACCGGAATTTATCGTCCAGATCCAGGATCTTGAACGCCGCGCGCCCACGATAGCCTTCGGCCTTGGCGCGTTTGACATACGGATCGTTCAACTGGCGCAGCAACCAGCGCGTTGACGAATTGGAACGCCCACGTGCGGTTTTGACTTTGACCTTCAGGTCGCGTTGTCCGCGCCCTGAATCGTTTTTGCCCGTTGGCGTTTTGGATTTGCCGCTTGGGGTTACGGGCGGTTTTGGGGTCTTTGCCATTTTACAAGGCTCCGTCTGAAAGGACGCCATCGGCGCTCATTTGTGCGTATAACAGGCCCTCGCGCAGACCGCGATCCGCAACTGACAACCTGTCTGTTGGCCAGCAGCGCATCAAGGCTTGCAAGATTGCGGCCCCCGACATGATCAAGGCCTGACGGTCCTGGCCAATGCGCGGGTCAGCGCGGCGGCCAGTGGGGCCCATGTCCAGATAGCTCTGGATGACTTTGTCGATCTGGGCCGAGGACATCGACAGCCCGTCGACTTTGGTGCGATCATAGCGACGCAGGTTCAGGTGGCTGGCGGCAACCGTGGTCACAGTGCCCGAAGTGCCAACAATCTGGAACCGCTCGCGGGCTTTGGTGTCGTGATAGGGTGAAAAATCCGCGAGGTTTTCCTCGAAAAACCAGCTCATCAAGGCGAAACGGGCTGCATCGTCTTCGACATCGTTGAACTGGTCACGCAGGGTTGCAACGCCCAATGGCACACTGATCCAGTCGATAACACGCGCCGCTGGCAGGTTGTCGGTCCCTGCCCCGAACCCCGATTGCAAACGCATCACCGATTGCGCGCGCTGTTTTTTCGGCACGCCGCTCATGTCAATCCAGACCAGCTCGGTTGAGCCACCGCCGATATCAACCACCAGCAGGTTTTCGGTTTTCCGGCTGACAAGCGGCGCACAGGAAATCGCGGCCAGACGCGCCTCTTCTTCGGTTTCGATAATATCGAGGCGCAGGCCGGTTTCGCAGTGCACCCGTTTGATAAACTCGGACGCATTCAGCGCGCGCCGACAGGCTTCGGTTGCGACCAGCCGCATGCGTTTGACTTTGTGTTTGCGCAGTTTTTGCTGACAGATACGCAGCGCCTGAATGGTGCGCGTCATCGATCCGCGCGACAATCGCCCGGTCTTTTCCAGTCCTGCGCCCAATTGGACAGACTTGGAAAAACTATCGACCACATGAAACCCACTGCCCTTGGGCTGTGCAATTAGCATGCGGCAACTGTTCGTTCCCAGATCCAGCGCTGCATAAAACGTCGAGGACCCGGGTTTCACCGGTGCAGGGCTCAGAGCCTTACTATGTTCGAGCGCGCCCGCACCATCGGGACGCTTTGGCGACATGGCTCGCGCCTTTCATATAGAGTTGGGGCAAGAATATGTGTTGCGACCCTCCGGCGCAAGGCACTGTCTTGATTGATTGGCGCGATAATACCGCCAGTTGTACGCATGCTTGTCCTCATTATGACCATGAAGATTATGATAGCCGCCGCCACTGGCAGCCTTGCACGCAACAGAATATCCAGACGGCAGGATCAAAGGTCGCTCATGGCCGCGTTTCTGTCGAAAAACGGCGCCATGATTGGTGCGGCGTGAATTAGTTAGGCCAAAGGGAACATCGAGGAATCACCACATGCCAGACGTCACCATTGTATATTGGCGCGACATTCCAGCCCAAGTGATAGTGGGCAAAGGACGTCGTGGATCAAAGCGCCAGCTTGAGGAACGCTTTGAGCAAGCGATTGACCGTGCCGCCATGAAAGTGAACGCCAAAGACGCCGATGCGTATCTGGCGGAATGGCGCAAGGCTGCCCCCTATTCTGTTGACGGCGACCCCGATGACATCGTCGAGGCCGAAGCCACCCGCCTGCACACCGAATACGACCAGGATCGTCTTAAGCAATTGATTGCAAACGATGGCTGGTCTTGATCCTAACAGTTTGAAAGGAAAGCTGATGGCTTTACTGAACTTCCGCAAGAAAACTCCCGATGGTCCGGTGTCCGGTGCGCTTAGCGCCGAAGTCGAGGCCTTTTTGCAAGGCTACTCCATCGAGGTGATGCCGCGCACCGCCGCTAAGGTTGATAATTTCGCGGACATCTTGCCCAAAGGCACCCGCGTTTACATCGCCCACATCGAAGGCACGCCGATCGACGAGATGGTCGACACCGCCAAGCGGTTGAACGGCGAAGGCTTTGACGTGATGCCGCATTTCCCCGCGCGCATCATTGCCGACCAAGCAATGCTGAACGACTGGATCGCGCGCTATGCTGGTGAGGCTGGCGTGAACCAAGCCTTGCTGTTGGCCGGCGGCGTCGACAAACCACACGGTGATTTCGAAAGCTCGATGCAGCTGTTGGACAGTGGTGCATTCGACAAGGCGGGCTTCAAACGTTTGCATGTCGCAGGTCACCCTGAGGGCAACAAAGACATCGATCCGTCCGGCGGCATGAAAAACGTCGACGACGCGCTGCGTTGGAAACAGGATTTCTCGAACCGGACGGATGCGAAAATGGCTTTGGCCACGCAGTTCGCCTTTGAGGCAGGTCCGATCATTGAATGGGCAGACAACCTTAAGGATGCCGGCATTGATCTGCCGATCCACATTGGTATTGCCGGTCCAGCCAAGCTACAAACCATGATCAAATTCGCCATTGCCTGCGGTGTTGGTCCCTCTTTGCGTGTGCTGCAACGCCGCGCCAAGGACGTCACCAAACTGCTGTTGCCGTTTGAGCCGACCGAGGTGATTTCAGAGCTGGCCGCGCACAAAGCTGCCAACCCTGAATTCAACATCGAGCAGGTCCATTTCTTTCCGCTGGGTGGCATCAAGACCAACGCCACTTGGGCCATCGAAAACGGCGGCTCTGCTGCAACACCCATGAACGACGCGTAATTCACGCATATTTAAGGACACATCTATGACGCGCACCATCGTCGAATCCAAAACCAAAACTGCTATTATCGGCTTTGACCAGCCGTTCTGCGTCATTGGTGAACGTATCAACCCCACGGGCCGCAAAATCCTGTCCGAAGAACTGGAACGCGGCGATTTTTCCCGCGTTGAGGCAGATGCCGTGGCCCAAGTCATGGCTGGTGCCAACATTCTGGACGTGAATTCGGGCGCTGTGTTTTCGAACAAAATGGCCGAAGATCCACGTTACGCGGACAACAACTTTGTTGAACCTACGTTGATGAAAGAACTGATCGAGCGGGTTCAGGCCATCGTCGACATTCCGCTATGCATCGACAGTTCGGTGCCTGGTGCTTTGGAAAATGGCCTCGCCGCTGCCGAAGGTCGCCCGCTGCTGAATTCCGTCACCGGCGAAGAAGACCGCATGGAATTGGTCCTGCCGCTGGTCAAGAAATACAACGTTCCGGTTGTGGCGATTTCCAATGATGACACCGGTATTTCCGAAGACCCTGACGTGCGTTTCGCTGTTGCCAAAAAGATCGTCGAACGCGCCGCTGATTTCGGCATCCCCGCGCATGACATCGTGGTCGACCCACTGGTGATGCCGATTGGCGCGATGGGCACTGCGGGCTTGCAAGTGTTCGCCTTGGTGCGTCGTTTGCGCGAAGAACTGGGCGTGAACACGACCTGTGGCGCGTCCAACATCTCATTTGGTTTGCCCAACCGTCACGGCATCAACAACGCGTTCCTGCCAATGGCGATGGCGGCTGGCATGACCTCTGCGATCATGAACCCGGTGGCCTTGCCCATCGGCCCTAAAAAGATAGAAGAGAAAAAGGCCGAAGTCGAAGCCGCAGGTATCGTTTTGCCAGCGGACATGACCGACGAAGCCTTTGTGCAGATATTCGGAATGGGGTCGACCAAGCCACAATCGGGCAAGGAAATGGAAGCCATTCGCGCCGCCAACTTCCTCACTGACAACGACGCGCACGGGTCCGAGTGGATCAAAGCCAATAAGATCGCCCCAAAAGCCGGTCAAGAAGGTCGCGGTCGTGCTGGTCGTACAGGTGGTCGACGCCGCGGCTAAAAACCACCCTCTTTTCAAACGATTAAGCCCTGTCGCAATTCTGCGGCGGGGCTTTTTGTTTACTTGTTGGAAACTGGTTTTCAAAAAATCAATGCTATCGCGAGTTTGAGTAACCCTGTCTTAACGCACAGTTCGCTACATCTGCTTCACTCTTGATCCGAATGAGGGAGATTTTGATGAAAACGATGTCTTTGGGTGCGTTTGCTTGGCCACAAGGGTGCACGTATGAGTGACCCCTTCAAGCTTGCCTCGCGCCTCGACCTATCCGCCTCACAGGGTTTGGTCGCGCATCTGCTATCAATCCCTAAAAGCAGTCCCACGGTTCTGGATGCCAGCGAGGTGACCCACATTGGCGCGCTTTGCGCCCAAGCGCTGATGGCTGCCGGCATTCGCAGCACCGCAGCAGGCGGATCATTGGACATTATCAATACAAATGAACGCATCGAAACCCAGTTGGGATCGATGGGTTTAACACTCAGTTCTATAATGGAGGGCCGAGTATGAGCCTTGAAATACTTGCGGTCGATGACAGCCGCACAATGCGCGAAATGATCCGCCTCGCCTTGGAACCTGCCGGGTTTACGGTGCATACGGCCGATGACGGCGTGCACGGCGTTGAAGTGCTGGAAGGCAAGATGCCTGACGCAATCATCACCGACATCAACATGCCGCGTATGGATGGATTCGAGTTTATCAGTGCCGTGCGCACCCAAGACGATCATCGTGCAACGCCCATTCTGGTGCTCACGACCGAAGCTGCACCAGAGCTGAAAATACGTGCGCGCACTGCAGGTGCCACCGGTTGGATCGTAAAGCCATTTGACCCGGCAAAACTGATCAAAGCTCTTCAAATGGTTGCAGGCTAGGACACAACGCAATGACTGATGCACCAGACCCAATGGCTGAGATTCGCGGTTCTTTCTTTATCGAATGTGAAGAACTGCTTGAGGCAATGCAGGATGGCTTGCAAGAGATCGAAAATGGTGGTTCGGATTCAGAAACCATCAACGTCGTCTTTCGTGCGGTTCATTCGATCAAAGGTGGTGCCGGAGCGTTTGGGCTAGAAACTTTGGTTCGCTTTGCGCACCGTTACGAAACTGTGATGGATGCAGTGCGCTCAGGAACCTTGGACGTCAACACCGACATTCTGAAACTGTTTTTTCGCTGCGCTGACCACCTTTCTCACCTTGTTCGTTGCAGCCGTGACGAGGACGCCTTTCTAGAAGAACAAGGTCGTGAACTCATTGATTTGTTGAACAATTCAATCGGTGAGACGGAACCAGCAGACGAGCCCGAAGTTCAGATTGATTTTCAACCCATGGGGCTCAATATCAATCTAGATTTAGACATGGATGGTCCAGACTTATCCATGGATTTGGATATCCCTGTGTTTCAGATTCATTTTGCCCCCTCTGCAGAGCTTTTTGAAACTGGAAATGAACCCTTTTTGATCCTGCGCACTCTTCAAGACCTTGGGCCTTGTGAAATAACGTGCTGTACGGAAAAATTGGTTCCACTTGAGCAGATTTCACCAGAAACTCCATATTTGTCTTGGGATATCGTCTTGACCGCAAATGTGGACATAGATGAGATATTGTCTGCCTTCGAATTCGTCGACGGCCTTTGCGAGCTCAAAGTTGATCAACAGAACATTAGCACTCTCGCGCCTGAACTTTCACCCCTAGAGGTTCTGCCAATCCTTGAAGTTCTTGACGTTGCTCCGCCATCCCCTTTGGCAACAGTTCTACCCACCCCCAAGCCAACTCCAAGCGCGGTAAAATCAGTGGTTCGGGTCGATCTCGACCGTATTGAGCGTCTTGTCAACTTGGTTGGAGAGCTGGTCATCAACCAAGCGATGCTATCCCAAAGCCTCGAATCTGCAGGTCTTTCGCCGCACTCGGATGCGATGAACGGACTTGAAGAGTTTCAACGCCTTACCCGCGACATCCAAGACAGCGTCATGATGATCCGCGCGCAACCAGTAAAATCCCTCTTCCAGCGCATGTCCCGGATTGTCCGTGAATCCTCCGCAGCCGTGAACAAGGACGTTCGTCTGGATACCGAAGGTGACACAACTGAAGTCGACAAAACTGTCATCGAACGCCTAGCTGATCCATTAACTCACATGATCCGCAACGCCGTCGATCATGGCCTCGAGTCAACAGATCAACGCACAGCATCGGGAAAGCCACCACAGGGCAAGATTTCCCTGACTGCCGCGCACCGGTCTGGGCGGGTCGTCATTGACGTTTCCGATGATGGTGGCGGCATCAATCGTCCAAAAGTGCACCAGATTGCGATCGACAAAGGGTTGGTGCCCGCTGACGCCACACTCAGCGACAGCGAAATCGACAATTTGCTATTCTTGCCCGGCTTTTCAACAGCCAGCGAAGTGTCCGATCTTTCCGGGCGTGGCGTTGGAATGGACGTCGTTCGAACGGCCATTCAGGGCCTCGGCGGGCGCATTACAATCACATCTCAGGAAGGAAAGGGAACAACATTTTCGATATCCCTACCTCTGACACTGGCAGTACTGGATGGAATGGTCGTTCAGGTCGCTGATGAAACAATGGTTCTACCTCTAAATGTTGTGGTGGAAACGCTAACGCTAACCGAAACAAACTTGGATCAAGTTCGACCTGGTTTGGATGTCGTGCGCATCCGCAGAGAATTTGTGCCTTTGTTCGACCTCGGCGTATCGCTTGGATACCGCTCAGCTTTGGACAACTACATTGATGCGGTTGTTTTACTGATCGCCCATGAAAACAACAGCCGCGCGGCTTTAATCGTCGATGAAATATTGGACCAGCGCCAGGTCGTTATCAAGGGTTTGGACGATAGCTTTTATCGCGCGCCCGGTATCGCTGCCGCGACCATTTTGGGCGATGGGCAAATCGCCTTGATCCTCGATCCAACAGACATAATCGATCAAGCCCAAGAAATATCTCCAGTCAAAAGAGCGTCATAAAATGGAAAATATCAACATGAATGACATTGACACAAGTGCTCCTGCAGAGCATCTAACTTTCCGCATAGGCGACCAGGAGTATTCACTAGATATCATGTGCGTGCGTGAAATTAGAGGTTGGACCAAGACAACACCTCTGCCGCATGCACCCGCCTACATGAAAGGCGTGATCAATCTTCGTGGTACTGTATTGCCAGTAATGGACTTGGCAGAACGCTTGGGTATGGGGTCAAGTGAACATACAGACCGAAATGTAATCATCGTGGTCAAACACAATGAAAACATGACAGGCCTTTTGGTAGACGCGGTTTCAGACATCATTGCCTTATCAGACGATGATCTACGCCCGCCACCTGAGGTTGGTGGAACCAGAGGAACCGGCGTAATCAAGGCTTTGACATTAAGGGATGAAAGGATGATCCGCGTCCTGAATCTCGCCAGTGTGCTTGAATTCGAGTCTCTAGATGCTGCGTAACTGATGCGTCCGAATCTGTTGCTCCTGAAAACACCATTACAGGAATAACGCATCTGCTTAGCTGCAACAAAATTCATTGGTCTTCACTAAAAATACTCACCGAAATTTCGAACCGACCGAATACATCAGAAGTGGACCCCAAATGGCCATGCGAGACCAGATCAGAATAATGGTTGTTGATGACATGTCCACAAGCCGAGGCTTGATTACGCAGGCGCTTGATGCGTGTGGCGTGCAGCATGTGTCAACGGCGGAAGATGGATCTGATGCGCTCCGCATTTTAGCACGAGCACCGGTTCATCTCGTCATTTCCGACTACAACATGCCAAACATGGACGGTCTTCAGTTACTGCACCAATTGCGCAATGGCGCTAAAACAAAAGGCGTTGGATTCATTCTGATCACGGGGCGCGCCGAGCAACAGATCATTGATCACGGGAGAAAATTGGGCATGAACAATTTTCTGAAGAAACCCTTTGAACCTGCTGCCCTGAGAGTGTCCGATCTTCTGTGTATGAGTAATTTGGG
>JAQXDI010000001.1 GCA_029251465.1 Ascidiaceihabitans sp.
CGCTACCTCAAGAATGCGCACAACCTCCTCGGCGCTGAGCACGATGGGGATCTTCTTGGCCGCCCGCTGATAGCGCATATGCGTCTTCATCTCTGGTCGGGGACAGGTCGCAGCGAAGAAGAAGCTCAGCACCGTCAGCCGGTTATTGAATGTCGGTGCCCCAACGCCCCGTTCCTTCATATCCAGCTGAAACGCCCGTAAATCCTCCGGCGTCGCAGTATCTGGAGAACGCCCCAGAAACCGCGTAAAATCCCGCATCCCGCGCAGATACATCGTCTGCGTCTTGGGCTGCAGCCCTTTGATTTGCATGTCTTCGAGAAATCGCTGGCGCAGCGCAGGCACATATTGATCGGTCATAAAAACCTCCTGTTGGTCAGATTGAGAAGGTCTCAATCGTCCAACAGGTTCGTCAGTTCACAAAATCACCGCACTACAATCTATGCGCAACACACGCCAAAAGCGCCAATACCGCGAGAGCGGTTTCGTCCTTGTCCCGCACTGTGCCAGTTCATGCGCGGCGCAGCGAAGGTCCGGTTCCCGCCCCTTTCGTAGAACTTTGCGCTCTTTCCTCACTGGTTCTAGTGTTTGACGCTCAGATGATCCTTCGCATAATTTCTGTCAATTCTAAGTTCTTCCGTTCTGTGGGCTTGACGGCAAAAACTGTATCAAATAGGCAATGAACATTGAGCGCGGGCGTTGTGTAATGGTTAAGACCTCAGTTTTCCAAACTGAAGATGAGGGTTCGATTCCCTCCGCCCGCTCCACCTTTTCCAGCACATCGCTAAAATAGATAAAATCTGACGTTTTTTGGCCCAAACCCTCGTTGGTTTCAGGTTAGGCACGCCTGCATCAGCGGGTGCGATCTATTGCCGCGCATGCGTTGGCTTTTATCCACCTGTTTGCAATGTATACAACAGTATACTATCGACGCTTCCGGATGCTTCGGTTAAGAAGCGGCAAAACAACCATCAAGGGGTTTCCTATGTCCGATATCATTTACACCAAAGTGGACGAAGCGCCGGAACTGGCGTCTGCGTCTTTCCTTCCGATCATCCAGAAATTCGCAGCCGCCGCTGGCGTTTCTGTCGGGACAAAAGACATCAGCCTTGCAGGCCGTATCCTGTCGACGTTCCCCGAGCATCTGAAAGAAGATGAACGTCAGTCTGATGATTTGGCCGAACTGGGTCGCTTGGTCAAAACCGCAGATGCGAACGTGATCAAGTTGCCGAACATTTCGGCCTCTGTGCCGCAACTGGTCGCCGCCATCAAAGAATTGCAATCGCAAGGTTTTGCGTTGCCCGATTACCCTGAGGCACCAGAAACTGACGCTGACAAAGCGACGCGTGCAAAATACGACACGCTAAAAGGATCAGCCGTGAATCCGGTTCTGCGCGAAGGCAACTCTGATCGTCGCGCTGCTAAGGCTGTGAAAAGCTTTGCCCAGAAAAACCCGCACCGCATGGGCGATTGGTCCGCTGATAGCAAAACCCAAGTGTCCGCGATGTCGGGCGGCGATTTCTTTTCAAACGAAGTGTCCGCGACCTTGAGCAAAGAGGCGACAGCCAAAATCGTGCTGGTCACAGACGCCGGCGAAACTGTTCTTAAGGACGCGATCACGTACCCCGCAGGTACGGTTGTCGACGCGACATTCATGAGTGCCAAGGCTCTCAAATCCTTCCTCGCGGACGAGATCGAAAAAACCAAAGCCGACGGCACGCTGTTTTCGCTGCACATGAAAGCGACGATGATGAAGGTCTCGGACCCGATCATCTTTGGCCACGCGGTCAAAGCGTTCCTTGCGCCGGTTTTGGAAAAACACGGCGATGCGATGGCTGATCTGGGCGTGAACCCGAATTCCGGCCTTGGCGATATGCTGGCACGGGTTGAGGGCAATGCGGCAATCATGGCTGACATCGACGCGTGCATGGCGTCCCGCCCACCGATGTACATGGTCGATTCTGACAAAGGCATCACCAACTTGCACGTGTCATCGGACGTGATCATCGACGCGTCCATGCCTGCATTGATCCGCGCTGGCGGCAAAGGTTGGGGGCCAGATGGCAAAGAATCAGACGCAAATTGCGTGATCCCTGACAATTCCTACGCGCCGATCTATGACGAGTCGGTCAAGTTCTTCAAAGAAAACGGCAAACTGAACCCGGCCACCGCTGGCACGGTCCAAAACGTCGGCCTGATGGCGCAAAAAGCCGAAGAATACGGTTCGCACCCGACAACATTCGAAATCGCTGAGGCGGGCACCGTCAAGATGATCTTGGATGACGGCACTGTGCTGCACTCTCATAACGTCGAGGCTGGCGACATCTGGCGCTCTGCCTCCGCGCGCAAAGCCCCGATCGAAGACTGGGTGAACCTCGCGATTGCGCGTCAAAAGGTCGAAGGTTGCAGCGCGATTTTCTGGCTGGATGCAGCCCGCGCGCACGACGCCGAATTGATCGCTTACGTCAAACCGATCCTCGCGGCCCAAGGCGTTGCCGATAAATTCCAGATTATGGCCCCACGCGAAGCGACGCGCGCCTCGCTGGAAATCATCACCAAAGGTGAAAACAGCATCGCGATCACCGGCAACGTGCTGCGCGACTACCTGACTGACCTGTTCCCGATCCTTGAACTGGCAACCTCGGCCAAGATGCTGTCGATTGTGAAATTGATGAACGGCGGTGGCTTGTTCGAAACCGGCGCTGGCGGATCTGCCCCGAAACACGTTCAGCAGCTGGTCGAAGAAAACCACCTGCGCTGGGACAGCCTTGGTGAATTCTGCGCGCTGGGCGAAAGCCTGACGTTCCTTGCGGACGCCAAAGGCAACGAAAAAGCCCGCGTTTTGGGCGAGGCCGTTGACGCCGCAAGCCAAGGCATTTTGGACAACAGTCGTTCGCCATCGCGCAAAGTCGGCGAACCTGACAACCGCGATAGCCATTACTGGTTTGCCCGCTACTGGGCCGACGCGCTGGCCGAACAAACCGGGGATGCAGAACTGGCCGCACATTTTGCCCCAATCGCAACAGCACTGGCCGCGGGCGAGGAACAGATCCTATCTGAACTGGCTGCGGTGCAAGGGCCTGCTGCTGATCTGGGTGGTTATTTCAAAACAGACGCGGCCAAAACCGCAGCTGTAATGCGCCCGTCGGCGACCCTGAACGCCATCATTGGCTAAGGCAAACTGCCGCAAACATTCGGGCCGCGCTTCTTTGAGGGAATGCGCGGCCCTTTTTCGTTTGGGGGCGTAAAGGGTTGTGTTTGGCCCAGCGATGGGCAAGATTTTTCTTAATCCGCCGCCTGCGGATTGGAGAACCCCAACCGATGCCTCCAGCTAAAGGACCGGCTAAATGGAAATCAAAGGTCAAGAAGACGCAACATTTCTGGCGCAACAGGTCGCATCAGGTGCCGTGTCTGCGGATGAATTGCTGGACGCTGCATTGGAACGCGTCGCAGCCCTGAACCCGCAGCTGAACGCGGTTGTGTTGATCCAGGAACAGGCCGCGCGCAAAACGATCAAAGCGGGGCTGCCAGACGGTCCATTCAAAGGCGTGCCGTTCTTGATCAAGGACCTGAGTGCCGAGGCGATCGATTTTCCGACGCACAGTGGATCCAACCTGATGCGCGACACAAAATACAGCTACGATAGTGAAATTTTCCGCCGAATGCGGGCCACAGGCGTGGTGACATTTGGGCGCACGACCTCGCCCGAAGGTGGCATTGGGCCGGTGACCGAAGCGGCTGTTTACGGCGGTCCAACGCGCAATCCATGGGATGTGACGCGCACGTCGGGTGGATCATCGGGCGGCTCTGGCGCGGCGGTGGCGGCGGGTATCGTGCCCATGGCCCACGGATCAGACGGGGGCGGATCGGTGCGCATTCCGGCGTCAAGTTGTGGGTTGTTCGGGTTCAAAGCGACGCGCGCGCGCTTCCCCGACGGCCCCGCCTCTGGCGAGGGCTGGGGCGGCATGGCAATCGACGGGTTTTTGTCACGATCCGTGCGCGACAACGCCGCGATGATGGACGCCTGCACGGGGCCGGAACAGGGCGCGCCGTATGCGGCACCCGCGATGGAAATGACCTACGCTCAAGCCATCAAACGCCCGCCGCGTCGCTTGCGCATCGCAGTTTGTGACACGACGTTTACGGGCGCTGCAATTGATCCCGCATGCAAAACAGCCGTCGACAAGACCGCGAAAATTCTGGAAGACTTGGGTCATCACGTGACCCCCGATTGCCCAAAGGCGGATCACGAGGGGATGATGCACGCATGGACCAAAATCGTCGTGTGCGGCACAGCACTTTGGATTCAGAATGTCGCGACAGCCAGAGGTGAGGTGGCAAAACAAGGCGATCTGCAAGGTGTCGCACGTGGCGCTGCAAAATTTGCACAAACGATTTCGGGGGCTGATTATCTAAAAGCGGTGAACACTGTGCATGCCTACGGGCGCCAGATGGCCGCAGCATTTGACGACTATGACATCATCTTGTCCGCCACACTTGCGGAACCGCCTGCAAAAGTTGGCCGGTTCCATCATGATCGCGAGGACTTTGAAAACTACCGCGTCGGGCCGGGCGGCGTGTTCGAATACTCACCGTTTTGCGCGACGTTCAATGCCAGTGGCCAACCTGCGGCAACTGTGCCGATGCATTGGACGGAAGGCGGTCTGCCTGTTGGTGTGCATGTGGCGGCACCATTCGGGCAAGACGCGACCTTGATTGCGCTGTGTGCAGAGCTTGAGCAAGCCGCACCTTGGGCGCATCGAAAGCCTTCGATGGTGACGTAAAGGCCGCTCTTTGCGATCTTGTCAGAGCAGCGAAATTTGGGATCTTGCGGACTCGATGTCGCGTTCTAGCTGGCTGGTCGCGCTGATGTGCCAATCCAGACCGGTTTGACCTCGGGTTGACGCCTCTTGCAGATGCTTGGTCGCCAATTGAGCTTTGCCCGCGCTTAGCGTCAGGGCATGTGCCAATTCTGCACGATCACGCATGACTGTTTGAACATGCGCATCATAGGTTGCTGCTGCAATTTTGCCTGCATCACGTTGAATGCGCAGGTTTGCCAATTCGATTTCCTGACTGGCTAACGTGTCGCGCAGGCTGATCATAATATCATCCACCTGATCGTTTGAGCGACGGATATTCATCGTCAGTTTGTTGGCCGACACCAAGCCGATGCGGCGCGTAGCATCGCGTTTGCCAGCATTGTTACCAACGACGCCACCGGCAAGGCCGCCTGCGGCCGCACCGGCCAGACATTTGGCGGAATTGTTTGCGGACAATAGAACCAGACCACAGCCAACAGCGGCCCCCATCATGGCACCTTTGGCCGTCGAGGCACGCACGACATCTTGCATCATGGGGTCCAAAGTCGCGGCTTGTTCCTGCATCTCTGCGGCGTGGTCCGATGCGTTCAACGGTGCCTCAGTACTTTGGCTCATTAATGAAAGACTTGCGTCACCATTTGATTTCGTGACCGGCGAATAGCCACAACCAGCAACTGTGACAGTCAAGGCCCATGGCAGAATGATATAAGATTTCAACATGGTATCTTCCAAACAAGCAGGGTGCGTGGCACCGAGATTGCTGTTTGTAGACGAAAACAATGTGTTCACATTTGGGCAATTAGAGGGAAATTCGAAACGATTCATATTTTCTGAAATTACGGAAATTGGCGATAACGGCACATGCTGTGCGCCCCAATCGTGGGAAATACGGGCAAACTGTCCACTTGACCTGCAGGGATGCGCGTATCAGAACGGCGCAATGTAAATTCTGGCCGATACTGCAGGCCAATCAACACTCAGGAGTGTGCATGGCCGATCAAGTCAAGCCCGGCCCCGCAGCGCCCGGTGCCGTGGAAGAGCGCGAGAAATCAAAGCAGATCGGGGCGCTTGGCGCGCTCTGGCCCTACCTGCGACCGTACCGGATGTTGATGACCGCCGCGTTGCTGGCTTTGTGCGTGACGGCGATGATCTCGTTGACGCTGCCGTTGGCTGTGCGCCGCGTTGTCGACAATTTCCGTGTCGAGGACGGCGCAATTCTGGACCAATATTTCCTTGCGGCCCTTGGCATTGCAGGTCTGATGGCGATCGGCACAGCCATGCGCTATTTGCTCGTGACCCGCTTGGGTGAACGCGTCGTCGCTGACATTCGCAAAGCGGTGTTTGACCGTGTGATCGGCATGTCGCCGTCTTTTTACGAACAAATCATGACCGGCGAAGTCCTGAGCCGTATCACAACAGACACCACGCTGATCCTCAGCGTGATCGGATCATCCGTGTCGATCGCGCTGCGTAACATACTGATTTTTATAGGTGGTTTGGCATTGATGATGCTGACGTCTGCCAAGTTGACAGCCCTTGTGCTGCTGATCGTTCCCGCCGTTGTGATCCCGATTTTGGTGTTGGGCCGTCGCTTGCGGGTGATCAGCCGTGAAAATCAGGATTGGATTGCCGCCAGTTCCGGCAGCGCATCCGAGGCGCTGACAGCCGTGCAAACGGTGCAGGCCTTTACCCATGAAACCATCAGCCGTCGGCAGTTTTCTGACGTCACAGAGCGCAGCTTTGATGCGGCCAAACGCCGGATCTACACGCGCGCCCTGATGACGGTGATCGTGATCTTTTTGGTCTTTGCCGGTGTCGTCGGTGTGTTGTGGATCGGCGCGAATGATGTGCGCGAAGGGGTGATGACATCCGGGGCATTAATCCAGTTTGTGATCTACGCTGTGATGGTTGCGGGCGGTGTTGCCGCCTTGTCAGAAATCTGGGGTGAATTGCAGCGTGCAGCAGGCGCGACAGAGCGTTTGATCGAACTTTTGCACACCGTCGATACGGTCCAGGACGTGGGCGTTCCGCATTTGATCACGGGCCCCGTACAAGGGCGGATCGCATTCGAGGCAGTGAATTTTACCTATCCTTCGCGCCCTGACACGGCTGCACTTGATGACGTCAGTTTGGTCATCGAACCCGGCGAAACCGTTGCATTTGTTGGCCCATCCGGCGCGGGCAAAACCACGATTATCCAGATGATCTTGCGCTTTTATGACCCGCAGTCAGGGCGCATTACACTTGATGGTCACGACATCACTTCGCTTGAACGCTCGGCATTCCGCGAACACATTGCCTTGGTGCCGCAGGATCCGGTGATCTTTGCAACCTCTGCCCGTGACAACATCAGTTTCGGGCGGCCAGATGCCACGGACGCCGAAATCGAGGCCGCAGCCATTGCCGCCGCAGCCCACGAGTTCATCCAAAACCTACCGTCTGGCTATGACAGCCCGCTGGGTGAACGCGGCGTGATGTTGTCGGGTGGCCAAAAGCAACGCATCGCCATTGCTCGTGCCATTCTGCGCAACGCGCCTGTGCTGCTGCTGGACGAGGCAACCTCGGCTTTGGACGCAGAAAGTGAACGCGCGGTTCAGGCCGCCGTTGACGCGCTCAGCGCTGATCGCACCACGCTGATTGTGGCGCACCGTTTGGCAACCGTCAAAAAGGCAGATCGCATCGTCGTGTTAGATCAGGGACGCATCATCGCCTCTGGCACGCATGATGATTTGGTGGCCAAAGATGGCCTTTATGCCCGCCTTGCCCGCCTGCAATTCACCGATGGAATGGCCGCAGAGTAATTGGACACATAATTCCCCCTTTCATTCACAGCCCGTTCCCTTCATCTTATGGCCAACCATAATACTAAGGGAGTTAGACAATGGGTTTGTGGAGCTTTGTAAAAGGCAGCGGTAAGAAACTTTTCGGTGGCGGCGATGAGCCGGAACTGAACGGTTCAACGCTGCAAGACGAGATCAAGGAACTGGGTCTGGACGCAACCGGCATGGAAATCACCGTCGAGGGTGACAAAGTGACCGTGTCCGGCGAGGTCGTCAGCCAAGAGATGAAAGAAAAAGTCATTCTGGCCGTGGGCAACGTCAAAGGCGTCGCAGCGGTCTAAGACAGCGTTCCAAGTGCGGGCGAACCTGTGTTCCACACCGTGGAAAAGGGCGACACCATCTGGGCGATTTCAGCCAAGGCATTGGGCAACAGCGCGCGCTACGAAGAAATCTTTGAAGCCAACAAGCCGATGCTGAGCCATCCTGACAAAACCTATCCTGGCCAAATGCTGCGTATTCCGCAGGACTAATTTGGCGCGCGGGCAGGGCATTTGCCTGATCCCGAACAGCGATTTGCGAAATTGAAAGGGGCGGTTCCGAAATGGGCCGCCCTTTGACCTTTGGTAAGGCGGTTTTACGCTGCGTTTGATCACAGCATTTGCCTTGAAAACCTTGCGCAAAACCTGATTTCGCCGCATCCTTTGCAACAGGGAATTCATCACCCCCGCAAGAGGGGTGACCAAGGGAGGAAGACACATGGCTTACGAAGGCATGCAAGACCGCAACCGTATTGAAGCAGAGATGCCGTGGGAAGACCGGAACGTGCCCGTCACGCTCTATGGTTTGCTTAGCCAGACAACGGCAAAGTTTCCAACGCATAATGCGGTCAGTTATCAGATTTTTTCCGGCCCCAAAGACAAGGCCGAGACATTCAATTGGACACAATTGAAAGACAAGACCACGCAAACCGCCAACTTGTTCCGCAGCCTGGGCATCGGTCCAAAGGACGTTGTGGCCTATGTTTTGCCGAACTGTAACGAAACCGTTCTGACCCTTTTGGGCGGCGGCGTGGCTGGCATTGCCAACCCGATCAACCCGCTGCTTGAGGCCGAACAAATCGGTGCGATCCTGCGCGAAACCGGTGCCAAAGTTGTCGTGACCTTGCGCCCGTTCCCGAAAACGGATGTTGCTGAAAAGACAGCGGCGGCTGTGGCCTTGGCACCAAACGTCAAAACCGTTCTCGAAGTCGATTTGCTGCGCTACGTGACCCCGCCCAAAAGCTGGATCATCCCGCTGATCCGCCCGAAAATGGAGCGTCCTGCATCGGTTGAATACAAAAACTTCAACACTGAGATGAACAAGCAATCCACCACATTGCAGTTTGAAGACGTGCAAGAAGACCGCGTCGCGTTTTACTTCCACACCGGTGGCACAACCGGCATGCCAAAGGTCGCGCAGCACCTGTATTCCGGCACGATCTACAACGGTTGGGTTGGCTCGGAACTGCTGCTGACCGAAGACGACGTGATGCTGTGCCCACTGCCATTGTTCCACGTTATGGCCTGTCAGGTCATGCTGTTGGGCGCGATGTCTTCGGGCGCGCATGTGGTGTTCCCGACCCCGCAAGGCTATCGCGGCGAGGGCGTTTTTGACAACATCTGGAAGCTGGTAGAACGCTGGAAGGTCACGTTCCTTGTGTCCGTTCCAACGGCCTTGGCGGCCACGATGCAGCGCGCCGTTGATGCCGATATTTCGACAGTAAAAACCGCATTTTCCGGCTCTGCCCCTTTACCGCTAGAACTGTTCCGCCGCTTTGAAGAAACCACAGGCATGACCATCGTTGAAGGCTATGGCATGACCGAGGCGACGTGCCTTGTGTCCGGTAACCCCTTGGACGGCGTCAAGAAAGTCGGCTCGATCGGTATTCCGTTCCCCTACACCGACATCAAAATTGTCAAAGGGTCCGAAAACGGTGACGTCGATGCGGACGTGGATGAGGTCGGCGAAATCTGTGTCTCGAACCCGGGCGTCTATGTGGGCAACACCTACACTGAATCCGAGAAAAACAAGGATCTGTACTACGCAGACAAATACTTGCGCACAGGTGATTTGGGGCGCGTAGATTCAGACGGGTATTTGTGGATCACAGGTCGGGCCAAAGACCTGATCATTCGTGGCGGTCACAACATCGATCCCGCCGAAATCGAAGAAGCGTTGCTTGCGCACCCATCGGTCGGATTTGCCGGCGCAATCGGCCAGCCAGACGCGCATTCGGGCGAAATCCCATGCGCCTTTGTCGAATTGGTCGAGGGTGGCAGCGCCACACCTGAAGAGCTGATCGCCTTTTGCCAAGAGCACGTTCAAGAACGCGCAGCCCGTCCTAAACACATCAAAATTATGGACGAGTTGCCAAAGACCGCTGTCGGTAAAATCTTTAAACCTGACCTGCGCAAAGATGCGATCACCCGCATCTACAACGAAGCGCTTGAAACCGCTGAATTGCCAGCCCGCGTCGTCAATGTGATTGATGACAAAAAGCGTGGTTTGGTTGCCCAGATCGAGGCGAATGGCGCATCTGAAACGGCACTGCAAACGGTTCTGGGCGGGTTCATTCGCCCTTGGGAACATGCAGGTGCCCCAGCTGTTGCAGCTGAATAAATGACAGACTACCGCGCGCTTTTGGATGCAGAGGTTTGGGCCTTTCTGGATGAGGGCGCGCGGTACTACCCACCCGATGCGGTGGACCTAAGCATCGCGGAACAACGCCGCGTTTACGACCGGATGTGCACAGCGTTTGACCAAGGACGACCGGCTGGCGTGACGGTCACAGACGCGCCCTTTGGCGGAGTTTCCTGCCGCCTCTATTCCCCCACAGCAGAGCCGAAAGCTACGGTGTTCTTTTGCCACGGCGGCGGTTTTGTCGTTGGCGGATTGGACAGCCACGACAGCATTTGCGCCGAATTTTGCGAAAGCACCAACCTGCGCGTCATCGCCGTCGATTACCGTATGTCACCAGAACACCCGCATCCTGACGATTTCAACGATGCTTGGGCGGCGTTTCAGGGCGTTGCGGCAGCTTTTGACGGCGCGATTGTTCTGTGCGGCGACAGCGCAGGCGGCAATTTGGTCGCTGCAATCGCGCATTATGCCCGCGGTCGCGTCGATGACCGCATTTCCGGCCAGTTGCTGATCTATCCGGGCCTTGGCGGCGACTGGTCAAAAGGCAGCTATGTTGAACACGCCGACGCCCCTGGCCTGACCACGCGCGACATGGAGTTCTACATGAACATCCGCTCAGGCGGGCAGGATAAAACTGGCGACGCGACCTATGCGCCACTGCACGACACGGATTTCACCGGATTGCCCGCGACAGTCGTGGTCACAGCACAATGCGACCCACTGTCTAGCGACGGTGAAGCCTACCGTGACGCGCTGATCGGGGCAGGCGGCAACGCGATCTGGGTCGAGGAAGCAGGCCTCGTTCACGCCTACCTGCGCGCCCGCGTGATGTCGCAAAAAGCCGGCGATAGTTTTGCGCGCATGATTGCGTCGCTTACGTCACTGAGCGCAGGCGAACTGCCTGACCTTTAAGTCAGGAATGACTTCGCCTTCATCGTGTCCGGGATCGGCGCCCCAAGGCGCGACAGGATCGTCGGGGCCAATTGCAATTGATCAATCACAGTGTCCTCGGATGGACCGGTCGCATCGCCGAAATAATACAGTGCTGCCTCTTGTTGCAGCGCGCCGCGCCCACCGTGATGGCCGCGTTCATCCTGCCCGTGATCCGCCGTCACCATGACCTCGTATCCGGCGGCGCGCCACTTGGGAATAAAGGGGGCCAGCATCTCGTCCATAATGTGACAGGCGTGATCCATTTCCTGACTTTCGTGGAAAAACCGGTGCCCCATGGAATCCAGCGTGCAGGTGTGCAGCATCCCGTAATTCAGCCCAAAGCGCAGGCACAGATTGGTCAGCGTGCCGAACAAATCCACGTCTGACGGCGTCATCTGGTTGCTTTGCCCGTAGCCCGTCATCGTGTGGAAACGGCCATGGTTGATCGTGTCGCTGTCAGGTTCGTCGTATTCGATGTCGCGCACGTAATCGAAGGGATGGCGGTTGAAAAATTCGGACCAGAACGAATGGGCGACTGCGCCGGTTGTGCCACCGCCCAAGCGGGTTTGGGCGAACACGTCAGGCTGGCTTAGGCGGAACACGTTGCCATTGCCCGTGCAGCCGTGCGTTGCTGGGGCGACGCCGGTGTGGATCGACGCGTAACAACTGGCGGAAATCGACGGCAACACCGAACGGATTTTCCAGACGCGGGCATCGCCGCTGTCGACCCAGCCTTCAAGATTGCCAAACAGCCGGCGCCAGTTGCGATAGGGAACACCGTCCAGAATGATCAGCAGCAATTTTTTGTCCACGCGCGTACCTCTGCGTTGCGATAGGGTGCGTTTACTTCTGCACATCAAAACGGCGCTGACAATGGGGGCGGCACCGGTGACGTGACGCGAATGTGATGAGCGTTTGCACACGGCCTTGCGTAGAGTGTGGCGAACAACCGCTAAGAGGGCATCATGGCCAAGTCATCCAAAACCAACAAACGCAAAAAAGCGCAAACGACGCAGCCAGTTGATGCCGCAAAATCACCGATGAACCGTCGCGATATGCTGCGTTTGGGGCGCAACGGCGCGCTGGGGCTGGCCGTTTTTTGGGGGGGGGCGGATTTTGGGTGATGAACTCGGTCCAAGCCATGGCGTCCGAACAAGATCTGACCCGTGTGGGGCAGGGCAAGCCGTCGGTTGTGCAAATCCACGACCCGTCTTGCCCGACGTGCACAGCGCTGCAACGCGAGACCCGCAAAGCGATGAAACAATTTGGCGAATGCGATGTGGTGTTTCTGGTGGCGGACATTTCCCAAGACCAAGGGCGCAAGTTTGCGGTGCAGCACGGCGTTGGTCACGTGACGCTGTTGTTGTTCGACGCCGATGGAAACCGCACGCAAACCCTGCAAGGCATGCGCCACCGCGCCGAGCTGGAAACGATTTTGGCCGGCCATTTTGAGGAACACGGGGCCGTCTAAAGCCGAAACAGCAGTTTCGAACATCCTTTGGGCACCCACCGCAGCGACGGTTGGCAGATCTCACTTTCAGTAAAGCCCCCCGATCGCTAGTCTGACAGAATGAAAAAACCTGTTGTGCTCCGTGGCTATCAGTTCAGCGTCTACAATCGCATCGCGCGGGTGGCGCTGCACGAAAAATGCGTTGCGTATGAAACGCAAGAAATTGATCCTTGTGCCAAGGACATTCCCGAGGAATACTTAAAACGACATCCGTTTCGTCGGGTTCCTGTGCTGAGCCATGGCGCATTTGACGTCTACGAAACCGCCGCAATTCTTCGTTATATCGATGCTGCATTTGATGGTCCTGCGTTAATGCCAAGCGACGCCAAACGCGCCGTCCGCGTGGCACAAGTCGTTTCGATTGTGGACAGTTACGGGTATCGCCCCATGGTCCGACAGGTGTTTGCCCATCGCGTATTTTGCCCGGCCGTTGGTGAAGAGAGCGACGAAACCGAAATTGCGTCCGGCATCAAAGCGTCGCTGCCGGTTCTTGATGCGCTCAACAAACTGGCATCAGAAGGCCATGTTATGGGTAACGAGGTTTTCACGCTCGCGGATTGCCACCTCGCGCCGATGATTGCCTATTTCGTCCAAGCACCTGAGGGCGCAGCAGCGCTAGCCAAATACTCGGCACTTGCGGATTGGTGGGCTAGTACCTCTCGGCGAAAAAGCATTCTGGAAATTGATCCGGAGCTGCCACTGGGCTAAAAACGATCGGAAAAATCGTGCAGCATTCACCAAAACAGGCCATTGCCCGACTTCGACGCACCAATCCTAGGTCAGAATAGGTGCGTCGTTTGAGTTGATCAGTTGCCAGCGCTCGCCATTTTACGGTTCGCGATGACATCTTCGAGCCAGCCGAGTTTCATTTCCGCAACAGAGCTGAGCAGCAGGTCGGTGTAGTCATCGAACGGCGGTGACAACACGTCGGTCTTGCCGCCGTAGCGCGCAACTTCGCCTTGGTACATCACTGCAATGCTGTCCGCGATGGCACGTACCGTCGCGAGGTCATGGGTGATGAACAGATAGGCGACGTCTTCGACCTTTTGCAGATCCAACAGCAGCTTCAGAATGCCGTCGGCAACCAGCGGATCAAGGGCCGAAGTGACCTCGTCGCAGATGATCAGCTTGGGTTTGGCCGCCAATGCGCGCGCGATACACACACGTTGTTTTTGACCACCTGACAGCTCTGCCGGGTAACGGTCGATGAAACCATCGCCCATCTCGATCTCGTCGAGCAGCTCTTTGATGCGTTTTTGTTTCTCCGCACCCTTCAGACCAAAGTAAAACTCAAGCGGACGACCGATGATCGTGCCAACAGTCTGGCGCGGGTTCATCGCCGTGTCAGCCATCTGATAGATCATTTGCAATTCACGCAGATCATCGCGCGAACGGGTCTTTAGCTCTGGTGTCAGGTCGCGACCGTTAAAGTGGATGGTGCCCTTTGAGGGTGGCAAAAGCCCCGTGATCACACGCGCCAGCGTCGATTTTCCAGACCCGGATTCACCAACAACCGCCAGCGTTTGGCCGGGGTGCAGTTCGACGTTGATGTTTTTCAGGACATCAAACTTCGTGCCTTTGTAGCGCGCGGTGATCCCCTCGACCCGCAGCAACGGCGTGTCGGTAGGTGCCTTTTCCACGTGTTCGATCGAACGCACAGACACCAGTGCTTTGGTGTAATCCTCGGCAGGGGCGTTGATGATTTGATCAACGGTGCCGTATTCGACCATTTCGCCTTGACGCAGCACCATGATGTGATCGCTGACTTGGGCCACAACGGCCAGATCGTGCGTGATGTACAGGGCGGCCACGCCAGTGTCGCGGATCGCTTCTTTGATCGCTTTAAGCACGTCGATTTGGGTGGTCACGTCCAGCGCCGTGGTGGGTTCGTCAAAGACCACCAGATCGGGTTCGGGGCACAGGGCCAACGCGGTCATGCAGCGCTGTAGCTGTCCGCCGGACACTTGGTGAGGAAAGCGGTCACCGATGTTTTCAGGATCAGGCAAATCCAGTTTGCGAAACAAATCAACTGCGCGCGCTTCGGCGTCAGATTTCGAGAACTTGTTTTGCAAAACCGCCGCTTCGATCACTTGTTCCATGATCCGTTTGGCAGGGTTGAACGAGGCCGCAGCCGATTGCGACACATAGGTGACTTCGGCCCCGCGAAGGCGGCGGATGTCACGCGTGCCTGATCGCAGTACGTCGCGTCCGTTCACCCAGACTTCGCCGCCCGTCAGTTTTACGCCGCCGCGCCCGTAGCCCATAGCCGCCAGCCCGATGGTGGATTTACCAGCACCGGATTCACCGATCAGACCCAGAACCTTGCCAGCCTCGACATCGAAATCAACGCCGTGCACGATTTCGATGTCGTGGGGCTTGGCGTCAGGCGGAAAAATCCGTGCCCCGATTTTCAAGCCGCGAACGCTAAGAAGTGGAGTAGCCATCAGCCGCGTCCCCCTTTGAGTGAGGTTGTTCGATTGAGGATCCAGTCCGCCACAAGGTTGACCGAAATCGCCAGCGTCGCGATGGCAACAGCGGGATAAAGTGCCGCGCCAATACCAAAGTTAATACCGTCTTTGTTGTCTTTAACGATACCGCCCCAGTCTGCCGCAGGAGGCTGTACGCCAATCCCGAGGAACGACAGGGTCGAGATGAACAGAACCATAAAGATGAACCGCAGGCCCATTTCAGCGACCAGAGGTGACAGCGCGTTTGGCAGAATTTCACGGAAGATAATCCAGCCGACCCTTTCACCGCGCAGGCGCGCGGCTTCGACGTAGTCCATGACCGTGATGTCCACGGCAACAGCGCGCGCCAAACGGAACACACGTGTGCTATCGAGCAGGCCCATGACAAGGATCAGGGTCAGAATGGTCGTATCCAGAACGGACAACACCACCAAGGCCACAATCAGTGACGGGATCGACATGACGAGATCAATAAAGCGCGACAACGCTTGGTCGATCCAGCCGCCATTCACTGCCGCAACAAAGCCCATAATCGTTCCGGTTGTGAAGGACAGGATGGTCGCCATGGTTGCGATCCAGATCGTCGTCTGACCGCCGTAGATCATGCGGGTCAGCAGATCGCGGCCAATTTGGTCGGTGCCAAGCCAGTATTGCGGTTCGTCGTAGCCGTCCGGTGTCAGGCCAAGGAAATATCCGAGGCGTGCAGGTTCCCAGACATCACCAACAATTTCGCCCAAACCGTAGGGTGCGATAAAGCCCGCAAAGATTGCGACAAAAAAGTAGAGGCCTGTAAAGAACAGCCCGAAAAGAGCAGCGGTGGGTATTCTCATTTTGGATGCCTCAGACGTGGGTTGGCCAAGATCGAAACGATATCAGCGGTCATGTTCAGCAAGATGTAGATCGCGGCGAACATCAGACCGGCGGCTTGCACAACAGGCACGTCGCGTTTGACCACGTGGTCAACCAGATATTGGCCCATACCAGGATAGGTAAACACCACTTCGATGACGACAACGCCAACGACCAGATACGCGAGGTTGATCATGACAACATTCACAATAGGGGCCACAGCGTTTGGAAAGGCGTGTTTGCGGATGACCTGCAGAGGTGTCAGACCTTTGAGTTCAGCCGTTTCGATATAGGCCGACTGCATCACGTTCAGGATCGCGGCGCGGGTCATACGCATCATATGCGCCAGAACCACTAGCGTCAGAGCGGCTACAGGGATTGAGATCGAGTGCAGCTTTTCCAGAAAGGTCATGCTGTCGTTGATCATCGCCACAGACGGTGCCCAGCCCAGTTTCACGGCCACAAAGTAGATCAACAGATAGCCGATCAGAAATTCGGGGATCGAAATGGTCGTCAGTGTGACAGATGAAATCAGTTTGTCTGGCCAGCGGTCTTTGTACCGCACAGCGACCAAACCAAGGAACATCGCAAGTGGGACAGAAATTGCAGCAGCCCAAAACGCAAGGAACAGTGTCTTGCCCATTTTGTCTGACATAGTGGATGCAATATCACGTCCGTTGGTCAGCGCAGTGCCTAGATCGCCCTGCACAACTCCACCCAGCCATGCAAAATAGCGGGTAAGCGGCGGGTCGTTCAGCCCCAACTCTTCGCGCAGGTTCGCGAGGTTTTCGGGCGTGGCACCTTGACCAAGAATTTGTTGCGCAACATCACCGGGCAGGATCGTGGTCCCGACAAAGATGATGACTGACGCGGCGAGGAGCAGAATGATGCCCAGCGCTAAACGCTGGGCAACAAGTTTAAAAATGGGGTGCATAAGAATGACTTACGCTTTCCATGTCTTGGCAAAGGCAGTCCAGTACATTTGTGGACCTGACGGGTTGGTTTCCCAGCCTTGAACTTCGGTAGAAATCGCATCCACAAAGTCGTTGAACATTGGCACCATGACGCCGCCTTCTTCGTTCAACATGCGACCCATTTTGGAATAGATCTCTTTGCGTTTGGTCTCGTCCAACTCGGCGCGGGCCTCAAGCAGCATCGCGTCAAATTCCGGACGTTTCCAGCGCGTGTCGTTCCAGTCGGCTGTGGACAGATACGCTGTGGAATACATCTGGTCTTGGACCGGACGACCGCCCCAGTAGGATGCGCAATACGGCTGCACGTTCCACACTTCGGACCAGTAACCGTCGTTAGGCTCACGCTTGATTTCGAGCGGGATACCGGCGGCTTGGCACGTCTGTTGGAACAAGGCTGCGGCATCGACCGCACCCGGGAATGCACCATCTGCTGTGCGCAGAATGATCGGTGAACCATCATGGCCGGACGCTTTGTAGTGTGCGGCGGCTTTTTCCAGATCGAAGGAACGCTGTGGGATGGTTTCATCGAACAACGGATAGGCTTCGTTGATTGGAATGTCGTTCCCGACAGAACCAAAGCCTTGCAAGATTTTGTCGACCATTTCCTGACGGTTCATGGCGTGCTTGAGGGCAAGACGCAGTTCGTTGTTGTCAAACGGGGCTGTGTCAACGTGAGCGATGAACACATAGTGGCCGCGACCGGATGTGGTTTGAACGTCGATTTTAGGCGAACGACCCAGCAGTTTGGCGATCTTTGGCTCAACGCGGTTGATCGAATCGACCTGACCCGATTGCAGTGCCGCAGTGCGCGCAGTGGCGTCGTTCAAAACGATCAATTCAACGGCGTCATAGTGACCCATTTCATCAGCGGCCCAGTGGTTCGGGTTCTTTTTGAACGTCATGCGCACGCCAGGCTCGTCGGACTCGAGCGTATAAAGACCGGTACCGATGGCGGCGATCGGATCGTCAAAGCCACCGTTTGGCTGGATGATCAAGTGGTAGTCGGCCATCAGGTATGGAAGGTCGGCGTTGCCGATTGCCAGCGTCAGTTCAAAGACGTCGCCATCAACGCGCATCGATTCGATACCGTTCATGATGCCCAAAGCACCGGATTTTGAATCTGCATTCGAGTGACGCTGCATTGTCGCCAGAATGTCTTCGGCGGTTACGGCCGCACCGTTGGAAAATGTGATGCCTTGGCGCAGTTTGAAACGCCATGTTTTGGCGTCGGCAGAGCCTTCCCAGCTTTCGGCAACCCGTGGCTCTAGGCCGGTCGGACCTGCGTATGCCAGTGTCTCGCCCCAAACAAAACCACCAGCCAGAGGTGCATCAGAGGCCCAAGATGCCGGGTCCTGAGAGTTTGTGGACTCGCCACCGGAAACGCCCATTTTGAATGTGCCGCCTTTGACAGGTCCGGCCGCGCGGGCCGCATCGGCCAGCATTGTAGACGCAACAGCGGCGGTGACGCCCAAGGCTGCAGCTTTGCCCATGAACTCGCGGCGCGTCATCGTGCCAGCGGTCACTTTGGATGTTAGAAATTTGAGTTCAGTACTCATGGTGGTCTCCCAGTTGGTTATTTTTGGCGGTTTTGGCCGCGTTTTTCTTGATTGATGGATCAAGTTTGCGCATTTGTCGCAGCCTCGCAAGGGTTAATACCCCTTTAATGACATTGATGTGTCAGATGCCGTTGCGTGCAATCTGATCTGTGATCTCTCTTTCATAGATCAACGCGTCGTTTTCATAGGCCTCGAGCTTCGCGCTGAGATAGAAATTTTCGACGTCCGACCACATTTCACAACGGGTTTCGGTGCGCAGGCGGATATCGTCACGCTCGATTTCGTCGGACCAATGACACGCCCCGCGCGCAGACAGCGGGTCATCTGGATGGATGCTCCAGGTTTCCCGCGCAATCGATCCGTTGATCAGCCCGTGGTCCAGATCTCTTATCTTTCCAAAATCATCAACGATTCGCAAATGCACAAAACCGGTGTTCAAATCGGTTTCCTGTTTGCGGCTGTTTGATCCCTCACGAATGGTTTCGGTTTGCCAAGCGGCTTCGGCCTCGGGCGGGGCAAAGGGGGTGACGCCTTTGGCAGGGATCGGCAGAGGTGCGGCAAGAATACCACCAGTGATCGTTAGCGGAAATTTTTGTGCGGCAGGCCAGATCAGCGGCCAATAGGCAGTGGACACGGAAATGCAGATGCGATGACCCGCAGGCACAGTGTAGCCGATGTGGTCGAGTTTGATGTTCACCCTAAAATTCTCGGGCGCGGGGGTGTCTGGGTCGGCATAGACTTGATCCGCGCCCGCGTTTTCCAGATTGAGCACACCATAGGTGATCCGCGTTTTGGCCCCATCGGGGTGGACGTGGTTCAGGCGCACTGCCAACTGTCCGCGCGGTTCGTCCATTTGAAAGGCAAGACCAACCTGCGCCGCACCCAGAATTTCAAACGGTGCATCCAGCGGTTCGGACGTCCACGTCCCGCCCTTGCTGTCATCGCGGCGCTGATCGCCAGGCATTTCGGGACCCAGCCAAATCGCGCAGTATTCGCCCGCATCCGCACCACAGTCCTGAGGCGAGGAAATAGGCGTGTCTACCAAGAGGTCGCCTTTTGAATTCTGTGGCGTGTGTCGCAATTTGTCGGCTTCAAAATGCCAGTGGCGCCATGTGTTGTCCTCAGAGGGCGGTCGATCTGTTGTGCCGGTTTCCATCCCGACCCAATGCCCGATGCGATCCGTGTACCACGTTTGCGGGCGCACGCCGTCCATGATGTAGGCGCGGTAATCGGGGTCGTCCTCAACACCGGTTTCAATGCCTTTTAGCCACTTGTCCCACCAGCGCAGGGCCTCTTGCAGGAACCCGATGCGTGGTTCTGGCACGGCAAAATGCGGGTACTTGTGGACCCAAGGACCAACAATGCCTTTGGACCCCGGAATGTTGTCAACGATCTGCGGCACGGCGTTTTTATACGCATCCCCCCAACCGCCAACTGCCAACACCTTGGCTTTGATCGTGTCGTAGTTTTCGCAGACCGATCCGTGTTTCCAATAGTCATCGCGGGTTTGATGGCGCAGCCATTTGGACGGCAAGAACGGTTCGTTTTCCATCCGATCCATCCACATCTCGCGCCAATCAGGGCGCAGGGCAGGGTCGGGCGCGCGGGATGAATAGGACCACATCGTCGCGCCCCAGCCGAGGTTTTCGTTTAACAGGCAGCCCCCTTTGTAGTGAATGTCGTCGGCAAAGCGGTCGACGGTAGAGCACAGCGTGATGATCGCCTTGAGAGCAGGGGGCGTCATCGCGGCGACTTGCAGTGAATTGAAACCACCCCAGCTGATGCCCATCATGCCGACACTGCCGTTGCACCAGTCTTGGGCGGCAAAGTGGTTGATGACCTCGACTGCGTCATCCAGTTCCTGTTGCGAATATTCGTCTTCCATCAAGCCGTGACTGTCGCCATTGCCGCGCATATCGACACGCAGGCAGGCGTAGCCGCGTTTGGCAAAATACGGATGCGTGAGGGCGTCGCGTGCGCAGGTGCCGTCGCGTTTGCGGTAGGGAAGGAATTCGAGGATGGCCGGGACCGGATCGTCGCCTGCATCTGCGGGTTTCCAGACGCGGGCTGAAAGGCGTGTGCCATCTGACAGGGTGACGGCGTAGTCGGCGTCTTCGGTGATCTCGCGCAATGCGTTTTTTGGGGTATTCATTTAGCGACGTTCGGGGGCTGCGCAGATTCTGTCAAGCGGTGGTGTGCGACACGCACACCTTACCCGATCAAAAGCGTTCGGCGATCAACAAATCCATGACGTTTGTGCCTGTCGGACCAGAGCGGAACAACGCACCGCGTGCGTCCAACCAAGGGGTCGCATCTGCGCGATCAATAGCGTCCTGTGCGCTGTCATCCCAAGTGTTGCCGTCGATCAATGCGCCCGCTGCATCCGTTGGCCCATCAGTTCCATCAGTGCCGGCGACCAAAATACGCAAACCGTCAGAGCCAGCGATTTCCCGGGCCAGCAGCAGCGCCAATGCCATATTGCGCCCGCCCTTGCCGGGGTTCTTAGGCAACACCACGGTGGGTTCACCGCCTAATACATGCAGCCCTTTTTCGCCATTCAACAACTGGGTTGCGATGCGCGGGGCGAGAATTTCGACATTGTCATACAGCGTTTCTGCGTTGGTGAGGACGGGTAGGTCGCTGGCCGCCGCAACGGCCATGCGCGCAAAGTGGTTGTTGGCGACGATATGGGCGTCGAACGAAAAATTGGCATCCAGCGGTGCATCGCCAATACCGGACCCGATGACGCCAAGTGCGTCACCCTCGACATCTGAAATCGCCAAACTGGTCACACGGGTGCCACCAAAACGGGCCAGCAGCTTGCCGCCCTTGATCTGTGAAATCTCACGGCGCTGGGCGTTCATCGCATGAATGTCAGCACCAGAGGCCAGCATGGTTTCGGTGCGCTGGGCCAAGTCGGCAAGGGTCATTCCTGCGGGCAAATCCTCGGCCAGGGACGACGCGCCACCTGACACCAACATCAACAGATGCGCATCGGATTTGCAGGCCTGAACCGTGTCGCGCAACGCTTTGCCTGCGTGCAAACTGGCGGCGTCAGGGACCGGATGCGCCGCCTCAATCAGGGTTGCATGGGGCGGGACATCGTCAATGTGATGGTATTTTGTCACAATTTGGGTCGGCACCGGCCCAAACACTTCATACGCGGCAGCGGCCATTGATGCGGCGGCTTTTCCGACGGCTAAAATCTGATCTGGCTTGGAAACGCGATGGGCCTCAATCGCCATAATAACCGCAGGCTTGCCCTGCACGGCGCGCACGCCTTGCCACCAAAGAGCGGCCAAATCTGCTTGATGTGTCATGCGGCAACGGCTGCACTATTCACGTCAGTTGTGCAAGTTCCAGTCACGTTTTACATGTAAAACGACCGCTATATCTACCCAATCGTTGACGAAATTGTGGTTTCGCCAAAAAAATAGACTAGCCCTTGATTCGGTGTTCGGTTATCAATGTCGCACAGGGCAACGATAGGATGACGTCAAAAGGCGCTCCTGTAGGGTAAAAACAAATGGGCGTTCGCATTGAACGAATGTCCGAGGTAAAAGTGGTGGTGTTATGAAGGCGATTGATTTCGTCGTCCGTGATGAATCGGGCGCGTTACAACGTGGAGTCATCCAAGCTGGGGATCAGACGACCACAATTCAGGCAGGATCTGATCAAGAAATTTCGTTGAACTTGCGTCAGGTCGATATGCAGACCCACGCACGCAATGGCGATGCCTTGAACATTGTCTTGGCTGATGGCCGGATCATCGTGATCGAAAACTACTTTAATGATGATGGCGGCGCGAACCGCTTGTTCATCTCTGCCGATGGCTACCTTAACGAGGTTGCGTTTGTGGAAACGACAGATGGCGGCTTGTACGCACAGTTCGGTCCGACCGAGCAATGGGGCAAATGGAGCCCGTCTGACGATTTGATTTATTTGGGCCGCACGGACATCGCAGCCCTTCCGGTTGATGACGAAGTGTCCATGTTGGCACCACTTGCGCTTTTGGGCGGCGGTGGCCTTGGCACTGCGGCAGCTGCTGCGGGTGTTGGTGCGGTTGTGATTGGATCCGGCGGCGGTGGAGGTGGTGGCGGATCCACACCTCCGGCAGTTCCGACAGTTGACGATGCCGACGGCACACCTGTTGTTGGCGGCCAAGAGCAACCCTACAGCGTCGAAGTGACCGGCACGGGCGAGCCCGGCGACACGGTCACGGTCACAGTTGGCGATCAAACCGGTGACACGATCATTGGCGACGATGGCACGTGGGGCGTGGTTCTGGACGGTGAAAACCTGCCATCCGACGGCGAATGGGAAACCATCGTTGTTGTTGACCACCTGACGGGCGGCAACACGCCGCTGGACGGTCCGGTCTGGACAATCGACACAACGGCCCCCGAAATCGAAATCACGGACGGCATCCAAGCCACCGGCGACGTCTTTAACGGCGAAGAACTAGACGGCGGCGCGGTGATTTCCGGCACCGGCGAAGCTGGCGCAACTTTGGTTGTGACCGTGGGCGAGCACACGCAAACCACAACCATCGGCGAAGACGGCAGCTGGACAGTGACGTGGCCTGCGGGCACGTTTGCGGCGGGTGAATACACCTCTGAAATGACAATTGTTGCGACGGATGCCATTGGCAACGCGTCAACAACCACAGCGACGATTGTGATCGACACGATCAGCGAAGTGACTATCGAAACCAACACCACAGCAGGCGACGGCACGATCAACGCGGCCGAGCAGGCCGCAGGCGTGACGTTGACAGGCACCGCGCAAGTGGGATCAACCGTCGACGTGACTTTTGGCGGCACAACCCTGCCTGCGGTGGTGGATTCCCAAGGTGTCTGGAGCGTGGTTTTCCCATCCTCTGCCATCGCAACGGGCGAATACGACGCGACAGTTACCGCTGTTGCGACAGAAGCCAACGGCAATTCGGCCACAACAACTGGCACGATCCACGTTGACACAATCAGCGAAGTCTCTGTTTCAACAAGCACAGTTGCAGGCGACGGTACCATCAACGGTGCCGAGCAAGCAGCAGGCGTCACGCTGACTGGCACCGCGCAGGCGGGATCTACGGTTGACGTGACCTTTGGGTCAACAACATTGGCGGCGACAGTCGATGCAAATGGCAACTGGAGCGTGGATTTCCCACCATCCGCCATTGCTACCGGCGAATATGAGGCGACCGTCACGGCCGTTGCCACAGACGCCAACGGCAACGTGTCTGCATCCACTGGCACGATCCAGGTCGACACATTTGTGAACACGTTCGGCTACACATCCACATCCGGCGGCGCGGACGGCGTGATCAACGCAACCGAGGCACAATCAGGTCTGATCGTGACAGGCAACGCCGAAGCAGGGTCAACCGTTTCAGTTGTTCTGGGCGGCGTGACGCAAGTCGCGATGGTCAATGCCGACGGCAGCTGGACCGCGACATACAGCGCGAGCCAATTGGCACCGGGCACCTATTCGACAGACATGGTTGCCACGGCAACGGACGCAGCGGGCAACACATCAACCATCACCCAGACGGTTAATGTCGACACCGAAGCCGGGTCCTTGACCATCAGCAGCAACCCGATTGAAACCGACGATGTGATCAACGCAGTTGAAGCATCAGACGGTGTTGTTCTGTCCGGTACATCCGACGCAGGCGCGATTGTTCAGGTGACTATGGGTGGCGTGACACATTCTGTCGTGACCAACCCGAACGGTGTTTGGCAGGCAAACTTTGCCGCGAGCGAAATCGCACCGGGCACCTATGTTGCTGATATCACAGCAACAACCACCGATGCAGCAGGCAACGTCGATTCTGTTGCCAGCACCGTTCAGGTCGACACGTTGGTCAACCAACTAAACCTGTCTTCGGCACCGGTTGAAGGCGACAACGTCGTGAACCAAGCGGAAGCCAGCGATGGCATCAACTTGTCAGGCCAAGTGGAGCCGGGGTCTACCGTCATGGTTGATTTTGAAGGCACAACATTAGCCGCAAACGTCGATGCTGCCGGCAACTGGAGCATTGCGATCCCGGCCTCTGCCATTGCGGCAGGGTCTTATGACGCAGACATCACAGTGATGGCGACAGACGCGGTGGGCAACACGGCGACGATCTCTGACACGTTGGCAATCGATACGGACGCACCAGACGGCCCGGTCATCGCATCCTACACACGTGACGGCGACGGCATCCGCGGGATTTCCACGGAATTTAGCGCCGATGATCTGAGCGTTGCACAAGTTAACGCAGACGGGTCCATCACCGAAGTGTCCGCGACGCAAATCGACATCCCGCAAATCGGCGAGACGAACTTTTCGTTCAACTCCGAAGTGCCGGACGGGTCACATTTGATCGTTTCTTCTACGGACAGTGCGGGCAACGCATCAGGCACCTATGTTGTGCTCGATGACGAAAGCGCGAATTCCGGGGTCGATATGTCGAACGCCAGCTTGGGCAACTACCAGATCGAAACGGTCGATCTACAGTTCGCCGAAGAAGCACATCTGTCGATCACCGAAGCGCAGCTGGTCGGCTTGGCCGATGGCACCGATACGCTGACGGTAAAAGGCGGCGGCGACGACGAAGTGACGATCACAGGCGCGAACCAAACCGGTTCGATCACGCATGATGGGCAAACCTACGACGTCTACAGCCTGGGCGCAGGCACAGTGCTGATTGATGACGACATCACGGTTAATACAGGCGTGATCGGCTAAGGCTGAATAACAAAAATCGAGGCGCGGATGGGCAACCAAACCGCGCCCGATAAAGATAAAAGTACATAAGTACCGGCTACGTTAAGGGCAGGACATGGGGCATTGTTTCGTACGGGCTGCGGCGTTATTCGCAGCATCAATAGGGTTAAGCGGCTGTTTGACAGATGCAGGCGGGGCAGGTTTTGTGTCGCGTTTGAAATCACCGGATGTGGGTGTTGCGGTGGAAACGCCGACGCCAACACAGACGGTATTTGCAAGCACTTCCACCAAATATGACAGCGCATTGAACGCCGAAAGTACGGTGATCAACAGTCTTGTGGCACGCAAATCCGCGGTACCAAGTGACAGTGCGTATGATCAAGTGACAGGCGCAGTTTTGGCGGCCAACGCGCGCTCGGCTGAATCCGATTTGCGTGCAGCACGTCTGCGCGCTGAGGCGGCCAGCAAAAACTGGCTGCCAACGGTTGGTCCGTCAATCAGCCTGACCAGCCTATCTGACGTTATCGTCAATCTGGTTGTTGATCAGGTGTTGTTCGACAATGGCCGCAAAAAAGGCGAACGCGAATACGCCAAGGCTGACGTCGAAGTCGCCGCTGTCGCCTTGTCCGTTGACACCAATGATCGGGCCGCAACAGCGTTGGGCCTATATTTGGCCGCCGCTGAGGGGCGCGAAAAAGCAGCGTTGTCCGAAACCACGCTCGAAGACATGGCGCATTTCGAATACATCATGTCCGAGCGCGTGCGCGGCGGTGTGTCGGACATGTCCGATCTGAACATCATCCGTCAAAAGCTGGGCGAAATCCGTGCCAGCCACACGACAAACCGCGAAGCCACACGCAGCGCCATCGCCGAGTTGAACGCGATGTCCATTCACCCGCTGAATGACGTGCGCGGCCTGACTGCTTTGTCCGTCAGCGCCAGTTCCGCGCAGCCCCTGGGCGTCACCAAAGCCGAAGCTGAAAAGACCCGCGATATTGCGGCTGCCAAGGTTGAGCGCGCGGGCCAATTGCCGGGTGTGAACCTGCAAGGCACGGTCGGGAAAAACGGTGGAATTGCTGTGAATGCGGGTGGCGCAAGCCTTGGTCTTGGCACACCTGCGCGTCTGCGTGCAATCGAGGTCGCCTCTGAGGCCGTCGGTCGCCGCGTTACGCAAGCAGTTGAGGATTCAAACCGCGCATTGCGTAAATTAGAAAGCCAGATTGCCGCCAAATCCCGTCAAGCGGGCGAGGCCAGCGGGTTGACGGCGCAAGCCAAAAACAACCTTGATCTATTCCAAGCGCAATACAAGGCCGGACAACGTCAGGTCATGGATGTGGTGGGCGTTTACGAAACATTTGCCCGCGCCCAAGAGGCCGAAGTCAGTCTGAAATACGAGGCCGCAACCCTGCGCATAGAAATGGCGCGGATCCTAGGAGTGCTTGCGGACGGGGAGCTGATTTAATGTCAAAGCAGCCCTTTACGCTGACGATCACCAACGGCAATCAGGGCCGCATCACGGCGTCGCCAAAGGTTCAGGCCCCAAAAGCAAACAACACCAGCACCCACGCGGATCGGGTCAAGGCGCGCGCCGAATTGGCCGTGACCTACGCCGGAATTCTGGGGATCGAAGCGCTGCAATCAGACGCGTTTGACGCGATCAGCCTTGGCACCTCTGAAGGGGCCAGCGACGCCGTTGAGGCAGGTGCAATCGCGGACGGGCTCAAGGCTATCGGGTGCTTGACCCAAGTCAGCACCGTGCAGCATTTCACCGCCGATCAATGGCCCGCGCTGGCCTACATGACCAGCGGTCAGGTGATCCTTGTGCTGGGTCAATCGCGCGGCGATCTGGTTATTTACGACAAAACCTGCACCGACAATCGCGCCCATGTGCCGATTGCAGATTTCGAACCGTTCTTTGCTGGTCTCGTTGTGCGCGCCGAAGCGCCGCTGCAAACCGTTGCCAAAACCCACAAGACCGAAGCCGCGCCTGCGCATTGGTTTTGGGGTGAATTTCACAAATTCAAACGTCAGTTAATGGAAGTGGCCTTGGGGTCATTTGTCGCCAATCTTTTGGCCGTTGCTGTCGCGCTGTTTTCCCTGCAGGTCTATGACCGCGTGATCCCGCATCAGTCGGAAGCCACGCTTTGGGTCTTGGCTGCAGGGGCCTGTCTTGCACTGCTGATGGAAGCGTTTTTGAAAATTGCGCGTGCGCGTTTGATGGACGGGGCAGGGCGCCAGATCGAACTGTCGGTCCTGTCGATCCTGATGGGGCGCGTGTTGGGCATGCGCTCTGACGCGCGGGGGCAAAGCCCGTCGATGACGTTTTCTGCGATGCGCGAATTCGGATCGGTACGCGAATTTTTTACCGCCTCTACCATCGGCACAATTGCTGACATTCCGTTCATCTTTGTGTTCTTGCTGCTGGTTGCATCCATCGCGGGCAACGTGGTTTGGGTGTTGGTTCTGGGCGGCATCCTGATGGTTGTTCCCGGGTTTTTCATGCAAAAGAAAATGATGCAGCTGACGGCCGAAACCCAAGGGGCATCAGCCAAATCATCGCGCCTGTTGCACGAAGCGATCTTTGAGCGTGACACAGTCAAAACCCAGCGCGGCGAAGACCGCGTGATGCGCTTGTGGTCCGAGCTGACCACACTAAGCGCGATGAAATCATCAGATCAACGCAAGCTGGCCTCGGTTCTTTCCTTCTGGAGCCAGGGTGTTCAGCAAGCCACGTACGTAGCTGCCGTGATCGTCGGGACTTACCTCGTCTTCGCCGGTCAATTCACGGTGGGGTCGATCATTGCGGTCGGCATTTTGACCTCGCGCACATTGGGCCCGCTGACGCAGTTGGCCGGCACAATGGCGCGCTGGGGCAATGTGAAAACGGCGTTGGACGGCTTGGATGCGATTGCGATGTCGCAACAGGATGCTGACGAAAACCGCACGTATTTGCGCCGCGAAACCCTTGATGGGCATTTTGAGCTGCGCGAGATGACGTTCCGCTACGAAGATGACGGCGCGCCGACATTGGACATTCCGGGCGTCGCGATTTTGCCGGGCCAGCGCGTTGCGATCCTTGGGTCCAACGGCTCTGGCAAATCGTCGTTCCTGAAATTGCTCAGCGGTCTGTACGCCCCCACGAAGGGCCGCATCCTGATCGACGGCACCGAGATGAGCCAGATCGAACCGCGCGACTTGCGCCGTCTGATCGGTTATCTGGGCCAAGACGTACGCCTGTTTTCCGGCACCCTGCGCGACAACCTGAACCTGACGATGCTGGAACGTGACGACAAACGTCTGACCGAAGCATTGGAATTTGCGGGCCTCGGTCCCTTTGTCAAAGGCCACCACAAGGGCTTGGATTTGGAAATTTTGGATGGCGGCCGAGGGCTGTCGATCGGACAACGCCAGTCCATCGGGTGGGCCCGTTTGTGGCTACAAGACCCCAAGATTTGCCTGCTGGATGAACCGACTGCGGCCCTTGATCAAACGCTGGAGGCCAATTTGGTGTCGCGTCTGGATACCTGGATGCATGGGCGCACAGCGATCATCGCCACGCACCGCGCCCCGATTTTGGCGCTGACCAACCGCACGCTTTTGTTGCAAAACGGACGCATGGCAGTCGACGGCCCACGTGACGCGGTTCTGGCGCACCTCGGCCAAACCGGCATCGTCGTTCCGATGAAGGGATCGGTCGCATGAGCGCTGCAAGCCAGACCAATCTGAACGCGCAATTGAACGTGCAATTGCGCGGACCTAGCATGGTCATTTGGCTTAGCCTTGCGACGGTTGTTGTTTTCCTGCTCTGGGCTGCATTTGCGTGGGTCGATGAAATTGTGCGCGCCGAAGGGTCGATGATTTCGTCCTCACGTCCGCAAATTATTCAAAACCTCGAAGGCGGCATTCTGGCCGAACTGTCGGTCAAAGAAGGCGACGTCGTCGAGAGCGGCGATGTGTTGGCGCGTCTGCACGGCACGCAGTTCAAATCTGCCGTCGATGATCTGCGTGATCAGATCACAGCGCTTGATGTACGCCGTTTGCGCCTAGAGGCAGAGCTGGCCGGCCAGTTTGATTTCACCGTGCCCGAAGAACTCGCGCGCCGCACGCCCGGCTTCGTTTCTTCTGAACGTGCGTTGCTGCAAGCACGTCAATCCGATTTTGTGATCCGCCGCGAAGGCGCTCAGCGCGTGCTCGATCAAGCGGCCAAAGAACGCGCCCTGCTTGAGGACTTGTTGGAGCGCAACATCGTGTCGCTGATCGAAGTGACCCGTGTGCGCAAAACCCACGCTGATGCCCGCAGTGTTCTGGACGAAATCATGACGCAAACGGAACTGGATCGCGCGCAATCCTACTCTGACACGCTCAAGGAAATTGGCACGCTGCGCCAAGCGCTTAAGGGCAGCATGGACCAGCTAAGCCGCACAGTTTTACTGTCCCCGATGAAGGGCATTGTGAACAATTTAAGCGTCACTACAATTGGCGGCGTTGTGCGTCCGGGCGAAGAGATTTTGCAGATCATTCCGCTGGACGAAGAACTGTTTGTCGAGGCCCGTGTGTCCCCGGAAAACATCGCCAACGTGCGTCCGGGCCAAGAGGCTACAATCAAGCTGTCGGCCTACGACTACACGATTTACGGAACGCTAAAGGGTGAAGTTAAATTGATCTCGGCGGATACGTTCAAGGACGAAAATTCGAGCGATGCGGACGGCAATCCACACTACAAAGTGACGCTGCGCGTAGACGTGGACAACCTGACACAGCGTCAGGCATCCATCGCGATCCGCCCCGGCATGCAGGCCTCAGTCGAGCTGCACACAGGGTCAAAAACGGTCATGCAATACTTGCTCAAGCCTTTGTATAAATCGCGCGAAGCATTCCACGAACCATAGCCCTTCAGGTCAGGCGTCGCTGTCCAACCAGATCGTCACCGGCCCGTCGTTGACCAGATGCACTTGCATGTCCGCGCCGAATTTTCCGGTCTCGGTTGTGATACCCAAATCGCGCAAGCAGTCCGCAAAATGCAAGTACAAGGTTCGTGCGTCACCCGGCTTTGCCGCCCCGGAAAACCCCGGCCTGTTGCCGCGTGACGTGTCAGCAGCCAGCGTGAATTGCGACACGACCAAAGCGCTGCCAGCCGATTGAACCAGCGACAGGTTCATCTTGCCGGCCTCGTCCTTGAAAATGCGCAGTTTGGCGATTTTAGCCGCGAGCCCGCGCACGCAATCAAGATCATCGTCGGGCATTGCGCAGACCAAGATCAGCGCGCCTGCGTCACAGGACCCGACCGTTTCGCCGTCAACGTCGACGCGGGCTTGGGCGACCCTTTGTACGACGGCTCTCATGTTGTGCGCCAGTCGATGACGTCGGTGGTGTCTGCCCGATCCGTGCGGAACCCGTTGGCGGGATGGGTGGTGTCAGCATAGCCAAACGAAATGGCGCATAGGACCAGTCGGTCAGCTGGTAGGTCGAAGTGATCGCGCACCATTGGGGCGTGGGCCGCGATGGCCGCTTGGGCGATGCTGCCCAATCCTTTGGCCTGTGCCGCCAGTGTAAATGCCGCGACAAAGCCACCGCAATCGACGCCGCCGTACGCCCCCAAATCCGCAGGGCTGGTGACGATTGCCACGTGGGGTGCGCCAAAAAAGTGATAATTTTCCATCATTTGTTTGGCCGAGGCCGGTCGGTCACCCTTTTCGATGCCAACCGCATCATACAGCTGAAAGCCGCAAGCCCGTCTCCGTTCGTTGTAGACGCCTGGGTAGCCTTTTGGCCATTCGATGTCAGGTTGCGGCGGCGTCGACAACGCGTGGGCATAAAGCGCCTGGCGGAAATTTTCGGTTGCGTCGCCTGCCGTGATTGTCAGGTGCCAAGGCTGGGCGTTGCACCACGATGGAACCTTTTGCGCGGCCGTCACGATGTCATGCACAACATCCTGCGCCACCGGATCTGGCAGGAATGCACGGCACGAATGACGGGCGGTCAAGATGCGATCAAAGGCGTCAAAATCAGTCATTGGTTCAAAGCTACTCCGTAGCCGATTGCGGCGGCGACCAGCGCCCCGACAATCACGGCAATTGCAATTTTGACACCGGAATAGGGGCGTTCGCCCTGCACCCGTCCTGTGCGCCCGTTCACCACGAAACGATAGGTTTTCCCACGGTATTTGTAGGCGGCCAGCCAGACCGGCAGCAAGATGTGTTTGAACGTCAGGTTGCCCAATTCGGTGTCGAGTTGGTGAATGCGTTGGCGATCTCCGCCGATGTCGAATTTGACGTCGCGCTCGATCACGCGGTCCATGTAGGCGCGGGCTTCGGCAAAGCCGTCTTGCAATTCAATGCTGTAGCCTTCGGCGCGAAAACCGGCGAGATATTCAGGGCTGTAGGGTTCCATGGCGGACAAATCCCACGGCTCTAATCCATCGGTGAACCGCTTTGGCAGGGATGTTGAGGCCAGCACCAACACGTCATCAAAGAAACGCGCGACGCGGCCTTTGACGCCATTCCAGCGCACTTTGGGCACTTGAACTTGCTGGCGTTTTCCGTCGCGCATCACGGTTCGGGTTTCGTAATACACAGTGCCGCGTTCGCCTGAGTAGCGCGATTTCGTATCCGCATCGAAGGTCCAGTAGGGCACGTAAATGCCCTGCATGCGACGGCCTTTGCGCGCGTAGTCTTTTAGCCCGTTTGGCGCAAACCAGAGCCGCCCCAACCATTTGGTCATGGCGTCGCGCGCGGTTTCTTCCTCTAGAGCGAAGGGCAGCAACCCACGTGGTTTGATGTGGCGGTGCACGCCTGTGTCGGTGACGACGGGGGTCGCACAAAACGGGCATTCTGCCGCATGCGCCGTCTCGCTTAGCTCTATTTGGGCGGCGCAGTTCGGGCATTTGGACACCCGGGTTTCTTCGATTTCAGATTGCGGTAGTTTGGCCTCGATGGCGCTGCGCAAATCCAGTTCGCGAATGGTTGTCACCGTGCCAGTCGCGGTTCCGATGCTCGAGGTGTTGGCGCAGTGATCACACGCCAGCCCGCCCGTGGTGGGATCAAATCGAAAATCCGCCCCGCAATTGTCGCAGGGAAAACGGTGTTCGCTGATGGGCGCGTGATCGGTCATATTGGCTGGCTCGCTGATATCTTGGACGCAGGCTATCGCAGGCGGTGCTTAGAGGTAAGCGTGAAACCGTTTGGGCACCATGATGCGCAGCGCGTTGTCTTTCAGCCGGTAATGCCGCCAGATATGGAACAACACATGACCGCCTGCAATCACGCCAAGCGCATAGAATTCTACGATGTGAATGGTGCCGACGATCTGATTGGCCTGCGCCAGTCCAAGGGGTGGGGCAATCGGAAGAAACCCACCGGCCTTCAGCACAATCGAAGATGTCAGCCCCAGCAAAAAGCCCGTCACAGCCACAAAGAACAACCCCCAAATCAACACGCGATGCATCCAAAGGTGTAGGGGGCGTAGCCATCCTGTCAGCTTTGGACCCGGCCTGCTGGCCAACCCGCGCCGCATCATGTCAGCAAACCAAAGCAGCGACAGCGTTACAAAAACGAGGGCTAGAATCGAATGGATTTGAAAGGCTGTCGGCCCAAACGGCGTCACGTCTTTGGGTTTGACCAACAAGAACCAGATTAACAGGGGCACCATCACCCAATGCAGCGCTTTTAGTGTGGCGCGACGGGTTGGCATGCCTTGGCGAAAACGATCCCGCCAAGATATGTTTGTCGCGTCCATCTCCCGATCATGCACCCGGTGGGGGCGGTGGCAAAATCGTGAACAATTGCGCCAATTCGCGCACATCTTCGGCCTTCATCCAGCCGTCCTGACCTTGGGTCCAGACGTAGGTTTCGCGGGTCAGATCACCGTCGGTTGCCATGCGGCCAAGGCGCGCTTTGGAAAACGGGCCGGTAGTGTTGCCTCCTTCGGCGATGTGCCAGACGTGTTCGACGGGTGGCGGTGGTGGTGCCATTGCGGCGGGTGCTGCATTGGCCGGCCGCGCGCCCCATGGACCGGCCCCTGCGGCCGATTGGCCGATTTGCATGCCCAGACCTGCGCCCATGCCTGCTTGGATTGCAGCAGCGCCTGCGCCGTCGCGCCCCAACGCTTCGGCGGCTTGGAACTGCATGTATTCGTTCAGATTTCCGATCACGCCCATGGACGATCGCTTGTCCATTACTGCCTCAACCGCAGGCGGCAGCGAGATGTTTTCGATGTACAACTCGGGCAGGCTCAGACCGTATTCAGCCAATTGTGCCTCGATGTCTTTGCCGACCAGCTTGCCCAATTCACGGGTGTTTGCAGCCATGTCCATTACCGGAATGCCGGATTTTGCGATGGTGCGCGAAAACGCCTGCACGATGATGTTGCGGATCTGAAAGCTGATTTCGTTCATGGTGAAATCACCATCGGTGCCGACGATTTCGGTCAAGAAACGTGCAGGGTCCGTGACTTTGACCGAGTAGGTGCCAAAGGCGCGCAAGCGCACGGGGCCAAATTCGGGATCGCGGCAGATGATCGAGTTTTTTGTGCCCCATTTCAGATCGTTGAAACGGGTGGTGTTCACGTAGTAAATTTCGGATTTGAACGGCGATTTGAACCCGTGATCCCAGTGCTGCAAGGTCGTCATGATCGGCAAGTTGTTGGTCTCGAGCATGTAAAGACCGGGGGAAAAGACGTCTGCCAATTGCCCTTCGTGCACAAAAACGGCCGCTTGGCCTTCGCGGACCGTCAGCTTGGCACCGTATTTGATTTCGTGGCCTTCACGTTCAAAACGGGACACCATCGTGTCACGACTGTCGTCCGTCCATGCGATGACGTCGATGAATTCACCGCTTAGAAAATCAAAAATACCCATGGCAGGTTTCTCCTTTTGGGGGACGGATTAGACCGGCCCTAATATCAGTTCTTTTGCGATTACACGCAATATCGGGTCCGCTTGCGACATGGTCATGCCCGTGCGCAGACGTGGATCATACAGCATTTGCAACAACCGTTCGTCATGCGCGGTCAGCAAGGCAAATTCGTCGTCATCGTTAAAGATCGACGGGCGCGCATCGGGGCTGTCGTTGGCGAGGCCCATCGCTTGTGCCAATTCTTCGTGAATGCAGGACAGGCGCAGCAGGTCTGGGTTTTCGGCGCGAATGACGGCCACGGCGCTGTCGTAAACGCTGGAGCCGCGGCGCTCTGAATAGGTGGCGACCGCGCAGTAAATGTCGGGGCTAAGGTTGCGCAAGGATGCGAGGCTTTCGGCGCGCACACCCGGCAATCGGCCGACAAGAGCGTCGATGGTTGCGGCGCGATCGTCCTCGCCGACAAACAGGACGTAAAAATTCGCAGGACCGGACATCGAGATCGGGTGGCCTGTCAGTTTCGACAAACGCTGGGCGTAGGCGGCGACATCAGCGTGGTCTGCGCGGCGTTGCGAGGCGGGAACCGATGCGCCGAATTGCACCTCGAAACGGATCGGTTTTTCCCAGCGACGCAATTGTCCGGGCACACCTTGGGGCGTTCCTGGTGTGAAATATTCGTTGAAAAACGCGAGCCGTTTGAAATTGCGCACCAGCATTTCTGCATCAAACGGGGTATCCGGACCACCGCCGTCTTGGAGTAGCAATCCGTTGGTCAGCTGCGAGGATTGAACGGCGCGCAACTGGCTTCTAAGGGCGGCGCTTTTTTCTGATGTCGCCTGCGCAACCTTGATTGGCGCTGCGACCGCGGGCCGTGATTTAGGGATCAAAACGGGCGTAACGGGGGGCGGCACATCGCAAGCGGCCAAAGCACAGTTGCAACCCAAAGCTGCACCTATACCGAACCGTTTGATGGATCCCGCCACGCCCGCGATGCTTAGCTTGGAACCGCAGTGCCGGCGGTGTCGCCGACGCCGTCTTTGCGCGCTTTGGCCGAGGCCAAAGTGTCACGCAGATCGGATTCCATTTTCTTCAGCTCGACCTCTGCGGCGGCACGGTTGGCTTTGCCTTCGTCCGCGATTTGCAGCGATTCTTCGATGGTGCCGATCAGGTCTGCGTTTGCCTGTTTGACCGCTTCGATGTCGAACACGCCGCGCTCCATTTCTTCGCGGATCATCTTGTTGGATGTGCGCAGGTTGGCAGCATTCGACGTCAGCAATTCGTTGGTCAGATCATTGGCTGCACGCACAGCAACGGCCGCCTCGGCAGAGCGTTGGATCGTCACGGCTTGGGCCAATTGCGTTTCCCAAAGCGGCACAGTGTTGACCAACGTCGAGTTGATCTTGGTGACCAGTGATTTGTCGTTTTCCTGGACCAAACGGATCGACGGCAGCGACTGCATCGTCACTTGGCGCGTCAATTTCAGATCGTGAACACGGCGTTCCAGATCGTCACGGGCCGCGCGCAGATCGCGCAATTCCTGGGCGACCATAACCTGATCGCTTTCCTTGGCTTTATCGACTGTTTTAGCCTTGGCAGGAATGGTTTTTGTGTCCAATTCCTCAAGTTTTTCGGTACCCGCAGAGATGTACAGCGCCAGTTCGTCGTAAAAATCCAGCGTCTTCTCGTACAGAACATCAAGGCTTTTGATGTCCTTCAGCAACGTATGCTCGTGACCCAAAAGATCGTCTGTGACCTTGTCGATCTGGCCTTGGACGGTTTCGAATTTCGCGGTGAATTTGGCGAAAGGGGCCGCGCGACCAATCAGTTTTTCCCACCAGCTGCGTTTGCGGCGCACGTCAAGTTCGGATACCGAAAAGCCACGGATCGTGGTGACGATGTTGCGCAGTGAATCGCCGGCTGGGCCCACGTCTTTGTTGCGCACGTCTTGCAACATGGATTGCGAAATGACTTGCAGTTCTGCCTGCGCGCCGGATCCGAAGGACACGATGGACTGCGTGTCCGTCATGTCGATTTCGTCCATGCGTTTGCGGATCGCGGCACTGACCGGCGCGTCGGCCTGCGCCAATGGCACGATAGCGGTCGCCTCCACTGGTTCGCGCAATGCGACGGCAGTGACTTCTTCGATTTGCGCCAGCGTTTCTTGGGCTTTTTGGCGGATGGTATCAGACATAATGGTACTCCTTAATGGTCGTCAGCGGACGGTAGCGTCACGCCTTCGCGCTGCAAACGATCCCGCAGCACGTCAATTTCAATATTTAAATCGCTGCGGTCATCCAGCAGCAATTTCTTGGTTCGTGCGTCAAAGTTTGTGGACAGATCGTCCAGCAAGGCCGCGTAGTCGGTGCGGGCTTTGGCGTCTTTCGTACGGCTATAGACGTCTGCGAATTTGATGGTCGCATCGCGCGCACCCATCAAATAGACGCCCAGATATTTGCGGGCTGCTGTCAGATCACGCGGGTCTTCTTCGACGGTGCGGATCAGATCGCGCGCCTTAAGTTGGAACGCCTCGAGGCGCTGTTCCATCTGGCGATCACCGGCGCGCAGCATTGCGTCGTTCATTGCGCCCAAGTGACGCTCGGCTTCGTCCACAACCCGCGCTACGCGATCTTGTTGAAAGGTATCGACGCCTTCCATGCCTTTGGATTTCATCGGATCAAACCCAAAGGCTGCCATGTGCAAACCCATCGCGGCGGCACCGTACAAAATGGGGGCCACCAAACCGGGCTCGGATCGATAGGCCGCCAGCGCAATGCCAACGCCTGTCAACACGGACGAAATCACCTTGCGGGGCAGGGCAGGGCGGCGGGCAACACGGCGGGCGTTGTATTCCGCCTCGGCCTGCAAGCCGCCACGCAGTAACCACGCAGCCAGCGTCAGAATGCCGGCCGAAATCAGCCCGACCGTCAGCCCGATTGCCCCGTCGTTCAAGGACATGAACACCATCGGAATTGCCGGAATGAACAGCAGGTTTGCCTTGGCCCCAACCGGGTCCACTTTGGCGCGCGTATAGGCCCCGTCTTGTGGCGTGTTTAGGTCTTGGGACTGCCCGTCGGGGCTAAATTTTCCACCGTATCGATGTGCCATATCGTTTACAGCCCTCCGAGCCAGCCGGTGGTTACACCGAACATCAGCACCAGAAGTGCGGCGAATGCGATTTTTTGTAGCGACGTTGGTGTCATAAGCCCCCCTCAGAGCATTTGCGCAACTATAGGAAGCGATTGTGCATCGCGCCAGATTGAAGCGCGTTTAGTGCTTGGCACCTGTGCGCCGCTCTGCGTTGAGTTTGCGGGTGTAGCCCGATTGGATGACCTCGACCGCGACCAAAACCAGAACCGAAAAGTAGAAGGTTGTCTTGGACATCGGGATCACTTCGTAGCCAAACAGACGCAGCGCCAACGTGTCGTCGTGCATGGCATGCGCCGCCGCTTGGCCCGCTTCGCCGATCAAAACAACGCCGACGATCAACAAGATGAACAGCCCAAGGACTTCGTACATGCGGTTGGATTCAAGGAATTGGGTAACACCGTCAGCCAGCAACAGCATGGCAAGGCCCGACAACAGAATTGCCGCAGCCAGGATCGGGAACACATCGGTGATCGCCAGCGCCGACAGCACGGAATCAAACGAAAAGATCAGGTTCATGATGACGATCATGACAACAACCTGCATTGCGGATTTGCCAGACTTTTGCTCAACATCTGTATCAAGATTGTGAATGGTCAGCATGTGGCCGATTTCTTTGACGGCTGTGTACATGATGAAAATACCGCCAATCACAAAGACGCAGGTGGCAAAGTTGATGCCGCCAGTGATCACACCCGTCCAGTCAAGCACGACAAACGGTTCGGCCATCGCGTCGATCAAACGGATCATCACAAACAGCAAAACCACCCGCAGAGCGACCGCGATTATGATGCCCCAGCGCCGCACGGACGCTTGTTGTGCAACCGGTGCACGTTGGCTCTCGATGCTGATGTACAGCAAGTTGTCAAAGCCCAGCACAGCTTGCAAAAAGCACAGCATAAGCAGGTTGCCCAGATTTTCGATAGTCAGCAGATCGGCCATTTTATTCCCCGTAGAATGTTCTGTGCGCTGTGGCGCGTCAGGCCACTTATCGCAGGAATATGCGAATGCAAACAGCGCTCAAAGGGGAAAGACGCCGATAAAGTACCCTCTGAGCGCAATTTTAGGTTGTTTTACTTAACGTTTTGGCTTGCCAGCGGGACGACCGCCGGGTCTGCCGCTGGGCTTTCCAGACGGTTTGCCCAATGGCTTGCCGTTCGGTTTTCCGGTTGGTTTTTCACCGCGCACGTACCCGGCTTTGCGATCCGCCTCTGAACGGGCCATGTTGCGCGTGCGCCCTTGTTCCGATGGTTTGCGCGAAATTGGTTCTTTGCGCACGCGTTTGACCTGCTTCTTTTGCGCCGTGCCTTGCGGGTTTTGTTCCAGATCTTCCATGCCCAACTGATCACGCATGACCTTGCGCCGGATTTCCTCGACGCCGCCGGGTTTCAGATCACCCAACTGAAAGGGGCCATAGCTGATGCGGATCAGACGGTTCACGCTGAGGCCGATGTCCATCATGGCGCGGCGAATTTCACGGTTTTTGCCTTCGCGCAGACCAACCGTCAGCCATGCGTTCGCCCCTTGCTGGCGGTCCAGCTGGATTTGCATCGGCTGGAATGTTTCGCCGTCAACCGTGATGCCACGGCGCAAAGGCGCAAATGTTTCGTCCGTCGGGCGCCCTTTGATGCGCACACGGTAGCGACGCAGCCAACCTGTTGACGGCAATTCCAGCTTGCGTTTGATGCCGCCGTCGTTCGTCAGCAACAGCAATCCTTCGGAGTTGATATCGAGCCGCCCCACGCAGATCACGCGCGGCAGATCGTCGGGCATGTCGTCGTAAATCGTCTTGCGGCCCTTTTCGTCGCGGTCCGATGTGACCAGACCGACGGGCTTGTGATACAGCCACAGACGTTCTGGTTCGGGCTCCGAGATCGGCTTGCCATCGACAGTGATGTTGTCGCTGGGCAGCACGTTCAGCGCGGCGCGCTCGACTTTGGTGCCGTTCATAAAGACACGACCGGCTTCGATCATGCGCTCTGCATCACGCCGACTGGCCACGCCTGCGCGGGCTAAAACCTTGGCGATACGGTCACCCTTTGGGGCGTCTTTTGGGGTATCTGTGCTCATGATGTTGCACCTAGCCTATCTGGCAGTCTTGCGAAAGCGCCTATGTTGGTGGCAGATGGGGCATGGTTTTTCGATCTTTCATGGGTGATGCACTGGAACAAGCGCGGCTGGCCGGTGCGCGCGGCGAAGTGCCTGTGGGCGCGGTGATCGTGTCCGCGGGCGGGCAAATCGTGGCATCTGCGGGCAACCGCACGCGCGAATTGAACGACCCGACGGCCCACGCCGAAGTTTTGGCGATCCGCGCTGCTTGCGCTTCGATCGGGGCAGAGCGGTTGAACGATCACGATCTGTACGTGACGCTGGAACCTTGCCCGATGTGCGCCGCGGCGATCAGCAATGCGCGGATCAAACGGCTGTATTTCGGGGCCGATGATCCGAAATCCGGCGGTGTCACAGTTGGCGCGCGGATTTTCACCCACGCCCAATGCCATCACGCCCCCGAGGTGTATGACGGCATCGACGCTGAAGCATCCCGCACCTTACTGACGGATTTCTTTAAGACCCGCCGCTAGGTTGCCTCTTCATTCGCGACCTGTTCCTGAATGTCGTACTTTAGATCTGACGCTTTACCGCGGAAAATGTAGTAGGACAGGATCGTGTAGCCGAGGATTGCAGGCAGCACCCACAGCGTTCCGATCAGGATGATGAACAGGCTTTCAGGGGCCGAGGCGGATTCGTAGATCGTCAGCTTTTCTGGCACCACATAGGGGTAGAACGAATAGGCCATGCCGACAAAGGCGCAGATGAACAAGGTTGCAGCGGCGATGAATGGACCCCACGCACGGCGATCATCTGATCGCGGTAGATTGCGCAATTCCCACCAGATGTAGGCGACCAGTGCGGCCGAAACGATGGGCAATGGCGCAAGATACAACGCCTCGGGCAAGCTGAACCACTTGTCAAAGATGCGGATGCTGACGAACGGGGTCGCCAGCGAGATCGCACCAATCCCGAGGATCAGGCCCCAAATGCCGCCTTTGGTCCAGCGCACCGCGTGGGATTGCAAACGCCCTTCGGTTTTGCCAATCAGCCACGCCGCGCCGATAAAGCTGTATCCAACCGTCAGGAAAATCGCGGTCAGCATCGCAAAGCCAACATGCGCCCACGTCCAGGTCAGCCCCATCACGTACATGCCCAGCATGAACCCTTGGGACATCGACGCCATCAGCGACCCTACAAAAAACGCAGCATTCCATTTTGGTTTTTGGGCAATCGGTGCCTTGGCGCGAAATTCGAACGACACACCGCGCAGGATCAAGCCGACTAGCATGATGAACACCGGCAGGTACAGCGCCGTCAGGATAATCCCGTGGGCAGGGGGGAAGGCCACCAGCAACAAGCCAATCGCCAGCACCAGCCACGTTTCATTCGCGTCCCAGAACGGCCCGATCGAGGCCACAAGCCGGTCTTTTTCGTCGTCATCTGCCAAGGGCATCAGCAGGCCGACACCCAGATCGAAGCCGTCCAAAATCACGTAGATCAGGATTGAAACGCCCATCAGGGCGGCGAATGTCCACGGCAGCCAAACGGCCGGATCTCCAAACAATTCCATCTGCTATTCTCCGGGCTGCATTGCGTAAACTTCGGCCTCGCCGCCACGCGGATAATCGCGTTTGGACAATGGCTGACCCTTGCTGGCCTTGCGGGCCAAATACAGGATGACGCTGATGTAGGCGACGATCAGGGCAAGGTAGATCACGAGGTAGGCGATCAGCGTGCCAAGGACCATGCCGGCAGGCACATCGCTGACCGCATCCTTGGTGCTCAGCACCCCTTGAACCAGCCACGGCTGGCGCCCGATTTCGGTGGTGTACCAGCCCGCGAGGGTTGCGATCCAGCCGCCAAAGGTCATGCCGGTAAAGGCCAGCAGAACAAGTTTTGGCATGTTGCCCGCACCACGGCGGCGCAGCAGCACCACGCCGGCCCAAGACAACGCCAGCATAGCTACGCCAACGCCGATCATGATCCGAAAGCTGAAGAACACAGCCGACACGCGAGGGTGCAGGATGGTGCCATCTTCGGCCACAAAATCGTTCAGGCCGGGTACAATCCCGTCAGCTTTGTGTTTCAGGATCAAAGAGGCACCGTTGGGGATCGAGATTTCGAATTTGTTCGAACGGGTTTCCTGATCCGGAATGGCAAACAAAACCAGCGGGATGTTGGGGCCGATTTCCCAGTTGCCTTCCATCGCGGCGACCTTGGCAGGCTGGTGTTCCAGCGTGTTCAGACCGTGCATGTCACCGGCAAAAATTTGCAGCGGGATCAGTGCCGCAGCGGTGAGGATGCCCACGCGCAGCGCAGATTTGACGCTTTCGGCGGTGTCGCCCCACAGCATCCGCAAGGCAGACACACCGGCGATCAAAAAGGCGACAGTCAAGCCAGAGGCCAACAACATGTGCACAAAGCGGTAGGGCATCGAGGGGTTGAACACGATCGCAAACCAGTCGGTTGCATGGACGACCCCGTCGATCAATTCATACCCTTGAGGTGTGTGCATCCAACTGTTCAGAACAATGATCCAGAAGGTCGACATGGTTGTGCCGAACGCCACAAGGAACGTCGCGCCGGTGTGCACCCAGCTGGGCACCCTCGACGCGCCGAACAGCATGATGCCCAAAAACACAGCCTCGAGGAAAAAGGCGGTCATGATTTCGTAAGCGAGCAGCGGCCCCGCAACATTGCCGACCGTTTCCATAAAGCCGGGCCAGTTGGTGCCAAACTGAAAGGACATAGTGATGCCGGACACAACACCCATGGCAAAGGACAGGGCAAAGATTTTCACCCAGAACAGATAGGCTTCCATCCATTTGCGGTCTTTTGTTGCGTTAAAACGCAGCTTGAAAAACAGCAACATCCAGCCAAGCGCAATCGTGATGGTCGGAAACAGGATGTGAAACGAGATATTCGCCCCGAATTGGATGCGTGACAGCAATAGTGTGCCCATGGGTTCGCCCTTTGATCAGTAAACGCCGGTGTGCGTTCATCCTTGGACTGGAAGTAATGCGATGACCTTAAAAAACAGTTGGATGCGGCAAAATGCACATGTGCGCTTTGTCGCAGGGGCTTAGAACGCCAAGGCCTGCATCACTTGCGGTTCAACCACGTCGACACCGGGCAAGCCGTCGCGCAAAACATCGGCTGATTGTTCTAGCAGCGGCATGGTACGGTAGTGGCACGGGATGACGGTCTTGAAATCAAAGTAGCGTTTGGCGGCGTAGGCGGCCTCGGCCATGCCCATGGTGAAATGCCCGCCCGCAGACAGGATGCCAATGTCTGGTTTGTAGAAATCACCGATCCAATCCATATCTGCCATGATGCCGGTGTCGCCGGACACGTAAATACAGTGCCCTTCGCCTTTGATGATCAGCCCGCTTTCGTTGCCCATGTAGTGACGCACGCCGTCGATCTCAGCAGAGGACGAATGGGAGGCAGGCACCATCGAAATCGCAACATCGCCGCGCATGATTGTGCCGCCCTTGTTGAAGGCGTCACCCTCTACAGCGCCTTGGCTGGCCAAGAATTGTGCCAGTTCGTACATGCCCGAAACCGGCGCGTTTTGGGCCTTGGAAATGGCAGGAACATCGGTGATGTGATCGAAATGCGCGTGGGTGACAAGGATATCGGTGGCACCGTTCAGGGCGGCCTCGTGCTGGTCTTCGCTCAGCATGGGATTGCCGGTCAACCATGGGTCGATCAGGAGCACTTGATCTTCGATTTCGATGCGAAAGCTGCCGTGGCCGAGCCAGATGATCTTCATTGAGATGTCTCCTGTGTTGCGTCACGCTAGCACTGTGTCGCGAAGTATGGGAGCCTAAGGGTTGAGTATTTTTGATCAAAACAAAAGGGGCGGGTGATGAATTGGTCAGAGCAGAGGGATTATTACTGTGAACGGACGGACCTGAGCTATTGGTCGGAACCGATGAATGCTGTGTCGAACGGCGCGTTTCTGGTTGCGGCGGCGTGGATGTGGCGGCGGTGTTCGGGCGTGGTTTGGGCGCGGGTGCTATGCGCGATATTGTTTGTGATCGGGATCGGGTTATTTTTGTTCCATACGCACGCAACGCGCTGGGCTGAATTGGCGGATGTTGTGCCAATTGCGACCTTTATCCTTGTGTATCTGTTTCTGGTGAACAGTGACGTCGTTGGGATGCGCTGGTGGTGGGCGGTTTTGGCGACGCTTGGCTTTGCACCTTATGCCTACGTGATGGTGCCGATCCTCGATTCCATTCCGTTCATAAGGATTTCGGATTTCTACTGGGCAGTGCCGATCCTGCTGTTGTTTTATGCGGCACTACTGCGTCGCCGCTTTTCGGCAACTGCACGCGGCTTGGCCATCGGAGCGCTGATTTTATGTGTGTCGATCACCATCCGGTCATTGGACCAAGGCCTGTGCGCCAACTGGCCCATCGGTACTCATTTCATTTGGCATATTTTGAACGCAACGATGTTCGGTTGGATGATCGAGGTCTACCGCCGTCATGTATCAACCTGATGGATTTCGATCACATTGCCGTCCGGATCGTAGAAAAAGATCTGATGCCATTCAGCCGCCGCCGTGTGCCCCCAATCTGAATATTGAATGCCTTTTGCGTCCAGATGCGCCATGACCTCTTGAATGTTGTCTGTGCGATACGCGATGTGCCCGCGTTCAACGGGGTTAACCGCATGCCCGGTTTTGAATCCGACGGTTAGGTCTTTTTGCGCGATATGCGTCTGGATTTCGCCATCTGTGATAAACGCAATGTCGCCTGCGTAGCCTTTGTTGACCTCGCGTTTGGGGATGTCTTCGGTCACCGCGTCTAATTGCAAAACATCGCGGTAAAACGCGTCCAGTCGCGCGACGTTTTCCGAACTAAAGCTGACGTGGTGCAGGGTAAGTTTCATCGCGGGTCTCCTGTGGGGCGTTTCGCCAGAGTGCCCATAAAACCCGATCTGCGGCAAGCCTGCGTTCGTCGATTTGCGCAGGGTGCTAACCCCTTGCGAGGGCTTGCCACCCGCGCTAAACCACCGATCAGCAAATGAGGTTTTCATGTCGATTGATCCAAGCACAGCCGCCCGCGTCGCCAAACTGGCCCGCATCAAGGTCGAACCAGACGCGCTTCCGGCGCTGGCCGAGGAATTTAACACGATCCTCGGGTTCATCGAGCAGTTGAACGAGGTCGATGTTGAAGGTGTTGAACCGATGACCTCTGTTACCCCGCAGCGCCTGAAACGCCGCTCCGATGTGGTGAATGACGGCAACCAAGCCGAGGCCGTTTTGAAAAATGCGCCCGATCAACGCGAAGGGTTTTTTGCCGTGCCAAAGGTGGTTGAATAATGTCTGATCTGAACAAACTTGGCCTGGCCGAAGCCCGCGATGCATTGCGCGCAGGTGAAACAACGTCACGCGAATTGACCGAAAGCTGCCTGAACGCGATCCAAGGGGCCGGCGCGCTGAACGCCTTTGTGCACCACACGCCTGAGATCGCGATGGAACGTGCCGACGCTGCCGACGTGCGGATCAAAGCCGGTGGCGCGCCTGACATGTGCGGCTTGCCGATCGGGATCAAAGACCTGTTTTGCACCAAAGACGTGCCATCCCAAGCGGGCTCGCGCATCTTGGAAGGCTTTTTGCCGCAATACGAATCCACCGTCTCGGCCAACCTGCAAAATGCGGGCGCTGTGATGTTGGGCAAGTTGAACATGGACGAATTCGCCATGGGCTCGTCCAACGAAACGTCTGTTTACGGCAGCGTTGTAAACCCGTGGCGGCGGGGCAATGACGATACCGCGTTGACGCCCGGTGGTTCATCCGGTGGGTCTGCGGCAGCTGTTGCCGCTGATCTATGCCTTGCTGCCACCGGCACAGACACCGGCGGTTCGATCCGCCAACCTGCCGCGTTCACCGGCACAGTCGGGATCAAACCAACCTATGGCCGTTGTTCGCGCTGGGGTGTGGTGGCGTTCGCATCGTCCTTGGATCAAGCAGGCCCGATGACCAAATCGGTGCGCGATGCAGCGATCATGCTAGAGGCCATGTGCTCGCATGACCCCAAAGATTCCACCAGCATGGACTTGCCGGTGCCGAACTTTGAAGCCCTGATGACCGGTGACATTCGCGGCAAGAAAATCGGTATCCCCAAAGAATACCGCATGGATGGCATGCCCGAAGAGATCGAAAAACTGTGGTCAAACGGCGCTGAAATGATGCGGGATGCCGGGGCTGAAATCGTCGATATCTCATTGCCACACACGAAATACGCGCTGCCAGCATACTACGTGATTGCGCCAGCCGAAGCCTCCAGTAACCTCGCGCGCTATGACGGTGTGCGCTATGGGCACCGCGCCTCTTTGGACGCGAGCGACGGCATCACCGAGATGTACGAAAAAACCCGCGCCGAAGGGTTTGGTCCCGAAGTCCAGCGCCGCGTGATGATCGGAACATACGTCCTGTCTGCAGGTTTCTACGACGCGTATTACAACCGCGCCCGCCGCGTGCGCACCTTGATCAAGAAAGACTTTGAAGACGTGTTTGCCGCTGGGATTGATGCGATCCTGACGCCAGCCACGCCGTCTTCGGCCTTTGGTTTAGGGGAAATGACCGATGTTGATCCGGTGCAAATGTACCTCAACGATGTGTTCACGGTGACGGTGAATATGGCTGGTTTACCAGGCATTGCGGTCCCTGCGGGACTGGATTCCAAAGGTCTGCCAATGGGTCTGCAACTGATTGGGCGTCCGTGGGAAGAAGGCGATCTGCTGTCTTCCGCCTATGCCCTTGAACAGGCGGCCGGATTTGTAGCCAAACCAAATAAATGGTGGTAGATAGACGTCATTAAGCGAACTTAGAGACGCGAGCTGAGGCACGACATGACATTCAAATTCTTCCTTATGGCTGGGGCGCTGGGCGCTTTGGCAGCATGCCAGCCGGCGGTCCCTGACAGCGGCGCGGGTGCGCCCGGACGTGGCGTCGGTTTTGACAACTCACTTGAGGCGCAACGCCAACGTGAAGCAGAACTTGCCGGTGCAAGGGCACCAACAACAATACCCGCGGCCGCTCAAGTGGCCAGCAGCGCGTTACCTGCGGCACCTGCGGGCGGACAACCACCGTCTGATCAAACGGCTGCGGGACAACCTCCGCGTCGCCCATCAACCTCGCAAAATCAGGAACCGCTGAATTTGGACGCGCAAACAGCGGCGCTAGAGGATGCAGAAAACGCATCCGCGACAGCTGCCAATTCTGGCCGCCAAGTCGTGAACGCAAGCCCGTCCAATCCCGTACCCCTCGCTGTGGACAACGCGGGAATTTCGGATGAAAACGACTTTGATGCCGTCGCAGGGCGCCAATCTATCGTCAGCGACAAGGCCCGAATTGAGGCAAATCGCGCGCAATACTCAGTTGTGCAGCCCACGGCCCTGCCCACACGCGCCGGCAACAGCCAACCCAACGTCGTGGCCTACGCTCTGGAAACGTCACACCCACGCGGCACCCAAGTACACCGGCGCATCAGCCTTGTGTCGGCCAGAAAATCTGCCCGCAATTGCGCAGTCTTTGCCTCATCAGACGAAGCGCAAATCGATTTCCTCGCACGGGGTGGGCCGATCAAAGACCGCAAAGGTCTGGACCCTGACGGCGACGGATACGCTTGCGGTTGGGACCCAGCCCCTTACCGCGCCGCATCAGGCGGTTAAGCTGCAGATCACTCAGCATAATTCACCAAATTGTGGGCCGCGCCGGAATGGGCTGCGACCCTCTTTGGTGGTGATCCACTATACGGCGATGACTTCTGCTGATTCTGCGATCAAACGGCTGTGCGATCCCGCATACGAAGTGTCAGCCCACTACGTCATTGCACGCGACGGGCAGGTGACGCAGCTGGTCCCCGAGGATCAACGCGCGTGGCACGCAGGGGCAGGTCAGTGGCACGGGCAGGACGACATCAATTCACGCTCTATCGGGATTGAATTGGACAACACCGGCACGCACCCGTTCCCGGAACCGCAAATGCTGGCGTTAGAAACTTTGCTGGTCGGGGTTTTGGATCGATGGGACATCTCTCCAGAGGGGGTCATCGGTCATTCGGACATGGCACCAGGACGCAAAGTCGACCCAGGGCTGCATTTTGACTGGACTCGTTTGGCACATCAAAACCTCGCCGCTGTGGCACCTGCAAACAACATTGATCCCGCAAACATCGCCGCATCCGGCAACGCGGCAGGCTACACAGCCACCTGTGATCCAACTGATCTGCGCCACGCCATCGCTCTGCGCTGGCCCAACCTGATCTAAAACCCGCCATTGTCTTGATCTGAAAATACTCTCCCCGAAGGGCCGGTTAAAGGCATGCACAAACTCCTCCATTGACGCATCGCCCCCAACCCGCCAAAAGCACCCTGCGCGGAAGGCTGGGTGATCGCGGGACTGGCAACAGACCCGAGGAAAGTCCGGACTCCACAAAGCAATGGTGCCGGGTAACGCCCGGCGGGGGCAACCCCAGGGAAAGCGCCACAGAAAACAGACCGCCTGTGCGCGGATCGGGCAACCGATATCACACGCAGGTCAGGGTGAAACGGTGGGGTAAGAGCCCACCGCGGGATGGGCAACCAGACCGGCACGGCAAGCCCCACCAGGAGCAATGCCAAATAGGGATCGCGCGCCAATTGTCTTCGGGCATGCGGCAGGGCCGCTTTGGCCCCAGCAGGTCCGGGTTGGCAGCTAGAGGGGTGCAGGTAACTGTATCTCAAGATGAATGATCATCTCGGGTGGAGCAATTCGCCTAGACAAAATCCGGCTTACAGGCCTTCCGCGCATACTCTTCTAACATGTTGTGCCTGCACGCATGGGATGAGACATTGCCCCAAACGGGCCCACAAACGGATTGATCAATGGAATTGAAGAACAAAGTGGTTGTCGTCACAGGCGGCAGCGATGGAATCGGGCGACACATTTGCCTGAAACTGGGGGCCGCAGGGGCACAGGTCGCGTTTTTAGGACGCAACGCAGAACGGCTGGCGACAGTAGAGGCAGAAACATTGGCGGCGGGTGCCCCCAAGGCCGCAGGTTTGCTGTGTGACATGCAGATTGTGGCGCAAATTACTGCCACCGTTGCCCGGATAATCGCAGATTTTGGCGGCATCGACATTTTGATCAACAACGCCGGAATTTGGCACAAAGCAGGGCCGCTTGACACCATCGCGCCCGACATGCTTGAGGCGACGGTGCAGACAAACCTGACGGGTTTGATGCAGATCACCCAAGCCGCGCTGCCGGCGATCCGAGAAGCGGAACAGGGTGCTGTGCTGAATGTTGTCTCCAAATCCGGCGTGTTCGCTCAGGCTGGCCAATCGGTCTATTCGGCGACCAAATATGGGGTGCGCGGGTTCACGGATGTTTTGAAAGAGGACGAGATCGGCAATGGCGTGCGCGTTGGGGGGTTGTACCAAAGCGGGACCAACACCGGCATGTTTGCCAAAGCGGATGAAGATGTTCCGAACCACATTTTCACCGAGCCTGATGATCTGGCCGATGTGGTGGTGTTTATGCTGTCACGCCCGCCAAAGCTGTGGATTCACGACATTCGGATTGAACTATGATCTGCGTGTGGGAAAATCTTGGGGCTAGGGTTCAAACCCACGCCTTTTGCTGTTGACTCAGGGAACCAGCCCGTTAGAAGCCGAAGTTCAAGAATTCACGCGCTCAGCCACCGGGCAACCAGCGCAGCAGGAGAAGACACATGGCGAAGCCAACCACAATCAAGATCCGTCTGAACTCATCCGCAGGCACGGGTCACTTCTATGTGACAAAGAAAAACGCACGCACGATGACCGAAAAAATGGTCGCTCGGAAATATGATCCGGTTGCGCGTAAGCACGTTGAATACAAAGAAGGCAAGATCAAGTAAGATCGACCCTGATTTGAAGACGAACAAGGCCGCGCTGGACCAGCGCGGCTTTTGTCGTTTCTGGTGTGGCTCAAACACCGGAAGATATTATGAATTTACGAATTGCAAAGTTGACTGATCGGGCGGCACTGGATGCCGTGTTTCAGCGCAGTTACCCCTCGGCTTTGGCGTCGGCGTATGATGCTGACCTGTTAAAGGTTGCGTTGCCATTGATGACTAAAGCGCAGCCAGCGTTGCTGACATCAGGCACCTACTATGTTTGGGAGGAAGCCGGTGCGTTGTTAGGCGCAGGCGGATGGACCATTGATCGCTCAGACCTGAAGAAAGGTCACATTCGACATGTGGTCACGGATCTAAGCGCTCTGAAACAAGGGATCGCGCGGAGAGTGATTGAAAGGTCGCTTTGTGAGGCGCGTGTGGCGGGCCTTGTTCGGATGGAGTGTTGGTCAACGAGAAATGCCGAAGGATTTTACAAGCGAATGGGAGTCGAGCGGGTGGAACAATTTGATGTGCTGCTAGACGGGCATGTTCCGTTCCCTAGTATTCGAATGATGTGCATTTTGTGAGGGCAGGAGGGTGCATCAAGATGCACCTTACCCGCACTCAATAATCGTAACCGGCGTATCTGATAGGCAATTCGATGTCTTCTGGCTTGTCGATAAAGCTGGCCCAAACACCGCCCGGCCGCCAAATCCCGTCCATGAGGGCGAATGCCTCTGTGAGGTTGCCGCCGCGTCGTTCGCGCGCATAGCGATAGAAGAATGCGGACACCCGCGCGTTGTAGATGCAATGCACATGGACAGGACGGTCTTTTAGCTGCGCGAGAGCCGCACAAAACGCGTCAAAGTCCGCTTGGGTCGGTGCGCTGAAATCGACAGGCATATAGATGTAGTTCATGCCCAACGCGGCCAACGTGCCAGTTTCATCCGGCAGTGCGCCCGTGTTGGTGTGTGGGCCTAAGTTGATGACGTCCCGTACGCCCAGGGCCTTGATCCGCGCCATTTGATCTTCGGTTGGTTGGCCCGACATCGTGGTTAAGCTGTCGCGGCGACGCCAATTGATCACGTCGCATAGGTCAGTCATGGCATGTCCTTTGATGGGATCGGAATGAAAGACGATGGTGTGGCAAGCCACACCTTACGGGCCGTCGGGTAAGGTGCGTCTTGACGCACCACCAGTCATCGTTGTGCGGGAGGCACGGCTTTGTGTGCGGCCGCAAAAGCAATCATCTGCTGGCGCGTGAGCTTAGCTACTTTTCGCTGATCGCTTGGCTTTTGATGCGCGCGGCTTACGCCATCTTTGCGCGCTGTTTTTGGGCGGATCGGACGCGACACAAAGCCACCACCGTAATTGGGGCATACGTTGTGCAATACGTCGTCGACGCAAGAGGCGCAAAACGTACATTCGTAGCTACAAATCCGTGCCTGATCACTGTCGGCAGGTAAATTGCAATCACAGAGTTCGCAGTTTGGTCGCAGTTCTAACATCGTTTGATCCTCCATAGAAAAAGGGGCCGCCCGTCGCTGGGCAGCCCCTAAAATCAGTCACCTCAAAGGTCGCTATTCTTGCGATCCCATGAACATCAACAGGAACTGGAACATGTTCAGGAACGAGATGTACAAGGACAGCGCGCCGTCTGAGGCTGCTTTGTCCAGCCATTCTTGGTCACCCATGTGCGCGTGCGCAACATATGTGTTCTTGATGTCTTGCGTGTAGTACGCTGTCAGGCCGGCAAAAATCAGGATACCAAGTGCCGAGATCGCGTACATCATCGGACCCGATTGCAAGAACATGTTGACGACCATTGCGATCAGCAAGCCGATCACGCCCATCATCAGGAACGTGCCCATTGCGCTGAGATCGCGTTTGGTTGTGTAGCCGTACAGGCTTAGACCCGCGAATGCGATGGAAGTCACAAGGAACGTGGATGCGATGGAATATGGTGTGTAGACCATAAAGATCGAGCTCATCGAGACGCCCATAACGGCGGCAAAGATGAAAAAGCCCAATTGAACCGCAGCGGCAGACCCGCGCGACATCAATGCGCCCCACCCAAAGAAGATGAAGGCCAGCGGAGCGAACATCACAACAAAGCGGAGCGGGGATGCAAACAGTGTTTGTCCCAAACCGGTCAGGAATTGTCCTTCACGCAGCGCGTACACAGCGCCTTCTGCGTTGGTCGCAGCGGCCGAAATGTCGGACGTGATGGACAGCCCGGCAATCGCCCATGCTGCAAGCGCCGTGATCAACATGCCAATCGACATTTGACCATAGACTTTGTTCATGTGAGCGCGCAGCCCAGCATCAATATCGGCGGCGCGGGATCCGCCTACCGTGCGAATTGTATTTGCGTCAGCCATTTAAGACCTCCAAATAAACCAAATGTGCCCCGGGGCGCGTCCCCGAGGCTTTCTGTGAAGAATATTGGCGCGAATGGGCAACATTTCAAGTCAAATCAGTCCGATAGTTGCTGTAAATCTGTCGATTTTTTCGGGTCAAACTGACGCATTTTTATGAAATTGTCCGTTCTGCTGATATGCGCCCTCAACGACGCCAGTTTTGCGGGACATCCCAAACGGACCGGTTGGCCTCTGTTTGCGCTTCTTTATAGCTGACACCGATGTCGCGCAGGGCGGCTGCGTCCAGTGCAGCAAGGGCGCGGCGCGATTGCCAGACAGAATAGATGTGGCGCAACGAGATAGAAGAACGCGCCTCCGCTTGGGCGCAGTTTGCGTAGCAGGTGTTTTCGATCAAAGCCATGAGTGTCTCCAGTTCACTAAATCAGATGGTTTGTTGTGTTCGTATCATTCTTGTTGATGTGTATGCCTGTGTCGGTTACATTTGAAAAACGAATGTTTGTGCTGCGATGCATCAGGGATGGTGATGAATGAGAAATTTGGACGTAACAACACTACGTTCGTTTGTGGCGGTGGCTGAATCGGGCGGCGTGACCCGCGCCGCCGGTTTTCTGCACCTGACCCAATCTGCGGTGTCGATGCAGATGAAGCGCCTAGAGGAACTGTTGGGTTTGCAATTGCTGGATCGCTCTGGTCGGACCATCGCGCTGACAGCATCGGGCGAGCAGTTGCTGGTGTATGCGCGCCGCATGGTTGCCCTGAATGATGAGGTGATCACCCGCTTGACCGACCAAGCCTTCGAGGGCGAAATCACCCTTGGTGTGCCCCATGACATTGTCTATCCGGCGATCCCGCGTGTGCTTAAACAATTCAATGCGGCGTTTCCCCGGGTCAAAGTGCAGCTGATTTCGTCCTACACCCGCGCTTTGCTCGCGGATTTTGCCAAAGGCAAATGCGATTTGATCCTGACCACTGAAACTGGCCTGCAAACAGGGGGCGAGGCCTTGTGCACCAAACCGCTGTGCTGGATCGGTGCGCCCGGTGGATCTGCGTGGCGGCAACGTCCGCTAAAGCTCGCCTTTGGGCGGCAATGCACGTTCCGCCCCCGTGTGGTCGAAAGCCTGGACGAGGCGGGCATCCCGTGGGACGTTTTTGTCGAAACCGAAAGCGACCGCACAATCGAGGCGACTGTCAGCGCCGATCTGGCGGTCCACGCCATGATCGAAGGAACAGAGCCGCCGCACTTGGACCGGATCGATCACAGTGGCGTTCTGCCTGATTTGCCGGTGCAACAAATTAACCTTTATGGGGCAGGTGGGGCCAAAGATATGGTGCATGATTCACTGGCGGATCTGCTGCGTAACACGTTTAGCGCGACCCAACCGGCGAAACTTCGCGCAGTGTGATAGTCACAAAGATGCAAGATTTTGTGTGTGTGATGCGGTGAAGCCCTAGAAAAGAGCCCAATAAATCAGCGTTTTGGCAGAGGTCTTGCCAAGACACCAACCGTGCGACGCGGACTATCGGAGTGTTTGTTCACATTTAAATCTATTCTTTTCAGCGGCTTGAGAAGTTATTTCGACCTTTCAACGGTATGTTTACTGAATGTGAGGGGAAAATTGAGATATTCCCATCTAATAGTAAGGTAGAAATCCGAATTTCTGCGCGGCCTTGAGGCTGTTGATATGGTGCTCGGTTTCAGTATCTTTGGTGTATAAGTTTGACGTGGCGATATTCCGCGTCAACCAAATCAGCCGCGCATTGTGCCTGTAATCAGGTGCGCTACGAGGCTTTCTATCGAGTAAGGGAAAACAATGCCTCACGCAGTTGATGTTCATGTCGGCAAACGCATCAGGCAACGCCGTTGGCTTATTGGTATGACGCAGCAGACCTTGGCCGAAAGCGTTGGCATCAAATTCCAGCAAATTCAAAAATACGAAACCGGTGCAAACCGCGTGAGCGCATCGCGCCTTTGGGACATCGCCGAAGTGGTCGGCGTTCCTGTGTCTTTCTTCTTTGAGGGAATGGAAGCGGTCGACACTGAGGCAGAAGCATCGGGCGCAGCCTTGGCCCCAGCCGATATTCTGGGTGACAAAGAGGCGATGGAATTGGTGCGGTCCTACTACGCCATCCCCGAAGAACAACGCCGCCGACTGTTCGAACTGGCGCGCGTCCTCAGCGACGTCGCATAAAACCGGCATCGCTTGAGATGTTGCAATTGGGGGTGCAAACTGGCACCCCTTTTTCATGTCAAATGAACCATTCAATCAAACTGATCTTGATCAACTAGAAGCTGTGGCACACGCGTTGGCGGATGCAGCACGCGATGCCATCCTTCCACATTTTCGCACAGCATCTCTGGGGACAGAAAACAAACTGGCCCATGGTTATGATCCTGTGACTGTTGCCGACCGCGCTGCGGAACAGGCAATGCGTGCTGTTCTTGCAAAAATGCGCCCCGACGATGCAATTCTAGGCGAAGAATTTGGCAAGCAAAGCGGCGCAACCGGCTTGACGTGGGTGTTGGATCCGATTGATGGGACGCGTGGTTTCGTCGCGGGCACCCCGACGTGGGGTGTGTTGATTGCCGTTGGCGATGATGCCGGTCCGCAGATTGGCATCATTGATCAACCGTACATTGGCGAACGTTTCACCGGCACCCCCAAGGGCGCGTTTTTTGCAGGTCCGCATGCGCGCCACGCCATTCAAACGCGTGCGCCGCGCCCCTTGGCCGAAGCGATTGTGTTCACGACCTTCCCCGAAGTCGGCAGCCCGTCAGACCGCACAGCGTTCGAGGCCGTGGCCACCCAAGCACAACTGGTGCGCTACGGCATGGATTGCTACGCCTACGCGCTGTTGGCGGCAGGCCAAATTGATTTGGTGATCGAGGCCGGTTTGAACGCCTACGACATCCAAGGCCCGATTGGCGTGATCCAAGCGGCAGGGGGCATTGTCACCGATTGGTCGGGCATGCCTGCGCACAACGGCGGTCGCGCAATCGCAGCGGCAAACGCCGAAATCCACGCCGCAGCCCTCGCAATCCTGAAAGACCACGCATGAGCGAAACGCTCATTCAAAACGGCGACACGATCCTGACCATGGATGACGCACGGCGTGAATTGAACGGCGCAGATGTGCTGATCCGTGACGGTGAAGTAGCCGAGGTCGGGCAGGGGCTAACGACAACGGGTGATGTGATCAATGCGCAGGGCTGTGTGGTGACGCCGGGCCTCGTGAACACGCACCACCATTTGTACCAATCGCTGACCCGCGCGGTGCCCGGCGGCCAGGACGCGCTGCTGTTTGGGTGGCTGCAAACGCTCTACCCGATTTGGGCGAAATTCACACCTGACCACATGTTCACCTCTGCGCAGATCGGGCTGGCCGAACTGGCGCTGTCGGGCTGCACGCTCAGCTCGGACCACTTGTATCTGTACCCCAACGGGTCGCGGCTGGAGGACACGATCCATGCCGCCGCCGAACTGGGCATCCGGTTTCAGCCAACACGTGGCGCGATGAGCATTGGCGAAAGCGATGGTGGCCTGCCGCCCGATGCGCTGGTCGAAAATGAAGCGGCGATTTTGAACGACTGCATTCGTGTGATTGATGCCTTCCACGACCCAAATCCCAATTCGATGTGCCGTGTTGGTGTCGCGCCATGTTCACCGTTTTCCGTCAGCACAGAACTGATGCGCGATGCAGCGATCCTTGCGCGTGACAAAGGCGTGATGATGCACACGCATTTGGCCGAAAACGACGAAGACATCGCCTACAGTCTTGAGAAATTCGGCAAACGACCGGGGCAATACGCCCAAGATCTCGGCTGGGTTGGCCCGGACGTTTGGCACGCCCACTGCGTCAAGCTGAACGAGGCCGAAATCAAGCTGTTCGCAGAGACAAAAACCGGCGTGGCGCACTGCCCCTGTTCAAACTGCCGCCTTGGGTCGGGCATCGCGCCAGTGCGCAAAATGTACGACGCGCGGGTGCCGGTGGGCTTGGGCGTGGATGGATCAGCCAGCAACGACGCGGGCAATCTGATCGCTGAAGCCCGCCAAGCCATGCTGTTGCAACGGGTCAATCTGGGGGCCGACGCGATGAGCGCGCGCACGGCGCTAGAAATCGCGACACGCGGCGGTGCAGATGTTTTGGGACGTCCTGAATGTGGACGCATCCAGACCGGCGCACGCGCAGACATCGCGATCTGGGACACAACGGGCATCGAAAGCGCGGGCAGTTGGGACCCCGCTGCGCTGTTGTTGGCCGGTCCCACTCGGGTCAAAAATTTGTTGGTCGAAGGCCGCCAGATCGTGGCAGACGGGCACGTCACAACCCTGGACATGCCAAGCGTCATCGCGCGCCAAAACACATTGGCCTTAGGGCTAAGGGAGCATTTATGAAAGCGGTTTTTGGTGCGATTATTTTCGCGTCGGTGGCCAAGGCGGCAGTGGCCAATCCGGACGCGACGTCGATCATCAACGACTATCGCAGCGACAAAAGACGCGCGCCTTTGGTGTATTCGCAGGCCTTGGAAAAAGTGGCCCAAGATCACGCCAATGACATGGCAAACGAGGGTTACTTCAGCCACACAGGGGCCAACGGATCGTCAATTGGTGATCGGGTTAAATCGCAAAAATACCAGTGGTGTTTTGTTGCTGAAAACATTGCCAAAGGGCAAAAAGACCTTGGCCAAGTCATGGCCGGTTGGAAGTCATCCAAGGGGCATTACAAAAACAAGATGCACAAAAAGGCGCAGGAATTTGGCCTTGCGCGCGGTGATGGCAATGTTTGGGTGATGGTGTTGGCCGCGCCTTGTTAATCGCGTCGCACGCCGGCCACCCAAACATCTGCAATCGCGCGGTCGTCACCCATCATGATCGTTGGAAAAATGGCTTCCCAAATGTCGTTCGCGCGTGTGCTGCGCTGGGCGATGGCGGGGGTCGAGCCAAGGTCGAGCACGCAAATATCTGCCTCTAATCCACCAGCCAAACTGCCAACTTTGTCTTGCAAATGCAGGCTGCGCGCCGATCCAGCGGTCGCGAGCCACAGCAGTTGGCTGGCATGCACGGCCTGCCCACGCAGTTGCGCAATTTCATAGGCTGCAGCCATCGTGCGCAGCATTGAAAACGATGATCCACCGCCTGTGTCTGTCGCCAGCCCCGCAGGGATTTCGCGCGTGACAACACCCGCCAGATCAAACAATCCGCTACCGATGAATGTGTTGGACGTCGGGCAATGCACCAGTGCTGCGCCAACCTCGCACAAGCGGTCAATCTCGCGGGTTTCCAGATGGATCGCGTGCCCGTAAACGCCGCGTGCGCCAAGCAGGCCAAAGGCTTCGTAGGTGTCCAGATAATCGCGGGCGGTCGGGAACAAGCCCTTGACCCACTCGATTTCATCGACCTGTTCGCTAAGATGCGTTTGCATCAAACAGTCAGGGTTTGCGGCCCAAAGCGCGCCCAATGCCTCGAGCTGTTCCGGCGTTGAGGTTGGCGAAAATCGCGGCGTAATCGCGTACACTGCGCGCCCTTTACCGTGCCAGCGTGATATCAAATCTGCGCTGTCGTCATGGGCGGACTGCGGCGTGTCACGCAAGCCATCGGGCGCATTGCGATCCATGCAGGTTTTACCAGCGACGATGCGTTGGCCCCGATCCGCGGCGGCGTCAAAAATTGCATCGACGGAGGCGGGGTGGATCGTGGCGTAGGAACACACGGTTGTGGTGCCGCAGGCCAGCGTCAAATCAAGGTACCGCCCCGCAACGTCACGCGCATAGTCGGGATCGCCAAACCGCATTTCCTCCGGGAATGTGTAGGTGTTCAGCCAGTCAATCAGCCGCTTGCCCCAGCTCGCGATGATGCCGGTTTGCGGATAGTGCACGTGGGCGTCGACAAAGCCGGGCATGATCAGTTTGTCGCCGTATTCGACGACTTTTGCGGATGGATTGGCGCGGCGCATGGCATCCGCGTTCCCGACTTCGGCAATCCGGTCACCACGCAGCAAAACGCCACCCGCAGAATCAACACGAACAGCCTCGGACCAGGGAACGGCAAAAGGGTTTGCGGCGTACGTCAGCACATGGCCGCACAAAAGGGTCAAATCAGTCATGCACCAACCCTATTGCCCCCGCGCACCGCCGTAAATCGCAATTGCGCACGCCGATTGCACGCGACGCCATTGTCAGTTGCACAGCCGCCACCTATGGTCCGCCTCATCATGCAAGAGATCGAAAATCCTCCCCAAGACGCGCGCGACGACGACGCTTATGTGCTGGACCGCAAGGACATCAGCGCAATCCTCTATGCCGTTGATATTGATGACAAGGCCAAGCTGTCCGAGCTGATGGACCCGCTGCATGCCGCTGACATCGCCGACCTTTTGGAGCAGATCAGCAGCTTTGAACGCGCACGCCTGATCCGTCTTTATGACCGTGAATTTGACGGTGACATTCTGTCGGAACTGGATGAAAGCATTCGCGAAGAGGTCTTGGGCGTTCTGACGCCACAAGTGCTGGCCGAAGCGGTGCGTGATCTGGACAGCGATGACGTTGTGGATCTGGTCGAGGATCTGGGCTCAACGCAACAAGACGCCATTCTTGAGGTGCTCGAAGACAGCGACCGCGCGGCTGTTGAACAAGCCCTCAGCTATCCTGAATTCTCCGCTGGTCGTTTGATGCAGCGCGAAGTTGTGATGGCCCCGGAACACTGGAATGTGGGCGATGCGATTGATCATCTGCGTTCGGCTCCGCTAGATGATTCGCCGGATCAGTTTTACCACATCGTTCTGGTCGATCCGCGGCTGCACCCGATTGGCAATGTGACGCTGGGCAAGCTGATGCGCTCGCCCCGCGCTGTGATGCTGACCGACATTATGGAAGATGTGTTTCAGGTCATTCCGGTCGATCAGGACGAAGGCGACGTGGCCTATGCGTTCAACCAATACCACCTGATTTCCGCCCCTGTTGTTGACGGCGAAGGCCGCTTGATCGGCTTGATCACGATCGATGACGCCATGGCAGTTCTGGACGAAGAACACGAAGAAGACATCATGCGTCTTGCCGGTGTCGGCGAGGGGTCACTGTCGGACCGCGTGATTGACACGACCAAGCGGCGGATGCCGTGGTTGGCCGTGAACCTAGTGACGTCGATTGCGGCGTCCATGGTGATTGCGCAATTCGAAATGGCGATCACCCAGATTGTAGCGCTGGCCGTGCTGATGCCGATAGTCGCGTCCATGGGCGGCAACGCGGGCACGCAATCGCTGACGGTGGCCGTGCGCGCCATCGCGACCAAAGATTTGACCGGCGCAAACGTCTGGCGCGTGATCCGCCGCGAAGTGCTGGTGGGGTTGGTGAACGGCCTGATCTTTGCCGTGGTGATGGGCATCGTCGGGATCGTTTGGTTCGGCTCGCCTGCGCTGGGATACGTGATCGCCGCGGCGATGGTCGTGAACATGGTTGTCGCGGGTTTTGCCGGCACCGTTATTCCGGTTGTTTTAGAGCGGGTTGGCGTTGATCCTGCCCTTGCTTCGGGTGCGTTTGTGACAACGGTGACTGACATTGTCGGCTTTTTCGCGTTTCTTGGCCTCGCGGCGATGGTGCTGCTATGAGTGATCTAACGGCAATCAAAGCGCAGGCGCGCAAAGACGGTTTTGCCCGCCGCAAGCTGGCGTTTGATGCGCGATTTGGCGGTGCAGCAGGACATTTATCAGCGCTTTTGGCGGGATATCGGGGGGTGCCCCTGTCCGGCTATATGCCAATCAGAACCGAAATTAACCCATTGGCCGCCATGGCCGAAGCCAGCGCATACGGTCCTGTCGGGGTCCCTGTGATCACCGGAGCCGGGCAACCATTGCTGTTTTCGCGCTGGGAACCAGACGCTGACATGATCGCAGGCCAATTCGGTGCACAAATCCCTGCGGTGAATGACTTTTTTGAACCTGAAATCGTGATCGTGCCGCTGGTGGCATTTGATCGAAATGGTGGACGGCTGGGGTATGGCGGTGGGTTTTACGACCGCACTCTTGACGGGTTGCGGGCAAAACGCGCGACCTTGGCGATTGGCTTTGCCTTTGCCGCGCAACAAGCGGACGGTTTGCCGCTTGAGGCGACAGATCAACCGCTGGATATGATCGTGACCGAAGCTGGTGTCATATCTGTCTGAGCAAAAGAGACACTTGCAGTGATACGGGCAGCGCCGTAAGCGTTTGAGCATGAAGATTTTGTTTCTCGGAGACGTGATGGGCCGCGCGGGGCGTCGGGCAATCACGGAAAATTTGCCACGATTGCGCGAGGCGTGGAAACTGGATTTTGTCGTAGTGAACGGCGAAAATGCGACCGGCGGCATGGGGCTGTCTGGCGCGCATGCCAAACTGCTGCTCGAGGCTGGTGCCGATTGCGTCACGCTGGGCGATCACGCGTTTGATCAAAAAGACATGCTGCAATTTATTGAGCAAGAACCGCGTGTTATCCGCCCTTTGAATTTCTCCAAAGCGTCACCCGGCAAAGGGTCACGCTTGTTCACCACACCAACCGGACGCAAGGTTCTGGTGATGCAGGCCTTGGGTCAAGTGTTCATGAAGCGCCCGTTTGATGACCCGTTTTCAGCTGTCGAACCTGTGTTCAAAACCCATCCGTTGGGTGGTCAAGCGGATGCGATCATTGTCGATTTCCACTGCGAGGCGACCTCGGAAAAAATGGCGATGGGCCATTGGTGTGACGGGCGCGCCAGTCTTGTTGTCGGCACGCACACCCACGTGCCCACGGCCGATGCGATGATTTTGCCGGGCGGCACAGCCCATCTTAGCGACGCGGGCATGTGCGGTGATTACAATTCGGTCATCGGCATGGAAAAACACGAACCCTTGCGCCGGTTCATCACAGGCATGCCAAAAGAGCGGTTCACACCCGCGAATGGCGAGGCAACATTGTCCGGCGTTTACATCGAAACCGATGACAAAACCGGCAAGGCCACCCGCATCGAAATGGTACGCCAAGGCGGACGCTTGTCACAGGCAGGGCCGTGAACCGGACGCTCAGCCAGCGACAAATCATTGCATACAGCGCGTTTCTTATCCTGCTTGGGGCTGGCTGGGCCTTTACCCAACCGATGTCGAAAATCGCGGTCAGCGAAGGCTACAAGCACTTTGGGCTGATTTTCTGGCAATTTGTGATCGGAGCGGTCGTCATGGCCGTGGTGTCGATGATCCGCAGGCGTGGTCTGCCGATGGGGCAAAACCATCTGCGTCTGTATCTTATCATCGCCGTGATCGGAACGCTGCTGCCCAATTCGGCAAGCTATCAGGCCGCGGTGCATTTGCCGGCTGGCGTACTGTCAATCCTGCTCTCGCTGGTTCCGATTTTTGCGTTCCCGATTGCGCTGGCGCTTGGAAATGACCGGTTTGAATGGCGCAGGTTTGGCGGTCTGGTTGTCGGGTTCATCGGCGTTTTGCTGATTGTTTTGCCCGGGGCCAGCCTTGCGGGATCGCCGTCGGGTTTTTGGGTGCTGATCGGGCTAATTGCAGGTTTGTTTTATGCATTCGAGGGCAACTACGTCGCAAAATGGGGCACGGCAGGATTAGACCCGATTCAGGTTTTGTGGGGGGCATCACTGGTCGGGGTCATCATAAGTCTGCCACTCGCAGTCCTGTCAGGCCAATGGATCAACCCGCTACCACCCTACAGCGCGCCGGATTATGCGCTGATCGCCAGCTCGGTCATCCACGTTTTAGTCTACAGCGGCTACGTTTGGTTGGTCGGTCGCGCCGGACCCGTGTTCGCGGTACAAGTCAGCTATCTGGTTACAATCTTTGGCGTTTTTTGGGCGCGCGTCCTGCTTGGCGAAAGCTATGCCCCGCAAATCTGGATCGCGTTATGCGTGATGTTGGCAGGCATGTATCTGGTCCAACCCAAACGCACCTAAGGCTGTTGCAGGCTGCACCACTTTCAACGACACTGGGCCTCAACGATCTTGTTTCAAGGACACGCTGATGGGCCTATTCGAGCTTTCGCAGACCGGCAGCGCCGTGGTGACATTAACTGTTGTGGTCATCATGTTTGTGTTGTTCTTGCGCGAAACCTTTCCAACCGAAGTGGTCGCGATAACCGGTGCAGCGCTGATGCTGGGCCTTGGCGTTCTGCCCTACGAAAAGGCGCTCGCGGTCTTGTCCAATCCCGCCCCGTGGACCATCGCTGCAATGTTCATCATCATGGGGGCCTTGGTGCGCACTGGCGCGCTTGAGGCGTTCACCGGCCTTGCCGATCGCACCGCCAAAACCAATCCGGCGCTGGCCATCGCGATGCTGATGACGTTTGTGGTTCTGGCCTCGGCGATTGTGTCCAACACGCCGGTGGTTGTGGTGATGATCCCGGTGTTCATTCAACTGGCTAAAACCATGGGTGTGTCTTCATCCAAGCTGTTGATTCCGCTCAGTTATGCCGCGATTTTGGGTGGTACGTTAACCTTGATCGGGACATCGACCAACCTATTGGTGGACGGTGTGGCGCGGGCCCAAGGGCTCGAAGGGTTCTCGATTTTCGAGGTCACGCCGCTGGGCATTATTCTGGTCATTTGGGGCATGATTTACCTGCGTTTCATCGCGCCACAACTGCTGCCAGATCGGGAAAGCATGGCTGACTTGCTGTCTGATCGCAGCCGGATGAAGTTCTTTACCGAGGCCGTGATCCCGCCGGAATCCAACCTGATCGGGCGTGAAGTCACTGGCGTACAACTGTTCAAACGGGACGGTGTGCGCTTGATCGACGTCATCCGCGGCGACCAATCCCTGCGGCGCAATTTGCAAGGCGTGGAACTGGCAGTCGGGGACCGCGTGGTTTTGCGCACACAGATCACCGAATTGCTCAGCCTACAGCGCAACAAAGAACTCAAACGCGTCGATCAGGTGTCGGCCGTTGAAACCTCAACCGTCGAGGCATTGATTACACCGGGGTGCAAAATGATCGGGCGCTCGCTGGGGTCGCTGCGGCTGCGTAGACGGTTCGGCGTTTATCCATTGGCCGTGCATCGACGCAACCAGAACATCGGGCGGCAACTGGATGATCTGGTGGTCAAAGTCGGCGACACGCTACTGCTCGAAGGGGCGCCTGTCGACATTCAAAAGCTTTCGATCGAGATGGAAATGGTGGATGTTTCCAAACCGTCTGGTTGGGCGTTTCGCCGCAGTCACGCGCCCATCGCGATTGCCGGTTTGATCGCGATTGTCGGACTGGCTGCGTTCGGTGTCGCCCCGATCTTGCTGCTGTCTATTTTGGCGGTGTCGTTGGTGCTGATCACCCGCTGCATCGACGCAGAAGAGGCGTTCTCCTTTGTGGATGGTCGCCTGTTGGCGCTGATTTTTTCGATGCTGGCCATTGGGGCGGCGCTCGAGGCATCTGGCGCTGTCGCCCTGATCGTTGATTTTATCGCGCCGGCCTTGGGCGTTTTGCCACCATTTTTGATCGTCTGGGCGATCTATTTGCTGACGTCGGTACTGACCGAATTGGTGTCCAACAATGCAGTTGCTGTGGTCGTGACGCCGATTGCGATTGGCCTTGCCTCGGCTTTGGGCATTGACCCGCGACCGCTGGTTGTGGCGGTGATGGTCGCCGCGTCAGCCAGTTTTGCGACGCCCATCGGGTATCAAACCAACATGCTGGTGTATGGTCCGGGGGGCTACAAATTCACCGACTTCATGCGTGTCGGCATCCCGCTGAACCTGAGCATCGGCATCCTTGCATCTGCCGTTATTCCGCTGCTCTGGCCGTTCTAAATCATGCGGGTTTTTATGATTGGTGCGTCAGGGACGGCGGGACGCGCCACCGCGCAAGCGTTGATCGATGCGGGTCACGACGTTGTCTGTTTTCTGCGCCCTTCCAGCACGTTAAACCTACCCGGGGCTACACGACGAAACGGTGACGTAAATGACCTTGGCTCCCTTCAAAACGACGGTTTTTGCGGCGAAATTTTTGATGCAGTTGTGTCCTGCCTTGCCTCGCGCAGCGGCACGCCCACCGATGCGTGGCAGATCGACCACAAGGCCCATATGAACGTGCTTGAGGCCGCGAAAAATTCGAAAATTCAACACTTTATCCTGATGTCTGCGATTTGTGTGCAAAAGCCCAAGCTGGCCTTTCAACATGCCAAACTTGCGTTTGAAACCGCGCTGATCGCCAGCGGTTTAACCTATTCCATTGTGCGCCCAACTGCTCTGTTCAAATCCCTTTCAGGGCAGCTCGATCGGCTTCGCGCAGGCAAACCGTTCCTGGTTTTCGGTGATGGTGCATTGACTGCATGCAAGCCGATCAGCGATGCGGATTTGGGGCGGTTCATGGCCGAATGCCTCACAGACAAAACCCGACATCACCGGATTTTACCCATCGGGGGACCAGGACCAGCGATCACACCACGTGATCAGGCCAACGCGCTGTTCGAAATGTTGGGGCAAGAACCGCGCATCCGCCATGTCCCAGTGGCCGTGATGGGCGCTATTGTGACCGGATTGTCCTTTGTCGGGCGCGCTTTTCCCAATCTCGCGGCAAAAGCAGATTTTGCGCGCATCGGGCATTACTACGCAACGGAATCGATGCTGGTATGGGATGGCACGCGCTATGATGCAGACGCCACGCCCGAAACCGGACGCGACACTTTGTTCGACTATTATCGTACTTTGATCGAACAGGACGCGTCAGCGGAACGCGGCGATCATTCGGTGTTCTAAGCGATAGATTTGGACCGACCGGCATTTCGACCTGAGAAAATACAGCCGCCCAAGAACGTACCCTCAAGCGCGTTGTAGCCGTGATAACCGCCGCCGCCAAAGCCCGCGACTTCGCCTGCTGCAAACAAGCCCGGCACCACGTTTCCGTCTGCGCCGATCATGCGACTGTCCAAATCCGTGTGCAATCCGCCCAGCGTTTTGCGGGTCAAAACATGCAATTTCACCGCGATCAACGGGCCGTTCTTTGGGTCCAGTATTTTGTGCGGTTTCGCCACACGCACCAGCCGGTCACCGCGGTAATTTCGCGCCGCGTGGATTGCCATCAATTGCGCGTCTTTGGTGAATGGATTGTCGACTTGGCTGTCGCGCGCTTCGATCTGGCGGCGTAATTTGGACGCTTCAATCAGATCACCCTCGGCGATGTTGTTCATGCCTTGGACCAGCTCTTCGAGCGTGTTTGCCACGACAAAATCTTCGCCTTTTTCTTTGAACGCCTCGACTGGTTTAGGGGCGCCGCCGCCCGACAATAGCCGCGCTTTGATGACCTCCAGCCATTTTTTCGACGTCAAATCAGGGTTTTGCTCTGATCCTGACAAAGCGAACTCTTTTTCGATGATTTTTTGGGTCAGCACGAACCAGCTGTAGTCATAGCCGGTCGACAGGATTTCCTTGAGCGAGGTCATACTGTCGAATCCGGGCAGGTTCGGCGGGGCAAAGCGGTTGCCTGTCGCGTCAAACCACATGGACGATGGGCCGGGCAAAATGCGGATGCCGTGGGCGGGCCAGATCGGATCCCAGTTTTTGACGCCTTCGGTGTAGTGCCACATGCGATCGCCGTTTATGACGTGGCCGCCAGCGGTCTCGGAAATAGCGATCATGCGCCCGTCGACGTGAGCAGGAACACCGGCGACCATTTCCTTGGGGGCGGGGCCCAGGCGGTCCGTTGGCCAGACCTTGCGTACCATTTCAAAGTTGCCGCCGATGCCACCGGATGTGACGATCACAGACGGCGCGCGCAGTGAAAAATCACCCGTGACGTCGCGATTTGTGGGTTGTCCGCGCAGCGCCGTGTCGTCGGCCAGAACCGTGCCGCTGACACCTTTTGCAGCCCCGTTTTCCATCTCGATCCGGTCGACTTGGTGGCGGAATTTGAACGTGATCAAACCGGCTTTTTCGTGTTCTAGACATCGGCGGGCAAATTGCTCGACAATACCTTCGCCAGTGCCCCACGTGACGTGGAACCGCGGCACTGAATTGCCGTGCCCATCTGCAAACGATCCACCGCGTTCTGCCCAGCCGACAATCGGAAACCAACGGTGCCCCATTTTGTGCAACCAAGGGCGCATATCGCCTGCCGCAAAATCCAAATAAGCCTCGGCCCATTTGCGTGGCATTGCGTCCTCAGGGCGGTCAAACTGGGCTGATCCCATCCAGTCGTTTAGGGCCAGTTCGGGGCTGTCTTTGATGCCCATACGCCGCTGTTCTGGTGTGTCGATCATGAACAATCCGCCCAAAGACCAGAACGCTTGCCCACCTAGAAAATGGCGGGGTTCTTGGTCTAGGACAATAACGGATTTACCGCGATCTGCGAGCTCGGCAGCGGCAGTCAATCCTGACAGACCACCTCCTACAACGATTGCATCTGCTTGATCCATATCAGTTTTCCTATTTGCTGCGGTACCAAACCACGAAAGGGGCTGCGACCAAATACATCAAGATGCCGTAGACGGCAGACGGCAGTGCCATGGTCGAAAACCCTGAGGCTTGACCGGAAATGATGGCGGCCAATGTGATGCCAAGCGTGGCGTTTTGCACGCCTGTTTCGACTGAGATCGTTTTGACTTCGTTCCAGATCAATCCAGCCCCAAAGGCGACGGCAAGGCCCAACACCATCAGCGCGACATTCAAGGTGATCAGGGCAGGGCCGAGGGTTGCGAAGTTGGTCACGAAAACATCCCAGTTTTCAGCTAAAGCGGCCAAAACAATAACGACAAAAAGGATCGTGGCTGTTCGCGACAAGATCGGTTCTGCACGCACCGCAAAAGCGGGTGCGAAATGGCGAATGGTGATCCCGATCAAGACCGGCAAAGTGGTGATCAGGAACATCGCGATTGCCAATTCGGTTACAGTAATCGCGGGCGCATCCGCACCCATAAAATGCACCATCGACCATGCGGCCAAAAACGGCACAGTCAGGATCGACAGCAGGCTGATGACGGCCGTCAAAGACACCGAAAGGGCGACATCGCCTTTGGCCAGTTTGGTGATCATATTGCTAGTCACGCCGCCCGGACAAAAGGACAGCAGCATGAACCCGACCGCCAGTTCGCCGGGCAGGTTGAACAGGCGCACCACAATGTAGGCCGTCAGTGGCAACAAGATCACTTGCGCGCCGGCCCCGATGGCAAAGGCTTGGATACGGTTCAGCACGCGGCGAAAATCGCCGAACGTCAGCCCGATGCCCAGCGACAGCATGATAAAGGCCAGCGCGAGTGGCAAAACCACGTTGATAAGAGTGTCCATTGATGTCCCCCGTTTTCACGCAAGCTACGCGTGGGGCGGGGTCCTGCGCAAGGAGATGCGCGATTGACCTTTGGTCAAAGTGGCCAGAACACCAAAATGGCAGGGATGGAAACGGCAACCACAATGATTTCCAACGGCAGGCCGATACGCCAGTAATCGCCAAAACTATACCCACCGGGGCCAAGGATCAGCGTATTAACCTTATCTAGGGTATAGCCATATCCGTTGAGTTTTACTGTGAGCTGCACCCAAGGTTTCTTCATTACCTTCGTGTTTTATGGGCGTTTTTACGGTGTTTACAGCGGAGGGTTAACCCAAAGGGTCCGACGTGGACCCATATTCAACTGGAGAAAACACATGAACCTGAACTACTTTGAGACACCCGAAGCCGCCTTGCAGTATGCCGTAGACACAGCCCTGTGGGGGCTACGTGAAGACCTCGCCCGTATGACTGGAAGTGAGGCCGAAAGGCATAGCGATGAGGACTGTGCCGCTCTCGAGGACAAGATAGCAGACATTGAAGCTGTGTCCTTTCAGTGAGGTGGTGGGGGATCATAGGGTGGTTCGCTCGGTCCCTTCAGGTCCCTAACTGCTCCCCCCTGATTAACATGATCACCGTTTGAGCACTTCGAGAGGATGACCTGCGCCCCTAAAACTCCTCCAGAATTGTGTAGAGTCCGCCCAACAAAAGGACGGACAAATGAAGGCACG
>JAQXDI010000011.1 GCA_029251465.1 Ascidiaceihabitans sp.
TTCAAGATGCCCATGATCTGCGCGTCGCTGTATCGTCCGTTCTTCATCGTAAATCTCCTCAGATATCTTGCCGAGAAAATTCTACTTTTGAACACCGCTAATTTTAGGGGGGATTACCCTATCATTATTTGTGCTTGGTTTAACCCTTTCCTAGCCACTTCACTAATCCTTGAATGTCGGAGTTGGTGAAACCTTACATCATCAGTCATTCCAAGTAGTTTTCTAGCCCTTCTCACGGCCTGTGAGACGCTGTAGCCCGCATAGGGGAACAGGGTGGCGCAATCCATCTCCAAGCCCTCTTCCGTCGCCCTCAGGAGGCTCACAGCACGCCTTGTCAGCGGAACGTCTCGCGACCCTTCCTTACCATCAACAACACGCAAGAAACGGTCGCCCAAAGACAAATCTTCTTTCCTCAATTTCAGAATTTCTGACCGACGCATCGCTGTTTCAAATGCCAATTCTACGACCACTGCCATCTCTGGTGACATATTCTCCATCAGGAGTTTCAGTTCATCTCGACTGATGACCTTTTCTCTCGTTCTTCTGGGCTTGGGTAGCGTCAAGAACTCGCAAGGATCAGGAAGAAGCAACTCTCGTTCGGCTCGCACCTCGTTAATATACCAACGGTATACACGACGGACCATCTTCAGCTCATCTCGGACGGTCGTTGAACAGACAGTTTGCAATCGTCGTTGCCTGAAAGCGTTCAAGTCTCGAAGCAGTATGTCATCCATTTGTTCTGAAAACTCGGGATGCTTTGCCAGCCGGTCAATTTGCATCGTCTTGACATGAAAAGAAGGTTTTCGAAAGAGAACAGTACCGCAGTATCTGATCCCTGCGCTATGAAAAGTTTCATGTTGGAACTTGCGAGCACCTTCATTGAGAGCAGCCCAGTTTCGAGCTTTCTTTTCGCTGTGAAAAGTCTGTGAACGAGGAGGCTGACCTGCCTCTCTTATCTGTACATTCCAATTTCCAGACGACAATTGACGTATTGAGGCCATGATTTTACACCTTTTTTAGAACCAAATTCAGGCATAACCCTCTGTTTTAAAATTATTCTTTTTGCCAAGGTTAGGGTCGGGCGTTCGAATCGCCTCGCCCGCTCCAATTTGGTCCCACCATACCCCGGTGGAAAACGTTAAGGGTCACCTGAACTTAGGTTCAACGGTGGCCCTTCGTCGTTTCTGGGGGCTTGCCAAATATTTCATCTATTCCCGACAACCAAAACCCGACTGGCGCAGATTTGTTTTGCAAATGTCAGAATTGGCAAAGCATCTTTTTTGAAAAATACGGCAGGCAGAGCGACGGAAAAACCTGTCTGCCACGTTATGAGGCCTAGGGATTGTCCTGATACCGGAGATAGAGAATGTTTCGAAAATCGCCCACCACTTTGACCACTGTTGCCATGCTTTCGGCTCCGCTGGCCTCTTATGCCCAGCCAAGCCCGGTGCCTGTGCCGACGCCTCAGTCACATCCACAAGCCGCAGGCCCGCGTGGTCACAGGCTGGACGGCGTGTTTGCACTCGTCATCGTTGCGCTGGTTGCAGGGCTGTTCGCACACCGTCACTGACCGAACCAAGGGATCACTGCGCGGCGAAAACTGCGCAGTGGCCGCTTAAAATACTTTGTACGTCATGGTCGTTAACGACCGCTCGATCCCTTTGATCACCAGCAAATGATCGTTGATGTATTTGCCCACGTCTTGATCGGCAGGAATGTACATCTTCATCAGCAGATCAAAATCGCCGCTCGTCGAATACAGTTCCGAGTGGATCTCTTGCAGTGCGATTTCTTCGGCAACCGCGTAGGTTTTACCGGGGGTGCAACGGATCTGGATGAAAACGCAGGTGCTCATGGGGGATGCTCCGAGAATAAGATGCGTCCTTGCTGGCATAGGAACCACATCGGGCGCAATCTTTAGTTGGACCGTGTGCGGGTCTTGGCCCGCCTGCCCTTCGCGCCTATAAGCAGGCGAACACTGATCCGGAGGCCATCCATGCGCACCAGCACCATCACACGATCTACTGCCGAAACCGAGATTTCGGTGACCGTCAATCTGGACGGCACAGGGATTTATGACAACCAAACCGGCATCGGGTTCTTTGATCATATGCTGGACCAATTGGCGCGCCACTCGTTGATCGACATGGCGATCCGCGCCAAGGGTGATTTGCACATCGACGATCACCACACGGTCGAGGACACAGGCATTGCGCTGGGTCAGGCCCTGACGGCAGCCTTGGGCGACAAACGTGGCATTGTGCGCTACGGCAGTTGCCTGTTGCCGATGGACGACGCACAGGTGCGTTGCGCCCTTGATCTGTCCGCCCGTCCCTACCTGATCTGGAACGTCGATCTGCCGACGCAGAAAATCGGCACGTTCGACACGGAACTGGTGCGCGAATTCTTTACGGCATTTGCCACGCACGGCGGCATCACCCTGCACGTCGACATGCTGCACGGGATCAACAGCCACCACATCGCCGAGGCTGCGTTCAAATCCGTCGCCCGCGCGCTGCGGGGTGCAGTCGAGGTCGACCCGCGCAAATCCGGCGATATCCCGTCGACCAAAGGGGCGTTGTAACCGCGATGCTGACAGCCATTGTTGATTACGAAAGCGGCAATCTGCACTCGGCGCACAAAGCGTTCGAACGCATGGCACGCGAAGTCGACGCAGGCGACGTTGTCGTCACGGCAGACGCTGACGTTGTGGCACGCGCGGACCGCATTGTGTTGCCCGGCGACGGCGCATTTCCGGCCTGCCACGCCGCACTCACCGGCACAGGCGGGCTGTACGATGCGATGGTCGAGGCCGTTGAAACCAAAGGCCGCCCGTTCCTGGGCATCTGTGTCGGCATGCAACTGATGGCCAGCATCGGGCGCGAATACCGCGACACTGCGGGCCTTGATTGGGTCCAAGGCGAAGTTGTTCCGATTGCCCCCACCGACGCGCGCCTCAAGGTGCCGCACATGGGGTGGAACGATCTGGTGATCAATCATCCACACGCGGTGCTGGACGGCATTGTATCGGGCGATCACACGTATTTTGTGCATTCGTATCACTTTAAAGTCAGCGATCCCGCAGAACGTTTGGCCCACGTGGAATACGGCCACGACGTCACTGCCGTGATCGGACGCGACACAATGGTCGGCATGCAGTTTCACCCTGAAAAAAGTCAGGGCACAGGGCTGCGGATGATTGGGAATTTTCTGAAATGGGCCCCCTAGTCGGGGCTCGCAGATGAAATGCGAATACTTAGGGCGCAGCCAAACCGCGCCCTAAGTTAAAATCTCGGATCAGTTAACGCGTGTCCATGTCTGCTTTTTGCAGATCGGACCAACACAGCCGGATACCTTAAGAGTATTTCCCGACAAAGACATCTTGGATTTGTAAATCTTGTCTGTTGAAGGCTGCCAGATTTTGCCGGACTTGTAGTAGCCGTCGCCGGCTGGCACCATCGCCCAAACCAGCTTTTTGCCTAAGTTTGCAGTTGTAATCGGACCGTTTGCGTCAAAAGCTTTGGCAATTGTGCCACAAACATTCTCGCCGCATTTTTGCATTTTGACATGTGCGTAATTGCCATCATCAACTTGAGTTTTCCACGTGCCCAATACGGGATCAGCCATCGCAGCCCCCGCCATTGCCAGACCCAAAGCCGCGGCTGTTATCCATGTTTTCATGTGTTTTCCTCCCTTATTTTGGCGCAGCATGTGGCACGCAACCGTTTCTGGCAAGGCTGACCTTGGGTCGCGTTGCAAATCCCGCCGCGCCCCCGCATAAGGCCTCAAACACTGCGACAAAAGGCAAACCTCATGATCCTCTACCCGGCAATTGACCTCAAAGACGGCCAAGCTGTGCGTCTTGTTCACGGCGACATGGACCAATCCACCGTCTTTAACGATGATCCGGCGGCCCAAGCGCGCGCCTTTGTCGAGGCGGGTTGCGAATGGCTACATCTGGTTGATCTGAACGGCGCGTTTGCCGGCGCGCCCGTGAACGCCGCCCCTGTCGAGGCGATCCTGAAATCGTGCAAAGTGCCTGCACAACTGGGCGGCGGCATCCGCGACATCGCAACAATCGAGGCTTGGCTAGACAAAGGGCTCGCCCGCGTGATCCTTGGCACAATCGCCGTCGAAAACCCCGATCTGGTGCGCGAAGCTGCGCGCAAATTCCCGAACCAAGTCGCCGTCGGCATTGATGCCCGAAACGGACGTGTCGCGACCAAAGGCTGGGCAGAAGAAACCGATGTGATGGTCACAGATTTGGCGAAATCATTTGAAGACGCAGGCGTCGCCGCCATCATCTACACCGACATCCTGCGCGACGGGGCGATGGGTGGACCAAACATCGAGGCAACCGAAGCCTTGGCCCGCGCGGTTTCCATCCCCGTGATCGCATCCGGCGGCGTGTCATCCATGGCCGACCTGACGGCGCTCAAAGCCACAAACGTGATCGCAGGCGCGATTTCTGGACGAGCATTGTATGACGGCGCGATTGATCTGGGTGAGGCACTAAAAACACTGCGATCATGAGCCCGGTGTTCGTCACTCTTGCAGTTCTAGCCCCATGTTTTATTGCAATATTCCTTTCCCGCATTGCACAAAGCCCAATTACGCGGCGCATCTTGTCGTGGGGCGGCGCATTTTACGTTCTTGTGATTGCACTGGTCGTCTTTCATGCTGAGTTTTTCGGGCACCATTGCGTCGGAGGGATGGTAAAAGGGTATTCATCTTGCGAGCCTGATTTTTTGCTCTCTATCGCAAGCAACTCAGCTGCGCCGCTACTTTTGGCTTGGGCTAGTTATCTTTTGGTCGGCCCTCTCCTCCTCTGCGTGGCAGCTGTTTTCGAATCTCTGCGACGGCGCCGCACCCGCTGACTGCTTGCCCCCTGCCTCCTCTCTCGCTAAACCAAACCCATGTTAAAAACCCGTATTATCCCCTGCCTTGATGTCGCTGATGGCCGTGTGGTCAAGGGCGTGAATTTTGTTGGCCTGCGCGATGCCGGCGATCCTGTGGAATCTGCGCGTGCCTACGATGCAGCTGGCGCGGACGAGCTGTGTTTCCTCGACATCCACGCCACAGTCGAAAACCGCGGTACAATGTTTGACGTGGTCCGCCGCACAGCCGAGCAATGTTACATTCCGCTGACGGTAGGTGGCGGCGTGCGCACCAGCGCTGACGTGCGTGATTTGCTGCTGGCTGGGGCCGACAAGGTCAGTTTTAATTCCGCCGCTGTGGCAAATCCGGACGTTTTGGCCGACGCCGCGGACCACTTTGGCAGCCAATGCATCGTCTGCGCCATCGACGCCAAGACGGTTGAACCCGGCCGTTGGGAAATTTTCACCCACGGCGGCCGCGAACCAACAGGCATCGACGCGGTTGAATTCGCGATGACTGCCGCTGCCAAAGGGGCTGGTGAAATTTTGCTAACCTCCATGGACCGTGACGGCACCAAACAAGGGTTCAACCTACCGCTGACCCGCGCCATTTCTGACGCCGTGAATGTGCCCGTGATCGCCTCGGGCGGTGTCGGCAACCTTGATCATCTGGTCGACGGGGTCACCAAAGGCGGGGCGTCAGCTGTGCTCGCCGCCTCGATTTTCCATTTTGGTGACTACACCATCCAAGAAGCGAAACAGCACATGGCAAACGCTGGCATCGCGATGAGGCTCACATGACCCTGAACGACCTTTTCAACACGATTGAGGCACGCAAATCGGCGGACCCATCCTCTAGCTGGACCGCGCAATTGCTGGCCAAAGGCCCTGAAAAATGTGCCGAAAAATTTGGAGAAGAAGCGATAGAGGCCATCATCGAAGCGGTCAAAGGCGACAAAGCGGCACTCACGTCCGAGGCCGCCGACGTCATCTATCACCTGATGGTCATGTTGGCAGCGCGCGATGTGCATTTGGACGATGTCGTTGCTGAACTGGCGGGACGCCAAACGCAATCAGGTCTCGCCGAAAAAGCGAACCGCTAACCGCCTGCCCCAATTAAACATCGTGTCGCAGCGCAGCTGCGTCCATTGGATCACGCCCGCTGTCGATCACAGCTTTGAGCTGATGATCCCTGTGTTGAACCCGCCCATGCGCAGTTCTGAAAACAGCCGTTGGTATTCGATTTTCGGGCAACGGTTCTGCACCACATCCGCGCCGCGCGCCTCGGCTTTTGCCGCCGCCTCGCTGTGCTCCACCCCGATTTGCATCCAGATCGTACCGAGATCCGGAAACTGGGCCAGCGCCGCATCAACAATCTCTGGCACGGTTTCCGAGCGGCGAAAAATATCAACCATATCAACAGGCCCGTCAATCTCGCTCAGATCTGCACGCACCGTTTCGCCTAGCAATTCCTGCCCTGCGAGGCCCGGATTAACCGGAATGACCTTGTACCCTTTTAGCCCCAAATAGCGCGCCACAAAATAGCTGGGCCGCACCGGATTTGCGGAAACGCCGACGATCGCAACCGTTTTGGTGCGTGTCAGAATGTCTTTTAAAAAGGTGTCGGAATATTCTTTCATACCTACCCATAAACCAGCCCGCCCCAATAAAAAAGCGCCCCAAAGCAAAAAGCCAAGGGGCGCATAAGTGCGGAACGAGGGACAGTGTCAGGCCTAACAGGAGTTCCAAACCCGCGGCCTCATACATCAACAGATAAGTCTATCTGGCTGCGTAAAAAGACCTTGTCGCAATTCTGTGAACGAAAGTTTAAAGATCGGCGGAAACTCGCCAAAAACTGCGCGGGCAGCCCGACCTCTTCGCCTCAATCAAAAATATCTTCAACAAATTTAAATGCATCCTCAAACGCATCTTTCAAAAACTTGAAGGGACGCGGTGATTTGCGCGGCTTTTTCTTCTTCGCTTTTTTGATCGACGGTTTTGGGCGGTTTGATCGCATCGCGCTCGGGCGGATCAATTCGCGTTCAACTTTTGCAACGGCAGGCTTGCGCACAGGCAGCATCTTTAGCTCGTGCAATGGTGCCCCACAGCGGCTGCACGCCAATTCGTGCCGCCCCGATTCTTTCATCACCAGCGCCGCGCGGGCCCCGCAATAACAGCATGTCGCAATCTTGCTCGGATACCCCAACGTCGCCCCCTATTACGTCTTGGCACCTTTGCGCGCCTGAGAGGCATATAAGGCCAAAGCCGCAGCATTTGAGACGTTGAGCGACCCAAACCCTTCGGATGCGTCAATACGCACCAGCGCATCGCAAGTTTCTTTGGTTTTTTCGCGCAGTCCCGGCCCTTCGGCCCCCAGAACCAGCGCGACTGGACGATCAATGACGCCTTCAACGGCAGCCTCGATCGTTTGCTCGGCCTCACCATCCAGACCCAACACCAAATAACCCATGTTCTTCAGCTCGATCATGGTGTCGGCCAGATTGCGGACCCGCAAATACGGCTGGCGTTCCAGCGCGCCACTGGCGGTTTTTGCCAAAGCACCGGTTTCTGGCGCGGAATGGTGCCGTGTGCCGATGACCGCAGAGGCTCCCAGCACTTCGGCCGAGCGCAGAATCGCGCCAACATTGTGCGGATCAGTCACCCGATCCAGCAAAATCAGGCGGGGTGCCTCGTCGCCGATGGCCACATCTGCAAGACGTCCCCAATCGAGCGGTTTGACCTCGAGTGCGGCCCCTTGGTGCACAGACCCGGGATCAAGAGGCGCATTAAACTTGCGCGGATCGACCTGCTCTGGCTCGATGCCGGACTCAGCAATCGCCTCTTGCAACTTGTTTTGTGCATTTAACGTCACGATCAAGCGCAACTTCACCCGCCCGGGGTTCATCAACGCATCCCGCACAGCGTGCAGACCGAACAACCAAACGGTCGCTTTTTCATCAGCCTTTTGGCCCTGCTCTTTCTGGACAACCCACTTTGGTTTTTTCATCTTTTTCGCCTTTGTTCCACGGCCATCTATTTCAAGCCAATTTCTGCCTTGACGGGCCTTTGGCTCGCTAGTAATCACCCAGCACGTCAGACGCAATGCGC
>JAQXDI010000026.1 GCA_029251465.1 Ascidiaceihabitans sp.
AAAACGCGGCGATCATCCACACGCGCTCGGCCCCGGCTCTTCGGAAAGAAAGGCCTGAGACGCTGCATCTGCGCCTCAGTCAGCCAATACAAATTGCTCATCATATCCCCCTACAACTAGGGGTCGTGAATCATAACAACACGACAGGCTCAATCAGTTAATAGGTCCTGACCCTAAGCTCTATTTATGCTTTTTGATCTGCCCGATGACGCCACCCTGTATGCCGCCTTGCTGGCCCGCGATCCTGCATGGGATGGACGCGCCTTTGTTGGCGTCAATTCAACCGGCGTGTTTTGCAGGCTTACCTGCCCTGCCCGAAAACCCAAACCCGAGAATTGTACGTTTTACGCCAGCCCGGCCGCGTGCTTTGACGCTGGTTTTCGACCCTGCAAGCGCTGCTATCCGCTGCACAGTTTGATCCCGGATGATCCCGCCGTCCAAGACCTGCTGACCCGCCTAGACGCTGATCCGGCGAAACGCTGGTCCGAGACAGAAGTTGTCGCGCTGGGCCACGATCCATCCACAATACGGCGCGCGTTCAAACGGACCTTTGGCACCACGTTTTTGGACATGGCGCGCGCACGACGCTTGCAAATGGGGTTTACAACATTGGCCGCTGGCGGGCAGGTGATTGATGCCCAGCTCGAAGCGGGCTTTGAGAGCGCGTCCGCCTTTCGCGCCGCATTTGGCAGAATGCTGGGGCTAAATCCCGGCGCGTTTTCAACGGATGCATTGTTGCGCGCGGATTGGTTTCAGACGGCTTTGGGTCCGATGATCGATGTCGCAGATCAAACCCATTTGCACCTGTTGGAATTCGCTGATCGCAAGGCCCTGCCAGCCGAATTGAAACGCCTCGTCAAGGCAACGCCAACCGGGATCGGACTGGGCCGCACCGCCCCGCTCGCCCAAGCAAAATCAGAATTAGAAGCCTTTTTCGAAGGGCGTTCCGCTGACTTTAAAACTCCGATGGCACCCGCAGGTACACCGTTCACCAAATCCGTTTGGGACGCACTGCAATTGATCCCGGCAGGGCAGACCCGCAGCTACACCGACCTCGCCCGCGATTTGGGAAAACCAGATTCAACACGCGCCGTTGCCCGTGCAAACGGGGCAAACCAGATCGCTGTTCTGATCCCTTGTCACCGCGTGTTGGGCGCAGATGGCAGCCTGACCGGATATGGCGGCGGGCTATGGCGCAAACGCAAATTAATTGACCTCGAAAGGCAATTTCAATGACTGACCTCAGACCGTTTCACACACCCGGAAATCCGTTGATCTTGTTCAACATCTGGGACGCTGGCAGCGCCAGTGCGGTTGCGAAATCCGGTGCGCCTGTGATCGCAGCAGGGAGCTGGGCCGTCGCGCGTTCGCAAGGATTTGACGATGGGCAAGTGATGCTTTTTACCCGTTTCATCGACACGACCGCGCAGATCATCGACGCTGTTTCACAGCCCGTCACTGTGGACTTTGAGGGCGGCTTTGCGGACGATCTTTCTGGCTTAAAAACCAACATCGAAACGCTGCTTGAAACGGGTGCGTGTGGTCTGAATTTTGAGGATCGCGTGATCGGCGGCCAAGGGCTGCACGACACGGGCGATCAATGCGAACGGATCAAGGTTTTGCGAGCCGCCAGCGTTGAAATGTTCATAAACGCACGATGCGATTTACTGTTCATGGGCGCGAAACCCGAAGAACACAGCGACCTGATCGCCCCATTGATCGAGCGCGCCAAAGCCTATGCAGACGCGGGCGCTGACGGATTGTTTGCACCTGGATTAACCAATCCGGTTTTGATCGAGCGATTGGTCAAACACAGCCCATTGCCCGTTAACATTATGCGCACAGACGAGACCCAAACCATTGCCGACCTCGCTGATTTGGGGGTCTCGCGCATCAGTCACGGACCGGTGCCCTACCTAAAGATGATGAGCGCCCTCGGGACCCAAGCAAAGACATACTACGAAGGGTAGCGTCGCACGTTTGTCAGCTGTCCGGCTGTTTCAGCGGCACTACGTTGGCGGCAATTTCATCCGCCGTCAGCTCTTCGAAATCGAAGTTGTCCAAGCGTTCCGCCCGTTTGCCTGCGCGTTCGGCGGCGGTGCCAATCCCGTCCAGATCCTTGCGGGCAAGACTGAAATGCGTGTTCAATTTATCGACACGTTCCACCACCAATTCTACGTCTCGGTGCAGCTGTTTTAGCGTCGTGCGGATCGCGCCTGCTTGTTCGCGCATGCGGGCGTCTTTGAGGATCGCGCGCATCGTGTTCAGCGTCGCCATACAAGTGGTCGGCGACACGATCCAAACGCGGGCATCAAAGCCGGTCCGCACCAATTCAGGAAAATTCGCGTGCAGCTCTGCATAGACCGCTTCGGAGGGCAAAAACATCAAAGCACCGTCTGCGGTTTCGCCTTCGATGATGTATTTTTCGCTGATGTCACGGATGTGCTTTTTGACGTCCACTTTGAACCGTACAACTGCGGCCTTTAGGTCGTAATCCGTCTTGGCATTCCGCAGCGCTTCGTAGGCATCCAGCGGAAATTTGCTATCAATAACAATGGGGCCGGGTGGATTGGGCAGCGAAATCAGGCAGTCGGCACGTTTGCCATTGCTCAGCGTTTCTTGCAGCTTGTAGCTGTCGCGCGGCAAGGCTTTGCCAACGATGTCCGTCAGCTGAATTTCACCAAATGCACCGCGTGTTTGCTTGTTCGACAGGATGTCTTGCAGCGATAAAACATCGCCCGAAAGCTTGGTGATATTATCCTGCGCCTTGTCGATTGCGGCCAGTCGTTCTTGCAATTGCGTCAGGCTGGTTGTGGTTTTTTTTGAGGACCCGTGCAGGGTTTCCTTCATCCGTTCTTGCAGCTCTGTCATGGCGCGTTGCGAACGCATGGCGTTGTCGGCCAAACGGTCCTGCATTTGTTGTTGAACAGCGGCCAAGCGTGCCTCAACCGTTTGAATAACCTGCGTTTGCGCGTTGGCTTGGGTGTCGGACACGGTTTGCAAACCGCCCTGCAATTGCGCCTGACCCGTGCTGAGGTGCTGCACGTTTTGGCCCAGCACAACCATGTTTTGCGACAACAATGTACTGGCTGCCGCCGCCCGCCGCGCCGCACGACCAGACGCGATCAGCAGCAAAATCACGATCAGAACAAGCACGCCCATCGCAGCCAAAACAGCAACATTCACAGGGATCAAGACACCGCCAACTTCGATCATGTGCGCCCGAACAACCGCTCGATATCGGCCAGCTTCAGCTCCACATAGGTTGGTCGACCGTGGTTGCATTGACCCGAGTGCGGCGTCGCTTCCATTTCTCGCAGCAGCGCGTTCATTTCTTCGGCGCGCATCCAACGGCCCGACCGGATTGAGCCATGGCATGCCACGCGGCTCAGGATCGCTTCGACCCGGGCTTGGACCATGTTTGATGATCCTTGGTCGGCGAGTTCGTCCAAAATATCCAAAATCATCGCTCGCGCGTTGACTTCGCCCAAAATCGCAGGGGTTTCACGCACGGCAATTGCGGCCCCACCGAATGTTTCGATGCCCAAACCAAAACGTGCCAATTCATCGGCCACTTCCAACAATCGCGCGCAGTCGCCTTCGGACAGTTCGACGATTTCAGGGATCAGCAAGCCTTGGGTTGCCACGCCATTTTCAGCCATTTGGGTTTTAAGTTTTTCGTAAACCAAACGTTCGTGTGCTGCGTGCTGATCAACGATCACCATGCCTGTGGCGGTTTGCGCAATGATGTAGTTTTCGTGCACCTGCCCCCGCGCTGTCCCCAGAGGCAAGTCGTCTTGCGCGACCTCAGGGACCGTAACATTATCAACCACTTGTCCGCTATAATCCTGCGCCATTTCCGCAAAGCCTGGAGCCTGCGACCGGTAGGACCCCGCGTGCGTACCCATCGACGGGCGGTCCATCTGATAGACCCGCGCAGGGCCGACAGGTTCGGGCGTCATCGCCCCCAAAGTTGCGCCCGCGACAGTTGACGACGCGCGATGTCCGGCCTCGGCCAAAGCATGACGCAGCGCGGAAACGATCAGCCCGCGCGCAAGGCCAGGATCGCGAAACCGGACCTCGGATTTTGCGGGATGCACGTTCACGTCAACCAGCGTCGGATCGCAGTCCAGAAACAGTGCCGCGGCAGGGTGGCGATCACGGCTGAGAAAATCGAAATAAGCACCGCGCAGGGCACCCACCAACAGTTTGTCGCGCACAGGACGCCCGTTCACGAATAGGAATTGCGCGACGGCCGACCCACGTGAATAGGTCGGCAAAGCGGCGTAACCCGTCAGGTGTAGCCCTTCGCGCAGAGCATCAATCTTGAGCGAATTGTCCGCGAATTCGCGCCCCAGAACCGTGGACAACCGCCCATGCAGCGCATCGAACATATCGCCGTTTTCGGCCTCGGCTTTGAACGTCGTGCGGGGTGCATCGCCGCTGACGTCACGCAGCTCGAACCGCACAAACGGTTCCGCCATCGCCAGTCGTTTGACGATGTCATTGATCGCTTGCGTCTCTGCCCGGTCGGTACGCAAGAATTTCAGGCGCGCAGGTGTTGCATAGAACAAATCGCGCAATGTGATCACGGTGCCGGCGTTCAATGCGGCGGGGCGCACAGTACCGACGTCGCCGCCTTCAACGCTGATTTCGAATGCATCAGCGCCCGGCACACGCGAGGTAATATTCAAGCGGCCCACTGCGCCCAAGGACGGCAATGCCTCACCGCGAAATCCAAAGGTGTGGATGTTCAGCAGGTCCGATCCGTCGATTTTTGACGTGGCGTGGCGTGACAACGCCAGCGGCAAATCCGCGCCCGCAATCCCGCAGCCATCGTCGGTGACACGGATCAATCGTTTGCCGCCATCAGCGACGTCTATCGTGATCCGGCGCGCGCCTGCGTCAATTGCGTTCTCGACCAGTTCTTTGACGGCAGACGCAGGACGTTCCACAACCTCGCCTGCTGCAATCCGATTGATCGCGGCATCGTCCAACTGACGGATAACAGGGCGGTTTTCGCCGATATTGGGGTTCATTGCTGCCATACCGCAAAATGTAGCATGACTACGCGTGATTCTGCCAGCCATCTAAGGCGAGGTTTAGCCCATCAATTCCGCTTATGCTTAACGCGCCTACGCCGCCCCTAGCCCTGTGTCCAGACAAGCCAGCACGCAGTCGATTTCGGCCTCGGTGATGATCAATGGTGGCGACATCAGAATGTTGTTGCCGCCCAGACGCACCATCGTGCCCGCGTCATACGTCGCTTTGTGGATACGCTTCATCGTGGCAATGTCCATCGGTGTTTTGTTGGCTTTGTCTGACACCAATTCCAGCCCTGTCATCAATCCGTGACCGCCACGCACGTCACCGATGATGCCGTGTTTTTCCATCAGCTTGACGCACCCGTCGTACAATTGTGCGCCGCGTGCTGCGGCGTTGGTTTTTGTGTCCAAACGCAGCGTTTCAGAAATACATGCCGTGACCGCGGCGGCCCCGACGGGATGCGCGGAATAGGTGTAGCCGTGGTAGATCGCGCCGGTTTCGTCAGCTTTTTCAAAGGTCCCAGCGACCTCTTCGCTCATCAATGCGGCCCCCACCGGGAAATACCCCGAAGTGATGCCTTTGGCGCAACACATCATGTCAGGTTTGACGCCAAAATGACGGCTGCCCGTCCAATCGCCCGAGCGGCCGAAGCCGGTGATCACTTCGTCTGCGATCATCAGAATGCCGTGGCGGTCACAAATCTCGCGCATCAGCTTCATAAAGTTTCCGCCGGGCACAATGACGCCGCCGGCACCTTGGATCGGTTCCATGATGAAGGCTGCGATTGATCCGGCCCCTTGGAACGCAATTTCGTCTTCCATCGCCGCGGCAATGTTTTTCGCCAGCAGGTCAGGGTCCGTTTCGTTAAACGGGTTGCGGTACGGATAGGGCGACGGCAAATGGAAACAACCTGCCATCAGCGGTTCGTAATTGATCCGAAAACGGTTATTGCCGTTGACTGACGCGCCGCCGAAATGCGTGCCGTGGTAACCTTTTTTCAACGACAGGAATTTTGTACGGTTCGGTTCGCCTTTGATCCGGTGATACTGACGTGCAAGGCGCAGGCAGGTTTCCACGGAATCCGATCCGCCGGACGTGAAAAACACGCGCGCCATACCATCTGCTTCAAAGAACTCACGAACGGCATATGATGCCTCGATTGCTGTCGGATTGGACGTGCCCGCAAAGGCGGAATAATACGGCAAATCGTACAATTGCTTGGCAATCGCGTCTTTGACCACATCGTTCGAATAGCCGAGGTTCACGCACCACAAACCACCAACAGCATCGATGGTGTCGTGCCCGTCAATGTCGGTGATCGTTGACCCGTTTGCGCCCGAAATGATCGTGGGCGCGTGTTCGATTGCATCGCCCGGGTGCCCCATCGGATGCCACATGTGGCGGGCATTGTTAGCGCGTAGGAAATTGTCGTCTTTCATGGCGAACCTCGTCTGTGTGCTGCACACAATCACGCATGAAAAAGCCCGCGCCGCAAGGGCGCAGGCCAATGGTTTTTTTTGGGTGGCTTAGCCCAAATCTTCGGGCAGGACCAAGTTCAGCACGATCGCGATGAACGCGGCTGGCAACAGGCCAGACGTCAGCAAAATGCGCGCTGTGTCACCCAAGAACGCCATGGCGTTTGGCACCTGTTGCAGGCCTAGGCCTACAGACAAAGACACCGCAAAAATCACCATGTTGCGGCTGTTCCAGTTCACATCAGACAGCATCGATGCACCTGCCGCTGCAACCATGCCGAACATCACGATGACACCGCCACCCAGCACTTGGATTGGGACTGTGTTGATGACCGCGCCGACCTTTGGGATCAGACCGCAGATGATTAAAAACACCGCGCCGATGGTCACAACGTGGCGCGACATCACGCCTGTCATTGCGATCAGGCCGACGTTTTGGCTGAATGATGTGTTGGGCAAGCTGCCGAACACGCCCGCGATTGCAGAGCCGATACCGTCGGCGAATGTGGCACCTGTGACTTCGGCATCTGTTGCTTCGCGACCTGCGCCACCTTTGGTGATACCCGATACGTCACCGACCGTTTCGATTGCCGAAATGAACGCCATCAGGCACATGCCGATGATGATCGCCCAGTTCAGCTCGAACCCGAATTTGAACGGGCTTGGCAGTTGGAACCAACCTGCGCGACCGACGCCAGCCATGCTGACATCACCCATTGCGTAGGCAACAACGTAACCAGCAATCAGGCCGATCAAGACGGCTGCTACAGACAACAATCCACGGGTAAAGAACTTGAGCCCCAAGGTCACAAAGATCACGACGCCAGCTTGGAACCAGTTCGACGCACTGCCCCATGTTGGTTTGGACATGTTGAAATCGCCAGCACCACCAGCGGCGTATTGAATGCCAACCTTGATCAGCGCCAAACCGATCATCAAAACGATCAGGCCTGTCACCAATGGCGGCAAAGCAAAGCGGATTTTGCCGACAAACAGGCCGAGAAATGCGTGGAAAATACCGCCGATGACAACGCCTGTCATCAAGCCCGCCAAGCCAGCGGTTCCAGCACCAATCATCGCAGGGATCATCACTGGCAGAAATGCGAATGACGTGCCTTGGACGATGGGCAGCTTTGCCCCGACCGGCCCTATGCCGATGGTTTGGATCAGTGTCGCAACACCGGCAAACAGCATCGCCATCTGGATCAAATAGATGAGTGTTGGAATATCAGCGCCCGGTGCGCCGAACCCGAACCCTGCAACACCCGCAATGATAATCGCAGGGGTTACGTTCGATACGAACATCGCCAAAACATGCTGCATGCCAAGCGGGATCGCTTTGCCCAAGGCGGGTGTGTAGTTTGGATCGCGCAGTTGTTCTGGCGTCCCCAAGCTGGAGTCTGTCATTAAATCTGTCCCTATTGCTATTTCATGCCGTCTTTTTGCGGCAGTGCCGAACTATGAGACCACAACATATGGCGGATCAAGGAAAACTTCTTCGAGATTTGGCGTTTCACCAATACGATCCACGACAGCAAACAGTCCAGGGCTTTGCAAGGGTGTGAGGACGCCGTGCCAAGTATTTGCATAAATATTAATCACTTGCCCTGCTGAGGTCAGGAACGCGCGCGGCGTGTCGGGCCTTCCGTTCAGGTCTGTGGCGACGGTCACAAGAAATCCATGTTCAGTCATCGGAATGAACGCCTGAGACCCTTCAGGGTGCCGCTCCATCAAATCCAAAGTGTAAGGCAAGCTGCGCGGCGTCGCGTTAAACAGGCTGATACCGGCGCGCCCGTCTGCTCCGAAGTCCATCGCCGCGCGGTCGTGGTAGCGCCCGCACAGGCCCGCATTGATGATCTTGTCCGGATCACCCGCGCAGTCGATCACATCGCCAAACGGGTCAAAGGCAGCGGCGGTCAGGGCCTCGCATTTGATCGTTTGGCTCATAGCATCGGGTGCCGGTTCACGTCTTTGTACAGCAGATAGCGGAACGGTTCGTCACCCGTCGCGATGCAGGCTTGTGGGCAGAAGGCGCGCAGCCACATGAAATCGGACGGGCCGACGTTAACCCAGTCTTTGTTAAGCAGATATTCGGCGGTGCCTTGCAGCACGTACAGCCCGTGTTCCATCACATGGGTTTCCGCAAACGGGATCCGTCCACCTGGTTTGAAGGTGACGATGTTGACGTGCATGTCGTGGCGCAAATCTGTCGGTTCGACAAAGCGGGTTGTCGACCAAACCTCGTCACAATCGGGCATCGCGATGGGCGCGACGTCCTTGTCCGAGGTCACAAAAGCGGTTGGCAAATCGATGCCTTCTGCCGGTTCGTACTGCTTGCGGATCATGTGGAATTTGCACAGATCGGTGCCTTTGTTGTGCAAGGTCCAGTCGGCCATGGGTGGGATGTACGCATAACCGCCCTCGACCAAAACATGCGTTTCCTCGTTGATCATCAGGGTCAAAGTGCCCGAGGCAACCAAAATCACGCACTGCGCTTCGGGGTTTGGTTCGGGATCATCGCTGCCGCCCTCGGGGGCAATTTCAACGGCGTATTGCGCGAAAGTTTCGGCAAATCCGGACAGCGGGCGCGCCAAAATCCAGATGCGGGTTTTGTCCCAACCGGGCAAAAAGCTGGTCACGATATCACGCTGGGTGACGGCGGGAATGACCGCGTAGGCTTCGGTGAAAACAGCGGTGCCTTCGGGGTTAACTGTTTGGTCAGGCAGGCCGCCAGGGGGGAATGCGTAGGTCATAAAAGGGCCTCCAAGCGCAAGCGCGCGATGCGTTCGACCTGCTTGCAGGCCTCGGTGAATTCGGTTGCGGTGTCGTTGTCGATGCGCCGTTCAAAGGCGCGCAAAATACCGGCTTTGTCGTGATCTTTGACCGCTATGATGAACGGAAAACCGTGTTTCGCAACGTAGGTTGTGTTCATGTCGCTAAAGGCTGCGCGTTCGTCATCTGTCAGTGCATCTAGGCCAGCGCTGGCTTGTTCAGCGGTGCTTTCTGCTGTCAAACGCTTGGCCGCGGCCAGTTTGCCCGCAAGGTCTGGATGCGCGTTCAGAACGCCAAGTCGTTTCGCATCTGACGCGCTGCGGAACATCCGGCACATAACCGAATGAACGCCCGCGACGCTGTCATGGGCGGGCCCAAGTTCCAGATCAAACGCGCGATCTGCGATCCATTCTGAATGTTCAAAGATGCCGCCGAAATGTGCCAAGAATTCTGCGCGTGGCAACTGCGAAGCGACAATTGATTTTGGTTTCGGCGGATGGTTTGCGACCCAATGTTCCGCGATTTCGATCCGGCGCGGGGTCCAAACGCCTTCAAACCCTTGGATGTAGTCGATAAACCGCTTCAACGCCTGCACCCGACCCGGTCGCCCGATCAAACGACAATGCAGACCAATCGACATCATCTTGGCCTGACCGGTCTGCCCTTCGGCATAGAGCGCATCAAACGTGTCTTTCAAATACGCGTAAAACTGGTCACCCGAATTGAACCCCTGCGGCGTCGCAAATCGCATGTCGTTGCAATCGAGCGTGTAGGGGATGATCAGTTGATCACGCCCGTCGATCTGCGCCCAATACGGCAGGTCGTCGTCGTAGGTGTCGCTGATGTAATCGAGCCCTTGCGCCGCCGCCAAAGCAACAGTGTTGACCGAACAGCGCCCCGTGTACCAACCACGCGGGCGTTCGCCCGTGACTTCGGTGTGCAGACGGATTGCTTCGGCGATGTCTGCGGTTTCGGCCTCGGGCGTGTGGTCTTTGTAATCGATCCATTTCAAGCCGTGACTGGCGATTTCCCAGTTGGCGGATTGCATCGCTTCGACCTGATCGGGGCTGCGCGCCAACGCGCTCGCAACGCCGTAAACCGTGACAGGAACATTCGCGCCAGTTAACAAGCGGTGCAGTCGCCAGAAGCCAGCACGTGCGCCGTAGTCGTAAATGCTTTCCATGTTCCAATGCCGCTGTCCGACCCAAGGGGCCGCCCCGACGATTTCGGACAAGAATGCCTCGGATGCCACGTCACCGTGGAGCAAGCAGTTTTCGCCGCCCTCTTCGTAGTTCAGCACAAATTGCACGGCAATACGCGCGCCATTTGGCCAATCGGCATTTGGCGGTGTTGCCCCATGACCTGCAAAATCACGTGGGTAACGGGGAGGATTGATTTTTGTGTTCATGTTTTCCTTTTGCGTTTGCTTTGCCCCTGTGGTCAAGCTGTGGCGCACAGATCAAAGGGATGACGGCCATGGCAAACGGATATTTAACGACGCATGTTTTGGACACCGCGCGCGGTTTACCGGCGGATGGCATCACAATTTCACTGTATCTTTTGTCGGGCAATTTGCGCGAAAAGATTGCGCAGGCTGTGACGAATGCAGACGGGCGCACCGATACGCCGATCTTGCCGTCTGGCAAAATGACCGTCGGGCAGTACGAGTTGGTTTTTCAAACAGGTGAGTATTTAGATCAGAACAATCTGGCGACGGGCGAGATTAAATTTCTGGACGAAATTCCGATCCGGTTTGGCATTGATGACGAAGAAGCACACTATCACGTGCCACTTTTGTTGTCGCCGTTTGGCTATTCGACCTATCGCGGATCTTAGGTCGCGCGTTGGCGGTGTGGGCCTTTTACTGCGGCGATACCCAGTATGACGCCAGACATTGTTGCAATCATTCCTGCCGCGCTGACAGAGCCGTGAAAGCCAATCCAAAGTGGACCGTAGCCTGCGATCATGTAGCCTGAGATCGCAGCAAGGATCGCAAAGGCAACGGACCACGCGACTTGGGTTTCTAGGCGGTTTGTCATCAATCGTGCGGCGGCGGGCGGGCAGATAAACATCGCGATCACGATGATTGACCCAACCGCGTCAAAGGCTGCCACGGCCGCGATCGCCGACACGATCACCAGCGCCAGACCCAACGGCCCTGTACGCATCCCCATTGTTCGTGCGAACCCTTCGTCGAAGGTCGAAATTTTAAGCGGTCGCCAGAAGATCGCGATGAACAGCGCGACCCCGATGAGCGTGATAGCCATGCGCGGCAATTCAACTGGCAGCCCAGCCAGCGCGTCGATGTCGAACACCGATGACCATCCGGTCGCATCCAGCCAAATCAGGCTTTCCAAGTTGCCAAACAGGGCGTGTTCCACATCCAAATGCACGCTGCTGGTATCTGATTTTTCAAGCAACAAAACGCCGCCTGCAAACATTGTCGTGAACACCACGCCCATCGCAGCACCTGGTTCAATCTTGCCCAAACGACGGATCAATTCGATGGCAGCAACCGCAACAACGGCGGCCCCCGCAGCCCCTAAAAGCATCGGCAGCTTTGCGACAACACCGCTAATCAGGAACGCCACGACAATACCGGGCAAGACCACGTGACTGATCGCATCACCGATCAAAGCTTGGCGGCGCAGCACCAGAAAATTACCGGGCAAAGCGCAGGCGACTGCAACGCAAATACCGATCAACGAAGGAGGCAAAGACAGTGGCACGAATTCGGAACCGGTCATGCTGGCACCTCGGATGGGGCCGCAAGTCGTCCGTCGATTTCGGTGATCTGGTCGGGGGTTAGCAGTGTTTCGATGTCGGTTAATCCGTCATAAAGGGCGGCCGCCGCTTCATAGCTTTGATCACCACGTACGATGCTCCAGCGGGCTTCGTCCAGCATGGCTTTGGCCGCGCGGGCTTGGCCCGAATTTGTCGGCACACCGTCAGGGCGCACGAGATCCGCACGCCGCAGCAGGCGCAAAGTTAACCCCTCATAGATCGGTTGCGATTGGGCCATAGCCAGCAAACCTTGGCGCAGGTGCACCCGTCGCTGGAACGATCTGTGGCGCAGAAAGGATGACATCACGCCGCGTCTTGGGGCCAGCAACAGTGACAGCGCGAACAACGCAAAGCCAACCAACACGATGATCGGACCGGTGGGCACATCAGGGATCGCCGCAGATATCGCAGCGCCAACATACCCTGAAACACCGCCGGCAATGCCGGAAATCAGCACCACGTGGTCCGTACGCTCTGTCCAAAAGCGGGCCGTGACTGGCGGAATAATCAGCAAAGCAACAATCAGGATCAGACCAACAATCTTGAGCCCCACAACCGTCACAGCCAGCACAATTCCCATCATCGCCAAATCGTTACGCGTCACGTTTTGCCCGCTGGCTGTCGCATATTCCGGGTCGAAAGCCGCCAAGGTCAATGGCCGGCGCAAAAGCAACACCAGCGCCAATGTCAACGCTGCCGCGCCGGCGAGGATGGCTGCGTCACTGCGCAACATGCCTGCGGTAGAGCCTAACAAAAACCCCTCTAACCCCGCTTGCCGCCCCGCGTTCATCGTTTGGATGATCGTCAAAACAACCACCCCAAAGCCGAAAAAGACCGACAGAACCGCGCCGATGGCCGCGTCTTCCGCCAACCGAGTTCGCGTGCTTAGCCAGCTGACGCAGAGCAACCCAAGGCCTGCAGAAACCGCCGCACCGCCAAGTAGTCCGATCAAGGATCGCCCATCACCGCCAAGCGCCACCATGATGATGAATGCCAGTCCGATGCCCGGCAGTGTCGCGTGGCTGATCGCATCGCTGACCAGTGCCCGTTTGCGCAAGAATAGAAATGTGCCGCCGACACCCGCGGCCATGCCCAAAAGGGTTGCGCCAATTGTGACCAGCGTGGCGTTGTAGCCTAGCTGCAAAGTCAGCGCGTCGAACAACACCGGTTTAGGCCGTCGCTGCAGAGAGCGAATCCATCTGGGCACCGGCCAAGCGCCCACCATAGGTTGCTTGCAAATTTTCTTGGGTAAAGACGTCAGCGACGGGACCAGCCGCCACAGCTTGAGTATTGATCAGGAACACGTCGTCAAAATATTCAGCAACCGTCGACAAATCGTGGTGCACTGCAACAACGGTTTTGCCCGCGTCACGCAAAGATTTCAGCACATCGATGATTGCCTTTTCCGTCGCGGCATCGACACCTGCAAAGGGTTCGTCCAGCAGATACAAATCAGCCTGTTGCGCCAAAGCACGGGCCAGAAACACACGTTGTTGTTGCCCGCCGGACAGTTGCCCGATTTGACGGGTCGCAAAGTCTTGCATGCCGACACGGGCCAGACAATCCAACGCTTGGGCGCGGTGATGCGCGCGCACGCGGCCAAGCAGACCAAGTTGCGCATACAGTCCCATCATCACCACATCGATTACCCGCGTCGGGAAATCCCAATCGACACTGGCGCGTTGCGGCACATAGGCGATCCAGTCCCGTTGGCGCGCCACAGTTTTGCCAAACACGGTGGACGTGCCCGCAAGCGGCGTAATGATGCCAAGCGCGGCCTTGAGCAGCGTCGATTTACCCGCGCCGTTTGGTCCGATGATCGCAGTCATGGCACCGGGGCGCACGGTCATATCAACCGAGAACACTGCTGGTTTTTGGCCGTATGACACTGTCATGCCACGGATCGCGAGCGGGCTTTGATCCCGTGCTGCGCGATCAGCGCTTTGTCCGTTTAGGGTCGCCAGTTCAATGCTCATTCTTAGCTTTCCAAACCTAGTTTGCCTTGCATTCCGCCGGCGGGCACATCGGCCCCCAATGCGGATGCAATTGTCGTCACGTTGTGGTCGATCATGCCCAGATACGTGCCCTCATAGGTGCCATCGACACCCATCGCATCGCTGAACAACTCGCCGCCAATTTTGACGGTGTGTCCTTGGGCTGCGGCCCCTTCGATCAAGGCGCGCACGTTGCGATCTGACACCGAACTTTCGACAAAAACCGCCTCAAGCTTGCGATCCACCAGCATGTCAACCAACGCACTGACGCGGTTCAGGCCTGCTTCTGATTGCGTCGAAATTCCTTGGATACCAATCACTTCGAACCCGTATGCCCGCCCGAAATAGCTAAAGGCATCGTGGGCCGTCAGCAGAATACGTTGCGCGCTCGGGACTTTATTCAAGGTCACGTCGGCGTAGTCTGCAAGTGCGACCAACTCGGCCTTGTAGGTGTCCGCGTTGGCGGCAAAAGTCGCGCTCATCTCCGGTCGTTGCTCGCTTAGGGCAGCCGCAACCGCGTCCACAACCATGACCCACATGTTCGGATCCATCCAGACGTGCGGATCAAAACGGTTTGCGTAATCTTCGTGGCTCAGCAACTGGTCTTTGGGCAAACCTTCGGCGACAGCAACGACGCGGCGTTTGCGGCTAAGTTCTTCAAAGAAACGCTCCATCTGCGCCTCGAGATACAGACCATGCCACAGCACCAGATCGGCACGCGTCATGGCGACAATATCGCTACGGGTTTGACGATAGGCATGCGGATCAACGCCCGGCCCCATCAGTGCGCGCACAACAACAGCGTCACCGCCAACACGGCGCGCGGCATCGGCAATCATGCCCGTGGTCGCAACGATTTTCAACGCACCAGCGGCCCACACAGGGGTCGCCATGCCAACCAAAGCACTGGCGCTAAACGTAGAAAGCAATTGACGACGATTGATCACGACACACCCTTTTTCATCACTTGTTAGAATGAATATGCGAGTCATTCTCAAAAAGTCAAGCTTTTGCAAATGATTCTCAATTGCGAGCGTGTGATCTCAGTCAAAAGTGATTAAAAAGCAGGCACCTTGGGCGCTGGCTTGCAGTTCGATCTGCCCGCCTCGCGTGGCCAGCAACGACCGCACGATGCTAAGGCCCATGCCTGTGCCACCCGCGTCACGGCGCGTGGTAAAGAACGGGTCAAAGATGCGGGATGCGTCACCTTGGGCAATTCCTTGCCCGTTGTCTTGGGCCAGCATACGCGTGCCGTCCCAGTCGATATCCAATGTGGTTGCGCCATGCGCCGCTGCATTCTGCGCCAGCTGAACAAGGATCGCGCGCAGATCCTGAGGTTCCAACGGAACAGGCGTTGTGCCGTGACAAGTGATCTTGAGCGGCGGATCATCCGGCAGGCTATCGAGCAGCAGGCAGGTTCCAACACCTGCGCTTTGGCTCGCCAACGCGTGGCGGCGCAAATCGTTTAGCAGGGCATCCATGCGTTGGCTCGCCGCGGCAACAGTTTCGCACAGGGCAGTGCGATCATCCGAGGACAAGCCTTCGGATTGCAACAGCTCTGCTGCACCCTGAATACTGGTCAGAGGCGATTTCAATTCATGCGTGACGTGATCCGCGTAGGCCCGCAAGGACGCTGCACGACTGTTCAGGGTCGCGCCCATATCGATCACGCTTTGGCCCAAATCGCGAAATTCCGGCGTGCCGAAATGTGTGGGGGCTGGCGCGTCCATTTGGCCCGCCTTGATCGCCTTTGCATGGGCCGTCAGCGCGTAAACCGGACGTAGAACCAAGCGCCAAAGCAGCAAGCCAAGGATCGCTGTGGCGACCAGCGCGATCCAGAACACCAGCCACGCGGCCTCGCCCCAGCCCAGCACATTTCCCCAAAGGCGGAAATACACGATCCCGATCAGCGGCGTCAAAAGCACCCCTGCCAGACCACCGCCGATCACCAGCGCCAAAGGTGGGCGCCATTTGCGGCTTATTCTGTGCATGGACCCATCCGAACGCCAACGCCGTGCACAGTTTCGATGGCATCGCCGCAGCCGCCCGCAGTCAGTTTGGCCCGCAAATTGCGCAGGTGGCTGTCGACGGTGCGATCGCTGACGTGAATGTTGACGCCGTACATCGCGTCCGTCAGCGCAGGGCGGGCCGAGATGTGATCAGGTTGTGCCATCAGGTGCGCCAGCAGTGCCATTTCCCGCGCGGTTAGGGCGACAGGGCGGCCCGAAACTTCGCACAAATGCCGGCTGGCATCGACGTGCAAGCAGCCCCGCATCAGGCCTGTCGATTTGGCAACAGGTGCAGCGCTGCGTTTCAGGATCGCGCAGATACGAGCGACCAGTTCACGCGGCGAAAACGGCTTTGTCACGTAATCATCGCCGCCCAGCTCGAACCCCAAGACCCGGTCGATTTCATCGTCCCTCGCGGTCAAAAACAACACCGGTGTTTGATCGGTTGTGCGAAGAGTCCGGCAGACCTCTAGCCCGTCCATTTGCGGCATGCCGATGTCCAGCAGGATCAAATCAAACCGACCCGTGCGCGCCTTAGTCAAACCTTCGGCCCCGTCGCCGGCTTCTTCGATGTCAAATCCTGCTTGGGCAATTGCGATCCGCAGCACCTGACGGATTTGCGGGTCATCGTCGATGATCAGGATGGATTGGCTCATGGCTGGCTCGTTTCAGACGTCATAGAAGCCAGACTACGGCGCACCCGCCAATTGCGAAAGCCCCATTCACGCCAGTCTTGTGGTTCAAACGCGCTGTAGGTCGGGTTGCGGTAATGGTAGTAGCAGTAGTCAAGCGCTGACTTGCCGGAAAGGCGTTGGATTTCGGGAAACGCGGCCTCGTCCAACTGGCACAGGTAGGTGCGATCCTGCGTGACGTCGTGGGTTAGATTGTAGCGTGCGATCAAAGCTGGTAAAGGCGCAGGCGTACAAAACCGCTGATCCCAGCAGGCCGACGCGCAGCAGCATCCAACCGTTCGCCTTGTCCTTCCAGATTTGCAGCCACACCACGCCCAAACCGGCGCCAACCAGACCCATCCAGATTACCGCCGCGATGCGCCAGTGGGTCAGCCCGTAGCTGGTGATGTACAGATCCATCCGGATCAACGACGCCACCACCAGCGCCAGTGTTTGCGCCACCCACAACAGCAACAACAAACGCACCATCGGCGCATCTTTGGCAAAGGGGCGCGAGATCAGCGCGAACAACCCCGCCAGCAATGCCGTGGCCAGCAAAGGATAGGCACCGCGATGCGCGTAGCTGGCATAGGTCATGCCCTCGGGCAAATCACCGACCCCGTACAGGAAATACATGTCCATCAAGGTCTGCGCCGCAAACATCAGGTTGAAAATCACCAGCGATCTGAGGATCGATTGCGCATTCAGCACGGCGTAGCTGCGTTGGTGTCTGACGGTTTGACGGGTGCTGCGCATCCGTTCACGCAATCGGAACAGGATCAGGCAAGGCCAGCTGATGAACGCGATAAAGCCCCAGAACATCATGCGGGCGACGTCCGGTTCTGGCAACAACTTGGGGATCAACGTTTCGGCCCACGTGCCAAGCACCGGATTGGCGCCTGCGAACAGCGCGAAAAAGACGACCCCAAGCGCGACGGGCACGCCCCAGCCGATGAACATGTTACGCACCGCGCCGGTTTCGATCTTGGCCGAGCCCGCGTTTGTCGTGCAGTGCCAGACGTCCCGGATATTTTGAACTGGAGCGATCCACCACAGACGCACGGCCCCCATCAACAAACGATCCGGCCTAAGCCCCGCGACAAAGGCCAAAACCACGGACAGACCCGCACACAGGATCAAAACCGACAGCGGCTGGACCAGCTCAACCACCGGCAACACGCACAGCAGTGTGCCCATTCCGGCAATCCGCAGTTTGCGCATGTTCAACGCCGGATCAATGACCAACGCGGCCGCCCCTGCCATTGCGATCAACGCGACCAGCAACAGCGGGCGCATCCAAACGGTTTCACCGGCGTGCTTGATCGCTTTGGTCGCGGGCGCTGCGTTCGACAACCACCAGCCATCGCGCTGCATCGCCATTGGAACCCCTCGGATTACGTATGATTTCATGTCCCTGTCCTTTTTTATGTTTTGCTTGGGACAGGAATGACGTTTCACTTGCGTAACTCTTGCCCGCAAGTTGTGCAGTTTTTGTGCAAATTGACGCGTGGTTGGGGGGATGGCCAAGCTTGCCATCTGGCGTCGCGCGTGCCACCTCTGGATCAACTCTGTGCAACGAGGTGCATCATGCAAAGCTCTCCTTTGACGGCCACAACGACCGATCAAACAACTGGCCAAACCGCGGCGCAACTGCCGCAAGTGACCGAACCGCGCAATCCGGGCATGCCGCTGGACATGGATTGGGTGGCGCGCGTGCAGGCTAACACCTCCGCGATTGAGCGACGCTGCGCGAGCCTGCCTGCCCGTCGATCCGTCAAGAAAACGCACCAGGCCGCGTGGCTGCTAAAGGCCATCGCGTGCATTGATTTGACGACGTTGTCCGGGGACGACACCGAACGCCGCGTCGGGCGTTTGTGTGCCAAAGCGCGCCAACCTGCACGGGCCGAGATTCTGGAACAGCTGGGCATGACCGGCCTGACCACAGGGGCAGTTTGTGTTTATCACGAAATGATCCCAGCCGCCGTACGCGCGCTGGACGGGACCAACATCCCTGTGGCCGCCGTGTCTACCGGTTTCCCCGCGGGCCTGTCGCCCCTGCATTTGCGCATCCAAGAAATCAAAGAAAGCGTCGCTGCCGGTGCCAAAGAAATCGACATCGTCATTTCGCGCCGCCACGTTCTGAGCGGCGATTGGGACAAGCTGTACGACGAGATGAAAGCGATGCGCGAGGCCTGCGGCGAGGCGCACATCAAAGCGATCCTTGCCACGGGCGAACTTGGCAGCCTGCGCAACGTCGCGCGTGCATCTTTGGTGTGCATGATGGCGGGCGCTGATTTCATCAAGACCTCGACCGGCAAGGAAAGCGTGAATGCGACACTGCCCGTAACACTGGTGATGATCCGCGCTATCCGCGACTATTTTGAACGCACCGGCTACCGCGTCGGCTACAAACCTGCGGGCGGCATTTCCAAGGCCAAAGACGCGATCACTTATCTGGCGTTGATCAAAGAAGAATTGGGCGACCGTTGGCTGCAACCCGACCTGTTCCGCTTTGGCGCATCATCCTTGTTGGGCGACATCGAGCGGCAGTTGGAACACCACCTGACCGGCGCGTATTCTGCCACTTACCGCAATCCGATGGGCTAAGCCCGCTGCTAAGCAAACGATAGAAAGACCGCTGATATGACCGTCAAAGAGATCTTCGACACCATGGATTATGGCAATGCTCCCGAAAATGCGGCCGACGCTTTGGCGTGGATTGCCGCGCAAGGCGGCACATTCGGGCATTTCATTGACGGTGCTTTTACGGCAGCTGGATCACCGTTCGAAACACGCAACCCCGCGACGGGTGATACGCTGGCCACGGTGACGCAAGCGACACAATCTGACGTCGATGCAGCAGTGGCCGCCGCGCGCAAAGCACAACCAAAGTGGCAGGCGTTGGGTGGTCACGGCCGCGCCAAAGCGCTCTATGCTATCGCGCGCCTTTTGCAAAAACACAGCCGTCTGTTTGCGGTTCTTGAAACACTCGACAACGGTAAACCGATCCGCGAAAGCCGCGATATCGACATCCCGCTGGCCCAACGCCATTTCTACTATCACGCAGGCATGGCGCAGTTAATGGACAGCGAATTGCCCGACCGCACGGCGCTTGGCGTGTGTGGTCAGATCGTGCCTTGGAATTTCCCGCTGCTGATGCTGGCGTGGAAAATCGCGCCTGCGCTGGCGATGGGCAACACTGTGGTGCTGAAACCTGCGGAACACACGCCGCTTACAGCCCTGCTGTTTGCCCAGATTTGCACCGAGGCGGGCCTGCCCAAAGGCGTCGTGAACATCGTCACAGGCGACGGGGCCGTTGGCGAAATGATCGTCGCGTCCGACGTCGACAAAATTGCGTTCACCGGTTCAACATCCGTGGGCAAACGCATCCGCACAGCAACGGCAGGATCGGGTAAATCTTTGACGCTCGAACTGGGCGGAAAATCCCCCTACATCGTGTTCGACGACGCCGATCTGGATTCAGCTGTCGAAGGGTTGGTCGACGCGATCTGGTTCAACCAAGGCCAAGTCTGCTGTGCAGGGTCGCGCCTGTTGGTCCAGGAACCCGTCGCTGATTTGTTCTACGCCAAACTGCGCGCCCGCATGGACAAGCTGCGCATTGGTGACCCGATGGACAAATCCATCGACGTTGGTGCCATCGTGGATCAATCCCAGCTTGATACGATCACGCGTTTGGTTGACGCCAACACCGCCGGCACGATGCACCAGTCATCTGCCGCATTGCCCGACCAAGGGCTGTTTTATCCGCCAACCTTGATCACAGATTTGCACCCTGCCGACACGCTGATGCAGGAGGAAATCTTTGGCCCCGTTCTGGTCGCCACCACGTTTCGCACGCCGGCTGAGGCCGTCGAGGTCGCCAACAACACGCGCTACGGCCTTGCCGCCACGGTGTGGAGCGAGAACATCAACCTCGCACTCGACATCGCGCCCAAGCTCGTCGCAGGCGTTGTCTGGATCAATGGAACCAACATGTTTGACGCCGCCGCAGGATTTGGTGGCGTGCGCGAAAGCGGGTTTGGACGCGAAGGCGGCTGGGAAGGGTTAGGTGCCTACACCAAGCCCAAATCGACCACTAAACCGCTGAAGCCGATTGCGCCAATGACCGGCACGAGCGGGTCAACAGACAGCATCGACCGAACCGCCAAACTGTACATCGGCGGCAAACAAGCACGCCCTGACGGCGGCTACTCCGCGCCGGTGTTTGCCAAAAACGGATCGCTATTGGGCCACGCATCACTGGCCAACCGCAAGGACGTGCGCAACGCAGCCGAGGCTGCACAAGCCACCAAGGGCTGGTCCAAAACCACAGGTCATCTGCGCGCGCAAATCATCTATTTCATCGCTGAAAACCTATCCGCCCGCGCTGACGAATTCGCCAATCGATTAAACGCCCTGCAAGGCGGAAAATCCGGCGCAAAAGAAGTCGCAGCCAGCATTGATCGCCTTTTCACCTACGCCGCTTGGGCTGACAAATATGACGGACAGGCGCACGGCGTCCCGATTCGTGGCACAGCGCTCGCGATGAAAGAACCAGTCGGCACGATCGCCGCCCTTTGCCCTGACACAGCGCCATTGCTTGGGCTGATCTCGGTCATGGCACCGGCCATCGCAATGGGCAACCGCGTGATCCTGTCGGCGTCCGAACCCTTCCCGCTGATTGCCACTGACTTCTTCCAAGTGCTCGACACATCTGATGTGCCAGCCGGCGTCGTAAACATTTTGACAGGCCCACATGCCGACGTCGCCAAAACCATGGCGGAGCACATGAACATCGATGCGGTCTGGTCATTTTCAGGGTCTGATCTGAGCCACGTGATCGAGGCAGGCAGCCAAACCAACGTCAAACGCAGCTGGGTCAACAACGGTCAAGCCCGCGATTGGTTCGGAGCTGAAGGACAAGGCAAAGACTTCCTCGTGGCCTCCACAGAAGTCCAAAACATCTGGATCCCATACGGCGAGTAACGCCAAAACGCACCCACCGGAGGGTGGGTGCAAACATCGAGTAGCGCGTTAGCGCTTCATTCTGGTAAAGCGCCGGTTTCCAAGCCAACGGGCTTACCCACAACCACAAAGTGAAGCCCCTCAGGGTCCAGCAATTCGTTTGCGACGCGTTTGACGTCTTCCATGCTGACGGCTTCGACACGGTCATTGCGCGTGGCGATGTAGTCGCTGGGCAAGCCGATCATCTGCATGCCAACCATGATCCGCGCAATCGGGCCATTGCCGTCAAACCGCAGCGGATACGCGCCCGTCATGTAGGTTTTAGCGTCATTCAATTCCTGTTCCGAAACGCCTTCGGCTGCGGCTTTGGCCCATTCGGCCCGAATAACGGAAATCGCCTCAGCGATGCGATCATTCGCAGAGGCGACTTGCCCCAAATACGTCGCCGCGTGATCGCGCGGAGAGATGTAGGAATAGACGCCATAGGTCAGGCCACGTTTTTCACGCACCTCGGTCATCAAGCGGCTTTCGAACGATCCGCCACCCAGAACCTGGTTCAACACCACGGCCGGGAAATAGTCCGGATGTTCCAGCCCGATCCCTTTGTGTCCAAATATCGCAACGGACTGTGGCGTGTCGAAATCGACAACCGTCACACCGCCTTCGATTGTGATATCTGCCGCTGCGGGCATCGCAGCACCAGTGGTCGGAAGATCACCCAAAAGACGGTCGAGCAATAGGCCGAGTTCCTCGGGTGTGATATCCCCAACGGCCCCCACATACAGGCGATCTTTGGCAAAAATATCGCCGTGCGCGTTCACCAAGTCATCACGTGTCAGCGCGGTAACGCTCTCAATCGTGCCGCTTTGGTCACTGCCATAAGGGTGATCGCCAAAGGCCATCGCATTAAACGTTTTTAACGCGATTTCATCGGGGTTCGTTGTGTCAGATCGCAGACCCGTCAGAACCTGCCCACGTACCCGTTCAATGTCTGCCGCATCAAAGCGCGGCTCGATCAAGGACGAGCGCAGCAATTCAATCGACGCATCGCGGTTCTCAGTCAGGAACTGCGCTGAAATCGACAGCTCGTCCACGCCGACATCGTAACCAAGCGACGTTGCCAGCGTTTCGAGTTCACGCGCGAAGCCACGGGAATCCAGTTCGCCAGCGCCTTCTTCTAACAAACCTGTCATCAGGTTCATTGCGCCGCGTTTGCCGGCGCGATCCAAGGATGCACCACCACGAAACCGCAGTTCCAGCGCCATAAACGGGATTGAGGGTTCCTCGACCAGCCATGCTTTGATGCCGCCGGGCGATGTAACTTCTTGGATGTTGGTTTCTGCTTTAGCATCAACGACCCAAACCATTGGGGCCATGATCAGGGCGACAAATAGTACGCTCAAAGTCTTCATTGTGTCGCCTCCTCTTCTTGCATTAACCATCCGGTCACGGATGCCTCGCGGTTAAAGACCATCTTTGCGGCGGCCATAATATCCGCCTCGGTTACGGCCGCTAATGCATCAGGCCACGCTTGGATATCTTCGACGGTCAGACCCGATGTCAGGCCCGATCCATAGCGCTGGGCGATGCCGTCGACATTGTCGCGCGCATAGATTTGCTGGGCGCGCAGTTGTGCCTTGAGGCGTTCCAACTGCTCTGGGTCGACGCCATCCGTCATGAACTGCGCCAAGGCGGCGTCCATTGCGTCTTCGATTTCTTGCAGCGACACGCCTGGGGCCGGAACAACGATCACATCAAAGGTCGTGTCGTCCAGCGATGTGCCACGGTAAAACGCACCGGAATACACGGCGTCTTGCGTGTCGAACTGCAACTTTTCGGTCAAGTATGACGTGGTGCCACCGCCTAAAACTTCGGCCAGCATTGTCAGTGCCGCTGCGGTGTCCTGCGCGCCGCTATCGCGTTCCGGGGCAAGGTAGGACCGGCTTACGTAGGCTTGGGACACACGCGCATCTTTGAAAATCAGACGGCGTTCGGCGGTTTGGGGTGGCTCCTTTGTGCGGGTGCGTTCGGGCAAATCGGGATTGGCCGGGATCACGCCGTAATATTTGTCAGCCAGCGTGCGCACGTTTTCCGGGGTCACGTCGCCAGACACCACGAGGATCGCGTTATTCGGAGAATAGTAGATGTCGTAAAACGACAGCGCGTCCTCCATATCCAGCGTTTCCATCTCGTGCATCCAGCCGATGATCGGCACGCCGTACCGGTGATTGTGATACTGGACCGCGTTCATCTGCTCGGAAAACAGCGCGCGCGGGTTGTTTTCAGTGCGCGAGTTGCGCTCCTCGATGATCACGTCGCGTTCGGTTTCGATGTTTTCCGGCGTGAGGCGGATGTTGCGCATCCTGTCGCTTTCCATGCGCATCATCAGTTCCAGACGGTCTGCCGCGATACGCTGGTAGTAGGCCGTATAGTCATAGCTGGTGAAGGCATTGTCGCGCCCGCCGTTGGCGGCAACCGTGGCTGACAATTCGCCGGCCTCAAGGGTATCGGTCGCCTTGAACAGCAAGTGTTCCAGAAAATGCGCCACGCCAGAGGAACCCTTTGGTTCATCCGCAGATCCCGCACGGTACCAAACCATGTGCTGCACAACAGGCGCACGGTGATCTTCGACCACCACAACTTGCATTCCGTTGTCCAAAACAAATGTGGTCACTGGTTCATCAGCTGCAACAGCAATGACGGGGGTGAACATCACAAGCCAAGCCAAAGCGGCGCGCAGATTGATCATAAAATATCCTTTACTGGAATCCCGACGGGGATCTAGGTCTTGCCCTTAGAGATACGTCAGGCAAATCACGCTTCAAGCATGATGGCAAAAAAGTGAGAAGGAATGTTGAGCGCAAACTCGCCAGACGTTCAATCTTGCAAAGGCGCGCTAGGGGTCGCAACACCGGCACGGCGGTACTGACGCTCTACCACAAGCGGATCAAGCGCTTGGCGTTTGTACGCCTCGTTGTAGCGATCCACCGGAACAATTTTGTATTGTGTGAAACGGCCGCGACGCTTGCGAAATGCCGCGTCTTCAGTTGCCAAAGTTGCGCGGATACCTGCGCTGACGCCAAAGCGGCTGGCATAATTCACAACAGACCCGTCACGTCCGGGCACCGGCGCATTCGGATCACTCAGACGTCCACCGACCGCTGCAGCGCCATCTTGCAATGGTGTCGCGTCGGCAATGTTCACTTGTCCCGGTGTTGGTACCGGCAAAACGGAATAATTTTCAGGTGAAGACAATGGCTTGGCTGAATTGATGAGAAAATCATCAGGCCCATCACCACCATTGCGCAATTCACGCAGGCCAGTGTTCGCGCATGCTGTGACGGACAGCAGCAACATCAAAAAGGCAATCGGGCGCATCAGGCGCATCGGATTTCTCCCAAATCGGTTGGGATTAGCAATATCGCAGGCACTTAGGGGTGTCACGCATCCTTTTTGCGCTGCTTGCTGTCTTTTGCAAAGAACACCAGTCCCAGCGCGCCAAAGACGATAAATACATCGGCCACGTTGTAGACCGTCGGGTTGGTCCAACCGCAGCATGACGAGTTCAGGAAATCCAGCACATAGCCATAATACACGCGGTCAAAGACGTTCCCCAGCGCGCCGCCCACCAGCAGACCCGTGCAAATATGAACCAGCTTGGATTGATTGTTACGCAGCACCCAACGCGTCACCGCGATGCAGATAATCAGTGCCACAACAATCAGTGTCCAGCGCGTGATCTCTGAATCACTGCTGAACAGTCCAAAGTTCACACCACGGTTTTCGCCGTATTTGAGGTTCAGCACCGGGGGCAACACGTCTAGGCTTTTGAACGGAGACACGCCCATCACATGGATCACGACGTACTTGCTGATCTGATCGGCGATCAGGGCCAGCAGTCCAAACCAAATTATCAAGCGCATCGTTACGAATCCTTTTAGTGGCGAAAGTGGCGCATGCCGGTGAACACCATGGCAAGGCCTGCATCGTCAGCGGCGGCAATCACATCGTCATCGCGCATCGAACCGCCCGGTTGAATGAGGGCCGTGGCCCCGGCTTCGGCTGCGGTGATCAAACCATCAGCGAAGGGGAAAAACGCATCGGACGCCACAACAGACCCTTGGGTCAGGGGTGCGGGCAAGCCCATCGCTTCGGCCATGTCGATGGCCTTGCGTGCAGCGATGCGGGTACTGTCAACGCGGCTCATTTGTCCGGCACCAACGCCAACCGTCGCGCCGTCTTTGACGTAGATGATCGCGTTGGATTTGACGTGTTTGGCGACGGTCCACGCGAACATCATGTCTGACAATTCCTGATCCGTTGGTTGGCGCTTGGTCACGACTTTTAGGTCGTCCAGTGTGATAAATCCGTTGTCTTTGTCCTGCACAAGGTAGCCGCCAGACACTTGGCGGATCGTTTGGCCGGCACTGCGCGCGTCAGACAGCCCGTCAGTGGTCAGCAAACGCAGGTTTTTCTTTTTGGCAAAAACAGCGCGCGCTGCCTCATCGGCACCGGGCGCAATCACCACCTCAGTGAAGATAGCCGAGATTTCCTCGGCAGTTGGTCCGTCAAGCGGCTGGTTCAGCGCGATGATGCCGCCAAACGCGCTGGTGCGATCGCAATCGAACGCACGGGAATACGCCTCGGCCAAGGTCGCGCCGCGGGCCACACCGCAGGGGTTGGCGTGCTTGATAATCGCGACGGCGGGGCCATTGGCTGGATCGAATTCACTGACCAATTCAAACGCCGCATCCGTGTCGTTGATGTTGTTGTACGACAGTTCTTTGCCTTGGTGTTGCTCAGCTGTGGCGATGCCCGCGCGCGCAGTTCCATCGGTGTAGAACGCCGCTGTCTGGTGCGGGTTTTCGCCGTAGCGCAGGGTCTGGGCCAGCGTGCCGCCAACCGTGCGGCGGCGCGGTGTGCCCTCGATCTGGGTCGCCATCCACGTGCTGACAGCCGTGTCGTAGGCCGCCGTGCGCGCGTAGGCGGTTTGGGCCAAACGCTGGCGCAAAACATAAGTCGTCTGGCCGTCGTTTGCCGCCAAATCCGCCAGCACCACGTCGTAGTCTTCGACATCGACAACCACGTTCACAAAACCATGGTTTTTCGCAGCAGAGCGGATCATTGCAGGACCACCAATGTCGATGTTCTCGATCATCTCGGCGTATTCAGCACCACGTTTCAGCGTTTCCTCGAACGGGTACAAATTCACCACAACCAGATCGATTGCGCCGATGTTGTGCTCGTCCATCGCGGCGATGTGGGTGGCATTGTCACGCAGCGCCAACAAGCCGCCATGCACCACTGGGTGCAGCGTTTTCACACGACCGTCCATCATCTCGGGAAAGCCAGTGACCTCGGACACATCTTTGACCGTCAGGCCCGCGTCACGCAGCGTTTTGGCCGTGCCGCCAGTGGACAGCAATTCGACCCCTCGTGCGGCCAAAGCAGTCCCGAATTCCACCAAACCGGTTTTGTCGGAAACAGAAAGCAAAGCGCGGCGAACGGGGTACAGATTGGTCATAGGGGGCAGATCCTTTGGAATTAGTCAAACAGGTCTAGGTCATCGCGGCGTAAATCCCGCACGCCAATCGCAGTTTCCTGCGCTTTGGACAATGACCAGCGGATGCGCGTGGCATACTCCAATGCGCGACCAGATAGAACGATCTGTTGTGTCGCACGTGGCTTTAGGCGACCTTTTTCCAGATAAACGCTTGGTTCCAAAGATAATTTATGTTGGCCATCGTGGCGAAAAACCCAGATTTCACCGCTTTTGAGCGCCATCGACACCGCAGCGCCGCCCAAATCCAGCGTCGCATCGACCTCTGGATGCAGATGAAAGCGGATATCGAACGGCACGCCAGCCAGTTTAATCGCATCCATAGACCGGTCAAATTGACGTTTCGGGTTGTCTTCGAGGGACAGCAGCATGTCTTCGCCAGCCAGCCCACGCCCATCAAAAGTCAGCTCAAGCGTGCGGGCGTGCGTCAGCCCATGGATTTTTTCGAACCCGTTGTGCCCGCCTTGGAACCGCAGGCCATCGGGGGCGTGGCTAACTTCGATCGGGACGTGGTTGGGGGCGTCAATCAGCGTCTCAAGCGTGCTGGCCCGATCTGCATCCCCCAGCCGCGCGCTAGAATAGCCATCCAGCACCAGGGTGGAATGCGACGGGGTTGCTCGCCCGGCGCGGCGCCATTCAGCGCCAAAAGTTTCACCCGACCCGCAGTTCACAATCAACGGGCGTCGACCCGAGGTCAGTTCAAACGCGAGGGTCGAGGCATGGGCAGAGCGCGAAGATGCCCCGCTTGGCGGCACGTTGGCATCAATAATGACACTGGTGCGGCCGGCAGACAGGCGCGCAAATCCCATCGACAGCCCATCCGGTTGCGCGTGCTTGACGCCGGCCGAGGCCAACGCGTGATCCAACCAGCCTTCTTGCCCGCGCCCACCACCGTGGAACCGCGCAAGGCTCCCGTCAGCATGGCGCAGGGTGCGCAGCGTCGGGGCGATCCGCTCGATTGCGGCCAAATGCTCTGGCGGGGTCGACAGGCTGGCTTCGTTCATCGCGGCTGCCGCCCACGTCAACAATGTAAACACGTGCAGCAATTCTTCGGGGTTGCGGGTCGGCAGGCCACCCTCAGTATCAATTTGCGATTTGCATTCGCGGGCCAGCGCCTTGATCGCGGGTTGGGCCAACTGCTCCATCCCCTCCAGCGACAAACCCGCGTAGATCAATCCGGTTAAGGCCTCAAAGCGCGGCAAACCGGGGCTAGCACTGTGCCAGCGTTTGGACAGAAATGTGGTTTGTTGCGCGAGCGAGCGATAGAATGCTTCGGACGCGTCGCCATCCTGACCGCGCAAGACAAAAAGCGCGTGGTTGATCCAGCGGATCAGGCGGCGTCCGGTCAGGTCTGGCGTCCAGCCTGCCCCTTTGCCGCGCCCGTAGCGTTTGATCCATTCCCACAGCCATGCTTGTGCCGTTTCGCGCGTGCTGATGTCGCCAACAGACGCCAAATCATCGAGCCAAGCGAACCCCTGAAGGTCGCACTCAAACGCTGCATCAGGGGCGTTCAGTGCCCAAATCGACGTGCCCGGTGCTTCGATCAAATATCCGGCAAAAAGGTAGTTGCCCGCCACCAACTGTCGCCCGCGCGCAAAGCTGCCGATGGTGCGTGGTTCAGGCGACGAAACGAATCCCGTCGCCGCGCGCGCACGTGTGGCCAACCGCGCGTGAATGCGATTGAGCAAGCGCGCCTTGCGGGCGACGTAGCCATTTTGGTCGGACATACTGCTCTGCCTTTGCACGCTCTTTGGGCGTTTGGTCAGATCATAGCCAATGCTTGCGTTTAAGTCACCGCTTTTCGCGCGACTGAATCGCGGCTCAGCCCGCTTTTGCCAAAGCCGCGATGTAAAAGCCGTCCATGCCACCCAGATCAGGCCAATAGTCAGGACGCAGACGCAGCCCGCCCTCGGATGTGATCCAGGCAGGATCGACGCCGGCAACCACCAGCGCATCTTTGGAAACGGTCATGTCAGGGTGGCGGCCCAGCGCCTCTTCGATCTGGACTTCGCCCTCGTCAGGCAGCAATGAACAGGTGCAAAACACCATGCGCCCGCCGGGCTTTAACAAGGTCCACGCGTGATCCAGAATTTGCGCTTGCAGGTCGATCAAACCGCCGAAATCGGACCCGTCTTTGGCGTGTGGCAAATCAGGGTGGCGGCGCATCGTACCCGTCGCAGAACAGGGCGCATCTAGCAGGATCGCGTCGTATTGCCCCTCTAAAGTTAGCGCATCCGCCACGACAATTTCAGCGTTCAATTTGGTGCGGTCCAGATTTTCCTGCACCCGCGCCATGCGCGTTCGCGAAACATCGACCGCCGTGACTTTTGCACCCATCGCCGCCAATTGCAATGTTTTACCGCCCGGCGCTGCGCAAAGGTCTAGAACCCGCGTGCCTTTTGACGGCGCAAGAATGCGCGCAGGAATCGCCGCCGCCCCGTCTTGCACCCACCACGATCCGTCGGAAAACCCGGGCATGGTTGAAACTTGACCCGCGTCCGTCACCCGCACAGACCCCGTAGGCAGAACGGTACCGCCGACCAAAGCGGCCAGCGCATTGCTGTCGCCATCGCGCGGCGTCAAATCCAACGGCGCACCGGCAAAATGGGCGATTTCCATTGCGCCAACGGCCTCGCCTCCCCACGCATCCGCCAACGGGCTGCGCAACCATTTTGGCAATCGCGGCGGGCGCAATGCGGCCCACGCATCAGGCCCTTTGTCAGCCACTTTGCGCAATACGGCGTTGGTCAGTCCCTTTAGCTTGGCATAGCGTTTGTGGCTGGACACCACCTGAACCATCGCGTTGACGACACCGTGGGCGGGCGCGCCGTTGCACAGCTCATACGCGCCGACACGCAACACGTTGTGCACAGTCAAAGGTGGGGTTTTCTGCATGAACGGTTTCAGGACGCGGTCTGCCCGTTCCAAGCTGCGCAGAGTTTCTGTTGCCAATCGTTGTGCCCGTGCGCGGTCCGCATATTCTAGTCGGTCCAACGCGCCTTCGCCCAGAATTTCGGCCATCAAGCGGCCCTCACCCAGAACCTGATCCAGAATGTATGCCGCGCTGCGTCGTGCGTTAACACCTGTGTCTGCCATGCTATCGGACCTTTCGCTGCGCCAGATTAGAACTTGAATTCGAAACCACTGCGCACTTGCCTGCGCGTAACGCGTGGCTATATCAACGCCAAGCGATCAAAGGAACCCAAACAATGACTGATCCTTCAAAGGACCTACCAGACGCCGCAAAACGCGCCTTGGCCGAAGCAGACGCACGGCGGCAAGCCAACGGTGAAGTTGATTTGCCAAAAGAGCTGGGCGGCCGCAATGGGCCAGAACCTGTGCGATTTGGCGATTGGGAACGCAAAGGCATTGCCGTCGATTTTTAAACGACGCCCCGTCGGCTTGCGCACAAAAAATGGAATACGAGCGTAGCGAGTGCCTTTGGATCAGGTCGTTACTTCAACCGGAACTCAGCCGAATCGCCTTGGCCTTTGTCTGACGTAAACCGGATGCGACCGTTTTGGATGCGTACTTCTTGACAGTTGTATCCCATGGCGTCACCGCCCCAGAACAAGCTGCGGCAAAAGTATCCGTCGCGCCACGTCCAGTCACCGGTCACATCCCACTTCGCCCCTTTGCCAGAAATCCGACCATCCGGCTGCACCTCGATACGGATCAAAGGCCGTGACAGCGTTTTACCCGCCACCAACTGCACAAACTCAGCTTGGTTATCGACCTTTTTAAGTTCGGCAAAAGCAGGTGATGCTACCAATGCAATACTGGCAGAAAGGATCGTCAGATAGCGACGCATAAAGTTAACCCTCGTAAAAACTGTTACTACAGGTACGACCCTAGCAGCCGTTTGGTTCACAATCAGAGGCAGAGATGCGGCGATTTTATGCCGATTGGGCGCAATTCACCTAAAATGGGCGGATCAGTCGTTCATTCCCAGCACGTCCAGCATGTCGTATTCGCCCGGTTGTTGCGTCAGCCCCCAAAGGGCTGCCTTTAACGCGCCACGTCCGAACACCGCCCGGTCCGTCGCCATGTGGCGCAGGACGATCCGCTCGCCTGCGGCCGCAAACATCACGTCGTGTTCACCCACGATATCCCCACCGCGAATGGCCGAAAACCCGATGTCGCCGCGTTTGCGCGCACCCGTGATGCCGTCGCGCCCGCTCTCCATCGTGTCTTTCAAGGACACACCGCGCCCCTCGGCGGCGGCCTCGCCCAGCATCAGTGCTGTCCCCGACGGAGCGTCGACTTTGTGGTGGTGGTGCGCTTCGATCACTTCGATGTCGAAATCTTCGTCCAGAGCGGCGGCCACCTTTTTGGTGAGCTGCGTCAGCAAATTGACCCCAAGGCTCATGTTGCCAGCGCGCACGATCACTGCGTGTCTTGCGGCGGGGGCAAGCTTTGCAATGTCATCCTCAGTCATGCCTGTGGTGCCGATCACGTGAACGGCACGCGCTTGGGCGCACAACTCAGCAAACGCAATCGTCGCTGCGGGGGCTGTGAAATCTATCACAACCTGCGCTTTTGCAATCGCCTCTAGTGCGTCATCCGTAACCACGACGCCCAGATCATTGCCGCCCATCGCAGCGCCCACGTCACGCCCGACCCAATCGTGGCCTGTACGCTCAATCGCGCCAACCAAATGCATCCGGTCGGACTCAGTAATCAGCTTGATCAACATCTGACCCATGCGGCCAGAAGCCCCTGTCACCACGATCCCGGGAAGTGTGCTCATCTGATCAATCCTTAGATATGCGTAAGTCTGCTCAAACTCCTAGCGCGCAAAGCCGTCCTTGGCAAAGGGGCGCGCGCGCCTTACATGCACAAATATGGCAAAGAACAAATCACCCGAGGGCCGCGGCCCATCCCAGCGCATGCTACGTGTCGGCGAAGTTATCCGACGTGGGCTCTCCGAAGTATTATCGCGTGGGGAAATCCATGACGCGGACCTGAACCGCATGATGATCACCGTAGGCGAGGTGCGCGTGTCAGCCGATCTGCGGATCGCAACCTGCTACGTCCTGCCTTTGGGCGGCGACGGCAAAGACGATCTGCTCAAGGTGTTGTCCAAGAACAAGCACGAGTTGCGCATGGTTCTGACACAAAAGTTGAAACTGAAACATTCGCCGGAGCTGCGGTTCCAGTTGGATCACACCTACGATCAGATGGAGGCTACCCGCGCCATGTTGGCCCAAGAGGACGTTGCCCGCGATATCGCCGCACCGGATCACGAGGATGCGCCTGAATGATCTGGCGCGCCGCATTTTTGTGGCTTACTAGTGTCGCAGTTGCTCAGGCTGCCGACTGTCAGAACGTGGCCTTTGACGGCGACAATTTCAGCGTTTGCACTGTCGACATGACCCGCGAAAACCTGCGTTTGTTTTTGTATGACGATGCGGGCGACCCGTTTTCCCAATTTTCCAGGATCGACGCCCACCTCAATCAAAGCGGTGACAAGCTGGGCTTTGCGATGAACGCAGGGATGTATCACGAAGACCGCGCGCCCGTTGGCCATTACGTCGAAGACGGCGTAGAGAAAATGCGCGTTATCCCGAACGCGGGGCCCGGCAATTTCGGATTGTTGCCCAACGGCATCCTGTGCTTGCGTGAGGGGCGCGCAGACGTGTTCGAAACCCTGCGCTTTCAACGCGAGGCACCCGCGTGCCAACACGCCACCCAATCCGGCCCGATGCTGGTGATTGACGGCGCGCTGCATCCACGGTTTCTGGCAGACGGGACATCGCGCTACATTCGCAACGGCGTTGGCACCAGCGCGGACGGGAAAACGGCAATGTTTGTCATTTCCAACGGTGCGATCAATTTCTACAAATTCGCCAGTTTCTTTCGCGATCACCTGAAACTGCCCCAAGCGCTTTTTTTAGATGGCAACGTCAGCCGACTGCACGCGCCTGATCTAAAGCGCAGTGATTTTGGCCGCCGCTTGGGCCCGATCATCGGCACAGTTGTCCCCGATAAATAATCGCGCGAATTGACAGCCTGCCCAGCGCAGGCTAGGCGGCAATTTCCAATTCCAAAGAACGAGGGCGAAGCATGGGCCGCACACGCAAAGGGCGCGACATTTCTGGATGGCTGGTGGTTGATAAACCTGCGGGCCTGACCTCGACCGCTGTGGTCAACAAGGTAAAGTGGGCGTTTCAGGCGAAAAAAGCGGGCCACGCGGGCACGCTCGATCCAGATGCAACCGGCGTTTTGGCTGTGGCTTTGGGCGAGGCAACCAAGACGGTTCCCTACATCACCGACGCGCTCAAGGCCTACACTTTCACCGTGCGTCTGGGCCAGTCGACCAACACCGATGATGCGGAAGGCGAAGTGATCGACACCTCAGATTTGCGCCCAGACGATGCGGCAATCAAAGCCGTGCTTGGCCAGTTTGTCGGCGACATCATGCAAGTCCCGCCCAAGTTTTCTGCCGTGAAAATCGACGGTCAGCGCGCCTACAAACTGGCCCGTGAGGGCGAAGATGTCGAACTGGCAGCGCGCCCTTTGTGGGTCGAAGAATTGCTGCTGGTCGGTCGCCCTGACGCCGACCACGTGACCTTGGAAATGACCTGCGGCAAGGGCGGCTATGTCCGCTCCATCGCGCGTGATTTGGGCGAGGTATTGGGCTGCTTTGGTCACGTGCGCGAATTGCGTCGCGTTTGGTCTGGCCCGTTTGACGCAAAAGACGGCCTGACCTTGGACCAGATCCAAGAACTTGCCCGTACGCCCGAATTAGACACACATCTGCGCCCGCTTGAGGAAGGCCTGCAAGACCTGCCCGAAGTCCGCGCCACACCAGAGGGTGCCACCCGTTTGCGCAACGGCAACCCAGGCATGGTGATCGCATCTGACGTCGAATACGGCGACGAAGCGTGGGCATCTCTCGAGGGAAAAGCCGTCGCTGTGGGCCGTTACAAAGCCGGTGAATTGCACCCAAGCCGCGTGTTCAACACCTAAGTCTGTAACAATTGTAACGCGCCTCACGCGCCTGTCAGCGGATCGCGGCGATTGTGTCAGGCTTTGTTTCAAAATCATCGCGTGACATCAGAGACGCGTGATCGCACCTTTTGCAGCACGGCATTTAGCGCCAATTAACCAGCAACAGAAATGCAATGATTGGACAGCACAATGACACTCACGAAATCCACAGTTTTCACCGTTTTAACCGCAGGTGCATTTGGCACGATTGCGTTTGATCTGTTCGGCCAAGCCATCAGCCCGTTGTTCGGGTATGCCAAGCTGGCCCCCGTCGGCCTTGCCGGTGCAACGCTAAAATCGGTGTTCGGGGCGAACCCCGCAGGCGCTGCGCATTTGTTGCACACGCTGACCGGTCTGATCTTTTACGTCGTGGGTTATTTCGCCATCGCCCGCCCCGTGCAGCGCGCCATTTTGCCCAATCTACATTGGAGCATCACAGCCACCGTTTACGGCGTCGCGCTCTGGGTCTTTGCGCTGTACGGCGTCGCGCATTTGATTGCGAGCAACAAGCCGTTCTTGGGCTGGACCGGCATCACGTGGGTCGCGCTGTGGGGCCACATCGCCTACGCGCTGGTCGCCGCTTGGGTGCTGGAGGCAAAGGGCGTCGTGCTTGAAATCCCGCGCCGTACCGTATTGGCCTAATCACGCTGCCCGCCGATCTGACATTTGGAGTCGGCGGGCCCACACATCCGATTGACGCGGTAATGCCCGCCGCTCCATAACCGCCACTATGATCACCAGAACCCACACCAAAGGCGATGCGCCTTCGATCGCCGTTTATTCAGATTGCGAACGCTACCGTTATAGCCTGACGCGGGTCTGGGATGACGCAGGCCGCAAGGTTTTATTCGTGATGTTGAACCCGTCAACTGCCACCGAAGTGCAGAACGACCCGACGGTTGAGCGTTGCGAAAGACGTGCGCGAACCTTGGGATTCGGGGCGTTTCGTGTGACCAATATTTTCGCATGGCGCGACACCGACCCCAAGAATATGCGCGCGGCCAGTGACCCGGTTGGCCCTGAAAATGACGCAACGCTTTTGCAAGGGGCCGCGTGGGCAGATCAGATCATTGCGGCTTGGGGCACACACGGCGCGCATCGGGATCGCGGCGCAGAAGTTGCAGCATTACTAAAGGGTTGCGAGGTTCCACTGGCGCATTTAGGTTTGTCAAAAGCCGGCCATCCCAAGCATCCCTTGTACCTACCCTACACGCAGCAGCCGATCATTTGGGACATCGAATAGCATTAATCGACAGCCCGTTAACGACCTTATCTAAATACTTTTGTAACTTTACGCGATGTATGACTTAAGGACACTTGGAATAGTGCGCGCTTTTAGGTTGGAAATGAAATGCTCTGGTTAGCTGGTTTAATGGGTTTGATGGCCGTCGGGGCCGTAACGTTTGTAGAAGCAAGCGCTGATGAAGATGAGCCTGAACAGCCCTTGGCAGAAATCGACGTTGGCGAGGATGTTCCTAGCCTGAACGATGTTCTCGTGGGCGGCGATTTAGATGACAGCATCGATGGCGGCGAAGGTGACGACCAAATCGGTGGTTATGACGGGTCCGATACGCTGAACGGCGGTGCAGGCGACGATGACGTGCATGGCCAAGACGGCGATGATGACGTCTTAGGCGATGTTGGGAATGATACACTGCACGGCGAAGATGGCGATGATGCGATTTTTGGCGGCGATGACGACGACACGCTTTATGGAAACAACAACGCTGACACGCTGAATGGCGGCGAAGGCGACGATGCCCTGCAAGGCTCCGCCGGGGACGACCTGTTGTTTGGCGATGCTGGTGATGACGCATTGCAAGGCGGTTTGGACAATGACACCCTGTCAGGTGGCTTGGGCGAGGATACCTTGTTCGGCGGATGGGGCAGCGACGCGCTCATCGGGATTGTCGACGACGCTGACGTTGATGGCATACAGGACCTTGATGGTCAGGATTTCCTAAATGGCGGCGGTGGCGACGACCTGATTATTGCTGGCAACAACGATATCATCTCGTCTGGCGAAGGCACCGATGAAATCGTTCTTGGTGATTGGATTACCGAAGGCAATTCAGCCACCATTTGGGATTTCGATTCCGAAGGCGACAGTATCGTTTTGGTCTGGGATGATTTGATCGACGATGAACCTGATGTAACGCTTCAGCCTGACCCCGAAGACGACAGCCTGATCCAAGTCATGATGAATGGCGTCGCTGTGGCAACATTAGGGGCCGAAGCCGGCTTGGACGTTGCCGACATCGCATTGATCCCGCAAAGCGTAGCTGCAACAACCGGCATCGCAGGTCTGTAAGCGCAACGCGCAATAACTCTTTGCCATTTCCCACAAAACTTCCTATACGCGCCCATCGCTTGCGGAATCATTCGCACGATACCTCCACGGGCCTGAGCTGGACGACATCCCGGCCTGCGCCATCACACTAACCTTTTAAAGGAGACCCCGATGTCGATTACAGCTGAAGAAAAATCACGCTTGATGAAAGAATTCGCAATCAAAGAAGGCGACACTGGTTCGCCCGAAGTTCAGGTTGCGATCCTGTCCTCGCGCATCGCGACTTTGACAGAGCACTTCAAGACACACAAAAAAGACAACCACGGTCGTCGCGGCCTGCTGAAGATGGTGGCAACACGCCGCAAGCTTCTGGACTATGCACGCGCCAAAGACGAAGCACGTTACCAAGACCTGATCAAACGTTTGGGTCTGCGTCGCTAAACCGGATTTTTTGGGCAGTTGCCCAAAGATTTCTTGAAACCGCGCCCCAACCGGCGCGGTTTTTTTGTCATCTCATCAATTTTTTGAAACCAGGATTTCCTAACGATCTCACCTCGCAAGTGTGAAAAGAAGTTCAAAGCAAAACTGTAGACCGCTGCGCCGCCAATCCCATTGAAACCAAAATCGGGTTCGCAGCCTGACGCGTCATAAATTCCAATTTGCTACGCATATCCTGCCATTCGTCCAAAATGAGCGATTGCGCTACTGCGCCGCCCAACGTGTTGCCTGGTCCGGTCACGATGAACACATCCGGTGCCAGTTCACGAGCTGCAGTTTGTACCGCTTTGGTAAAATCGTAAGGCTGCGTTACCTGATGCCCGAAAGTGTATTCGTAAAGTGCCGAACAGTCGGTGCTATGCGGCCACCAAATCTCGCCACGACCATCAACCATTGGGATACTCGGCTGCCCAAACATTGCGGCATCAAGGTTTTGTTGTCCCAAGGCGGCTATTGGCGACTGCAAATGCGTGTGAAAGGCCGCGTGATTTGGCAAGCGCATTGGATAGCGTCCTTGGGCTTGTGGAACCTGCGATTCAAAAGCCGTCAATCCAGCCTCATTGCCAGCCAGAACCAGCATTCCACCCAGATCAATTGATAGGGCCAACACGTGATCTGAACCTTCATCAATTTCGCGAACCACGTCCAAAATCGCGGATTTTGCCAAAGGGTCATTCTGCCAGTCTTCGCCCACAAACGGATAGATCAATTGCCCACCAATCAGCTGCGTTTGCATCAAGGTGCCCATGGTGTTCACAACACGAAACCCGTCTGTCGCTGACAAGGCTCCGGCGACAGCCAACGCGATGTACCAACCCATCGAATTGCCGGTCACCCCGACAATTTCAATGTCATCAGGAATGCTTAGCGCGTCAGCATAAGACGCCGCATAAATCAGCGGCGAGGCCACATCGCCGCGCGTATGCAAGCCTGCGGAAAACTGTCCTTCGCTATCAAGCTTTGTGATTTCTGGCTGGCCTGCGTCCCTTCGCAGATCATCAAATTCAGCAAACAAATGCGCCTTATCAGAGTGATGCCGCTGCAAATACCCGTGCTCGGGTTTGTTATAGGTGCCACGCCCCGGGCAAATGATGACAGCAGTACGGCTCATGATGTGCCCCCAATCAAAGCGTTTGCCGCTTTGACAATGCCGTGAACAGACGGCAGTGGTGCTGCATACGCAGGCCCTGTTGCGATAAACGAATCTTCGGCTGTCACCCGCGCAAACGAAGCTATCCCGGCTTCGGCAAACATCGCCATCAACCCTTCGGACTGGCTGCCCGTGTCCCGACATTCATCAACGATCAGAACATGTGCGCACCCGCCCAGCGCTTGCATCAAGTCGTCTTTTGGTAACGGCGCCAGCCAACGCAAATCGATCACACGAGACTGAATACCTTGATCGTTCAGCGCTGATTGCGCTTTTCGTGACAAGTAACACCCGTTGCCATACGTCACGATCGCAATGTCCGCTCCATCGCCGTAAACACCCACCTTGCCCAGCGGGAGATTTTGATCCGCTGACGGGTATATCCCCATGAACGCTCCGTCCTTTTCATCGAACAAGTCACGCATTGGATACAGCGCAATGGGCTCTAAAAACACGACAACGCGCTGTTCAACACGCGCCAAACGCACGGCTTCTCGCATCATCATGGCAGCATCCGGCCCGTTAGATGGGCACGCGATGATCACACCCGGAATGTCGCGCAGCACGGCGATTGAGTTGTCATTATGAAAATGCCCACCAAACCCTTTTTGATATCCAAGCCCCGCAATGCGCAGCACCATCGGATTGGTGAATTGACCGTTTGAAAAGAACGGCAAAGTCGCGGCTTCGCCTCGTAGTTGGTCTTCGGCGTTGTGCAGATAGGCCAGAAACTGAATTTCCGGCATTGGCACAAACCCGTTCTGGCCCATGCCAATCGCAAGGCCAAGAATGGATTGTTCGTCCAGCAGCGTGTCGATGACCCGGTCCGGCCCAAAACGCGACTGCAGCTTTTGCGTGACGCCATAAACGCCGCCTTTGCGCCCGACGTCTTCGCCCATCACGCAAATTTCACCATGTTCCAGCATCAGATCGGTTAGCGCCCAGTTGATCAATTTGGACATGGGCTGAGGCTGCTCCATTGCGCGAAGATCTGATCCGAAAGCCTCTGCGCGTGCCTCTGGCGTAGGTCCATTTGTTGGCTGGCAATCACGCGCGGGCGGGATCAAGCTGGCTTTGACCTCTTGCGCGGTTTGCAAACGCGGACGTTTGATAACCTGCGCGGCCACCCGTTCTGTGCGCGCGCAGGTTTCAGTGTAAATATCCAACGCAGCGTTCGGGGCAAGTGCACCAGCCTGCCGTAACAGGCGAACCGAATGCAGCAACGGATCGTTGGCCTCATCCGCCTCGACCTCGGCTTTGGGCAGATAGCTGGTCGCAACATCAGCGCCCGCATGGCCATAAAGACGCACGGTACGCAGGTGCAAAAACGCAGGTTTACGATGGCGGCGCACATAATCAGCCGCCTGTTTTGCAACCGCGTGTGCCGCGTAAATGTCGAGCCCGTCAGCCTGAAAATACTTGATCCCCGGCCGGTACCGCATCGACATTTCGATCCAACCCGCCGGTGTTTTGGTGGATATCCCGATCCCGTTATCTTCGCACACAAACAGCAGCGGCAGCGGCGTGTTTTGGATGGATGTCCAGCCAGCAGTATTGATCGCGCCCTGCGCCGTTGAATGGTTCCCAGATGCGTCCCCAAAGCTGCACATAACGATGGCATCGTCATCAAACAACTTGTGCTCGATCGCGATACGGCGCGCGGCACCAATGGCATAGGCGGCCCCAACGGCCTTGGGCAAATGGCTGGCGATGGTTGAAGTTTGCGGCGGGATCATCAGTTCGCGTGACCCCAGCACTTTGTGGCGACCACCGGAAATCGGATCATCCGAGGAACAGGCAAAAGACAGCAACATATCCCAAGCCATGTTTTGCCCCGGCACTTGGGCGGCACGGGCAATCTGAAACGCACCGTCGCGGTAGTGCAAAAATGCAGGGTCCGTGGGGCGCAAGGCGTGCGCAACAGCCGCCATACCTTCGTGGCCAGAGGAGCCGATTGTGTAAAACCCCTGCCCCTGTTTTTGCATCTTGCGACTGGTGCGATCAAGCGCACGGCTAAGGCATTGAGAGCGGAACAGCGACACGGCTTGATCGGCCGGCAGTGTTTCATTCGCAGGTGCACCAACCGGAAAATCACTAGCCGCCACGCGGGTCAGGAAATTGTCGTGAACGATGTCTGCGCGGTCCATAAATCTCTCCTGAGCGATTGGCACAGGGTTACCCCAGCTTTGAAAACGCGCAAGGGGGGAAACGGCACGAAGTGTGCCGTGGGTCATGCAAAAAACGCATAGGACGCGCGGTCGCCACACCTAATTCTTGCGTGGTTCGCCTTCGTGCGACATAGTTCGACTATATTTTAACTTCCGTTTTATGCCCGTCTATTTGTGGCGATTTGTATTTGTTTCGATCAAAGGTCTTTAAATGACGCACAAAACCGCACGCCTGATTGTCTGGCTGTCTACTGCTTTTTCCTTGGTCGCTGTCGCGTTGATCGTCACTGGATGGTTGTTGGTTGGACATACTCTTGGCGCGCGCACAAAAGTCATCAACTCAGCCGCCGAATTAGAAACTTTCCTAAGCGCCGCCGATGCAAAAGGCACAGTCGAGAACTCCAAAAGCGCGGACATCATTCGAATACCCACGGGGGTGTTCATCCAATCCGCATCCTTCAAATCCAGCACCGACGTCAATTTGATCGGTTTCATTTGGCAATACTATCCCTTGGATTTCCCGTTCGAGCGCG
>JAQXDI010000043.1 GCA_029251465.1 Ascidiaceihabitans sp.
AGGTAGTCTTGGTATCTGTATAAATGCTGTATTACTTTTCGTAGGATTGTCTTTGATTTCCTTAATGTCGACAACCAGTATTGTTTTCCCAATCTCGAAAATGTCGACCACGCATTCGCAGCCTACTTGAAATCGAAAATTGGAATTTTGAGTCGTGAACGACTTTACCCGGTCGTTTTTTATGTATTTGTAAACCGTCTGAGTTTTGAAACCATCGCGGTGATTGGGAAACCTGATTGTATAATCATTTTCCGCCTGATCATATATCCATCCTTGGATCCCACTCCCTTCAAACACCAATCGGGAAAAATCACCATGTTCGCCGGAGCTGACCGGAATTGATTCACTTGATGCCAAGCTGCACCATAGTGACGCGAACAAAACAATCAGGATTCGAAATAGTGTCATGCTGCGCTCTGCTTTACGGCCTTCAAGGCTTCTTCCAAATCGGAATAGCTAGGACGGCAGTGCGTTGGCGTATTTTGACGACCAACTTCAATGCAAATATTGGTTGAGTGATTGTGTAGATTGGCGACCAGAACTTCGCGAATTAATTGATAGAAATGGCCATCTTCTTCGATGACCACTTTTACTTTCGCTGCAAATGGACCAACTAACCCATAAGCAAGAAAGACGCCCAGAAATGTCCCAACTAGGGCACCGCCAATTAATTTCCCCAAAACTTCCGGTGGTTGGTCGATAGATGCCATTGTTTTGATAACTCCCAAAACAGCTGCAACAATCCCCAGCGCTGGCAAACCATCAGCTACTGTTTGCAAGGCGTGACTGGAATGCAATGCGTGATGCATGCTGGCATCCATTCGCTTTTCCAAAACCTCTTCAACCTGATGCGGATCATCATAGTTCATTGATGCAGAGCGCATAGTGTCACAAATCAAGGCTGTGGCCTCTGCATCTGCAACGATCTTAGGATACTTGGAAAATATACTTGATTCTGCTGGTGCCTCAATATGTTCTTCGATCGCCACAGGATTTTGACGGGCCAATCGAATAAGTTCAAACAATAGACAAAGTAGATCACTATAGTCGTGATGCGCCCATTTTGGACCCTTAAATACTTTACCAAGATCCTTAACTGTATGTTTGACTTCAGCAACACTGTTGGAAATCATGAATGCACCAATTGCAGCGCCCAAGATCATCGTCATTTCGAAGGGTAACGATTTAAGAATGATGCCCATCTTGCCGCCAGCGGCTAGGTAGCCGCCGAAAACCATTACAAAAATGGTTATTATTCCGATGATCCCAATCATGTTTTTCCCCAGACTGTTTGTGGTTCACCCATCTATTCAGATCGAAGTTAATAAACCTGCCTACTTCCTAGCTTTTCGGAGCATTTGCATTCCGCCCGGCCAAAATTACGCTGATTGTATATGCCGTTTCAGGCTTCAAGCCCGACAAAATTGCCGCTGCCGAATCGGGACGCATACGACCTAAAAATCCAGCGGCGAACTTTGGCTCCATCGCTTCAAACAATGCAGCCGAGTCTTTTGGCTTCATATTTTCATAAACCGTAGTAAGGCGTGCGACATCGTCTTCAGCAGCAGTGTCAGCGCGTGCCAAAGTGGCGCTCAATCTTTCTTCAGCAAGCTTCAGCGCTTCGATACGGCGCTCAATTTCATGCTGGACAACATCCAGCGCTTTGCCGCGCATTCGCTGTTTCATTTCTATTTCAGCTACACGTTCTTCACGTTTTTGGATTGCATTTACCAACGCTGAAATTTCGACTGTTTCAGTTTCGACCTGGATGGGTTTTTCCAGCATCGCAGACTCTGAAATTTGTGGGGCCTCTTCGGATTTTGCCATAGCCGCAGATGTGCCAAGCCCTATCCGCAGCACCGCTGATCCAATCAGCAGCCCTACAATCAAAAAGAGTGAGCCCGTCCTGTTTTTTGTCCGGCTTTTTTTCACAATCATTGGTTCGCTCCGTTTGAGCTGTGCCGCACAAACATTGGTTGAGCTGTTTCAGAAGGTGGAGGCGCAGAGACTGGTTCAACGGAGGCTGGTTCAGGACGTTGCTCCGGAACTTCTGGCCCTGTTGGAATGTCATGTAATGATGCCATCTGCAGCTCTAACTGTTTTGACATTCCTTCTGCGCGCGCAGTTAATTCTGTCAGCGTCTTAGCAGAGCCAGCCGCGGTCGCTTGGGCCGCATTTAGCGATTTGTTCAAATCATCTACTTGTGCGGAAAGGACCGCAACGGCACCACCTACGCCTTGTTCAAGACTGTTGAATCGCTTCAAGCGTCTGCCAAGAACCAAGCAATAAAACGCGGCGCTTACAGCACCTGCGACCAACAATATGTCAGCGATCATTTCCATTTTTTTACCCTCAATTCAGTACAAATTCTGTGATCAAAAGATCGTTGATGCGCCCGTCACCCAGTACGATCTGAACGCGGCGCAACATTTGGGCGCGCAACCGGATCAAAGCCGCCGGATCTTCCAGATCGCTCGTTTCCAACGCTCGTAAGTACCCATTCAAAACATCAGTGACCCGTGGCAACAAAGTCTCAACATCAGCTTGAAACTGGCTAGGCACCTCAAGGTGCGCGCGAAAGCTAAGATGTCTGTTTGCCGAACTAGGGCGTAAAGAGATCACGATTGGATTTACTTCTACAAATGCGACATCGGCCAATTCGGACACGGAAATTTCTTCTGCGTGGTTTGAATCATGCGATTCGTCTCCCAAAATCATTCCTGAAAACGTCGCATAAAACCCTCCTCCTCCACCTATCAAGGCGGCCAAAAGCCCAAATACCAAAGGCTTTTTGGGCGATTTCTTTGGTGCTTCTTCAAGCTCTTCTTCTGACTCAGACATATGCATCCCATTCGATGGCTTCGAAATTTGTATAACCTTAGATGCACTAACCGATTGTTAAGCCTGATCGTTCATTGCTGTGATTGAGGTCGGGCAGAAAGCCGGACATATCGGAGGCCATTGTGCAGCAACTCTTAAATGCGTGGACCGGGTTAGACCTGCGTCGGCAAATCATCGTAGTAGGAGCCACGGTAGCGATGTTTTTTGCCGTGCTCGCAATGTCACGGATGGCGACAGCGCCGAGTATGACACTGCTTTATGCCGGTTTAGAAAGCGGTGCAGCAGGGGATGTTGTTCGGTCACTTGAACAACGCGGTGTGGTGTTTGATGTGCGCGGTGGGTCAATCTTTGTCGACTCAAAAGAGCGCGATCAGTTGCGACTTACGTTGGCCAGCGAAGGGTTGCCTGCAAACTCCAACAGTGGATACGAACTACTCGATTCGTTGTCTGGCTTTGGCACAACATCACAAATGTTCGATGCAGCATATTGGCGCGCGAAAGAAGGCGAATTGGCCCGCACGATTGTCTCTAGCCCACATATTTCCATGGCTCGCGTTCATATCGCAACAACTGGTTCCAATCCGTTCCAACGCGGTGTCACGCCCAAAGCATCTGTATCTGTTACGCCAAATGGCGGCAGCGTTTCTGCCCAACACGCAAAGGCTGTTCGCTATCTTGTGGCTTCAGCCGTGTCCGGGTTGGCGCCAGAGGACGTCGCAGTCATTGACGCCAATGGCTCACTGATCGGGGCCACTGACGATGCTGTTCCTGCCGTAGGCGGTGACGACAAAGCTCAGGTTTTAAAAGAGCGCGTTCAACGATTGCTAGAGGCCCGCGTTGGATTCGGCAATTCCGTCGTTGAAGTCAGCGTTGATACGGTCACCGAAAGCGAAGCAATCCGCGAACGCCGCTTTGATCCAGAGGGGCGCGTCGCAATCAGCATCGATACAGAACAGCGCACCAATTCATCAAGCGACGCCGGCGGCGGTGATGTTACCGTTGCCAGTAATCTGCCCGAAGGTGACGCGGGAAATGGCGGCGACAACTCGTCCTCACAGAACAATGAAACGCGCGAACGGATAAACTACGAAGTTTCCGAAACAGAGACAGAAATCGTGCGTGCACCAGGTGCGATCAAACGACTGACGGTTGCTGTATTGGTCAACAACGCGACGGTGGTTGGCGAAGATGGCCAATCCAACAACGTGGCACCCCGCGATGATGCCGAACTTGAGGCACTACGTGAACTCGTCTCTTCTGCTGTTGGTTTTGACGAAACACGTGGGGACATCATCACAATCAAATCCATGTCTCTACAATCGGTTTCGCCAGCTGGAACTGCTGCCGGCACGTCTGTTTTTGACTCAATCAATCTAGACTTGATGTCAGCTTTGCAAATGGCTGTCCTTGCCGTCGTCACACTAATCCTCGGATTGTTCGTCGTCCGCCCCGTTCTTGCACGCGCACCACAAGCTCTTCCCGCTCCAGCACCGGGCCTGCCTCAAGAGCAGATTTCACCGGATGCTTCACAACAGCAATCGTTGCCAGCGCTTTCAGGTGAAATCGACCCGGTTGGTGACTTTGATTTGCCCAGCTTTGATATTGGATCGGACATTAGTGAACTACCTGATCTTCCAATGGGTGGCGGCGCAGCTGGCGGTAGCATGTCCGAAGATCCGGTGGACCGTCTTCGGTCTATGATAGGTGATCGTCAGGAAGAAACCGTTGAAATTCTGCGCAGCTGGCTGGAAGAAAAAGAGGAAAATGTATGATGTCTCTTTCTCATAGATATCAAGAGTTTGGCTCCAAGACTGTTGGCGTAAATGCGAAACCTGACCTCGACATATCAGAAATCGAAGACGAAAAGCTTGCCTGTTTCGAAGCTGGCTTTCAGGTTGGTTGGGACGACGCTGTAAAAGCGCAATGCGATTCCAACACGCATATCTCGTCCGATTTAGCGAAAAACCTTCAGGACACGTCTTTCAGTTACCACGAAGCACGTTCTGCTCTTATCAAATCACTTCGTCCATTGTTTTCAGACATTACTGACACTCTGCTGCCTGCAATCGCGCGGGAATCTTTGGGTGCCCACGTTGTCGAGCAACTAACAGACATGTCGCGCGAGGCGTTGGACCAAGTGATCGAGGTTACGATTGCGCCCCAAAATGTCGAGCCTATCGAACAATTATTAAACAGCGCCCTTCCCAAACCGTTTGTCTTGATCAGTGATCAAAATCTCGGAGAGGGACAGGTATTTCTAAGGATCGGTTCCAATGAACGTGAAATCGATCTGGAGCAGGTTGTCTCTAGTATCGCTGCCGCGATGGAGACGTTCTTTCAACACGCCCAAGAGGATGTGACACATGGATGATTCGACCGCAAAACCTAACTTTGCCGCAGATACCAGCAACCCATTTACCGCTGTTCCCATCGAAATCACGGTATCCGTCGGCAAGGCGCGCCCCCTGGTTCGTGATCTTGTGATGTTGGGCGCGAATGCTGTGTTAACTTTGGACAAACGCGTCGATGACCCTGTTGAACTTTTCGTAGGCGAAAAGTTAATCGCACGTGGAATGCTTGAGGAAGACGAAGCAAACGGAAGCGGTCAGCTAAATGTGCGACTGACCGAAATCATCAATTTGCAGTCCGGCCTGTAAGCGGTTTTTGATGTCTCGCGCGCTCATATTACTGGTCACTTTACTGACCATTTCCAGCCCGGCTTTTGGTCAGGATCTATCCGTTTCGCTTGGCGATGATGGATCGATCAGTGCGCGGACAATTCAGCTTTTTGCCCTGATTACGGTGCTCAGTATTGCACCTGGTCTTGCAATTATGCTGACTTGTTTTCCATTCATAGTCACCGTCTTGTCGATCTTGCGCCAAGCCATCGGACTACAGGCATCGCCACCCAATATGCTGTTGGTGAGCCTCGCAATGTTCCTAACATACTTTGTGATGGAACCTGTTTTCACCGAGGCTTGGATCAACGGGTTAGAGCCCCTCACCAACGAAGAAATTGACGCAGAAACCGCGTTTATTCGCACGTTGGAGCCGTTCCGAGTGTTTATGGCAGCCCGCATGGACCCCGACACTTTCTCGGCTATGGCCGATCTGCGCCCAGACACCCGTGGTCAAACACTAGCACCAGAAGCGCCGCTGTCGGTCATGATTCCGAGCTTTATGTTGTCCGAGATCAGCCGCGCGTTCCAAATCGGGTTTCTCATATTCTTGCCGTTTTTGATCATTGATCTCGTCGTCGCCGCAGTCCTGATGTCCATGGGCATGATGATGGTGCCGCCCGCGATCGTCTCGCTTCCATTCAAACTGGCGTTCTTTGTCGTCGCTGACGGGTGGAGCTTGATCGCCGGCGCGCTGGTGCGAAGTTACTTTTGACGATTATTTCTCTGTGCTTAGTGCCGCATTATACCCATGCGATCGCAACAACGCGCTTTGCTTTGCAATCTTCAAATCTTCTTGCACCATTTCAGTGCACATTTCCTGAGTTGTGATTTTCGGCACCCACCCCAAAACTTCCTTGGCCTTGGTCGGATCACCCAGCAACGTCTCAACCTCGGCAGGACGGAAGTAGCGCGGATCGATCCGCAAGATCACATCACCAGGTTTCACCGCAGTTACATCATCGCCAGTGATCGTATCGACAATACCAACCTCATCTAGGCCAGTCCCTTCGAACCGCAACGTCATGCCAAGCTCGGCGGCACTCCATTCGATAAATTGGCGCACAGAATATTGCTTGCCCGTCGCGATTACAAAATCATCCGCCGTGTCTTGTTGCAGCATCATCCATTGCATACGCACATAGTCCTTGGCATGGCCCCAATCGCGTAGCGCATCAATGTTGCCCATGTACAAACACGGCTCTAACCCCAACGCGATGTTGCACAAAGATCGCGTAATCTTACGAGTCACAAAGGTTTCACCGCGGCGCGGGCTTTCGTGATTAAACAAAATACCGTTGCAGGCGTACATTCCGTAGGCTTCGCGATAGTTAACCGTCATCCAGTAGCTATAAAGTTTTGCGACAGCGTAAGGCGAACGCGGATAAAACGGAGTCGTTTCCCGCTGCGGGGTCTCTTGCACCAAGCCATACAATTCAGACGTAGATGCCTGATAAAACCGTGTCTTTTCCTCAAGACCCAACAGGCGGATCGCCTCAAGCAAGCGCAATGTCCCCATGCCGCTTACGTCGGCTGTATATTCCGGCGATTCAAAACTAACGGCAACATGGCTTTGCGCGCCAAGATTATAAACTTCGTCAGGCTGCACTTCTTGGATAATGCGCGTCAAGTTCGAGGAATCCGTCAGATCGCCATAATGCAGCTTTAGCCGCGCATCCGGCACATGCGGGTCCTCAAAAATGTGATCAATCCGCTGCGTATTAAACGATGACGAACGTCGCTTGATGCCATGAACTTCGTATCCCTTGGACAACAAAAACTCAGCCAGATAAGATCCGTCTTGTCCTGTAATTCCGGTGATCAATGCGCGTTTCATGGCTGCTCCTTCTCATTTGCCTCGTTCCTAAGGGCTTGGATGCGATGCCGCAATGGGGCGTGACATGCTAGGGCGGTCAATCGCCTCTGCTTTGACGGCAATCATCAGCGTCGCGATTTTGCTTTTTGCAGGTTTGGTTGTGCTGATTTACATGCCGGATTCGCCGCTGCCGGATCACTGGAATCCGGCCAAGCCTTTGGTCATCAATGATCCCGTCAACATGTTGACAGACTGGAAACTAGCCCGTGTTTTGGCAAATGGTGCGCTGTGCAAAGCCACGCTTGCAACCGGCGCCACGTTCAACACGCAACCCGAAAAGATTGATAGCCAAAGATGCGGGATCACAGATCACATTTCGCTTCTGCGGATCGGAAATGCACAAGTCAAACCTGTGAACACCAGATGCCAAACTGCGTTGCGCTGGGCAATGTGGACGACGCATGATCTGCAACCCAAGGCGCGGGAGCTGTTCGATCAAGACATCCGCGAAATCAAACATTTTTCTAGCTACAATTGCCGCGAAATTCGCACATCCGCTGGGTCTGGTCGACGGATGAGCACCCATGCCACGGCCGAGGCAATCGACGTCGCTGGTTTTGTTCTAAAGTACGGCACTTCGGTCGATCTAAAAAGAGACTGGGGTGGCTCCACATCTAAATCCGCGTTTCTGCGGCACGCTAACACATCAGCATGTAAATGGTTTCGTGTCACCCTTGGGCCAAATTACAACGCGCTGCACGCTGATCACTTTCATCTGCAACACACCGGTTGGGGGTTGTGTCGGTAGGCGAAATACCTCCGTACGGGGAAAGCGACTGAAAATTTCCCTTTGTTTTGGCTGAATTGGACTCTAACCTCTCACGCAAGGCCTGAAAGAACGGTCAAGTCCAAGGTGGGAGAATTTCAATGGGCAAACGTGACGACCTAATCGCGCAATATGCAGACGATCTGAAAAACAAATGCGGCATGACACCAGACATGGATCTGCTGACAAAAGTAACAATTGGCTGCGGCCCTGCGATCTACAATGCAGACGCGTCCACGGTCGCAGCATCGCAACCTGCCGAGCTGGAAACAGTCAAAGAAAACTTCCTCAAGAAAAAGCTGGGTCTGGCCGACGGTCCCGCGCTGAAGGAAGCAATCGACAAAGCAATGGAAACCTATGGCCGTTCAGAGCGCAACAAATACCGCGCCGTGGTTTATTACATGCTGACCAAGCACTTTGGCAAAGAATCCGTTTACGGCTAAGCCTTTGACATTGAATGATTAAGGTTCGCTTTTTTAGGCGGGCCTTTTTCTTTTGAACTTCATTTTACAGACTATTACTTTGCGTTTTTGCCTAACCAAGCGTAGATTTTCAGCAACGGCTAGTATGGCCAGAACCAATTTCCAAGAACGCGTGTCGGGTAGTGTAGCACGCGGGGTGAGTGAGGGGTTCTGGCGCAAGCCAGAGCCCTTTTTCGTTCCAGTGACATCACTGCTAGAACAGCGTCAAAACCGCACCCATCACAGCGCAACCGATGGTCGCGTAACCGCCGTTGATCAACGTCAACGCGCGTGGCTTTCCTTCAAATCCGTTAAAGGTCGCGAGCCACGGCGTCACCAAAAACAGCCCAATCCCAAGACCCGACACCAAGCCTTTGCCAAATGTATCAATGCCGCTTAGCGAAAAAACATGCCGCATCATTCCGGCAACCAGCACAGCAGCGACGAAACTTGTGATGTAGGGGATCGGATCAGACCTGTTTTCCGGCTGCCCATCTTCGCCAACAGCGACGCCCGACGCGGCCATCCAAGGCTTGGCCAGCGACATGTACCAAATCGCCCCGAAAATAAAATTCGCCACTGCAGCAGCAAGCACGCTAATAAAACCCATGTTGTCCCTCCTTGTTGGTCTGTTTTCAGACCGGTGGATCAACATTGCCCCAAAATCAGGCATTCTCCAAATTCTGAATTCATGGTTCGATCCCGGCAAGCCCGCAGACAATGCCCCATTCAGCCTCAGTGACGGGTTGCACAGACAATCGAGAATTCCGCACAAGGATCATATCATCCAAACGCCCATCGGATTTGATCATGTCCAAAGTGACAGGCGTTTTCACCGGGCGGATCGCTTTGATATCGACGCATTCCCAACGTTCATCGTCGGTGGTGCTGTCTTGGTGCGCGGTTGCGATCACTTCGATCACGCCAACGACTGCTTTTTCAGTTTGAGAATGATAAAAGAACCCAAGGTCGCCCACGGCCATCTCGCGCATAAAATTGCGCGCTTGGTAGTTGCGTACGCCGTCCCATTCCTCGCCAATATCGCCTTTGGCAACTTGGTCGTTCCAGCCCCACGTCGCAGGTTCAGATTTGAAAAGCCAATACGCCATCAGCCGATAACCTTGTTCCATGCCATCAATTGAACGGACTGAAACAGGCCTGCTTTGCCATACGGATCACCGGCCACCCAAGCCTCAGCTGCGGCCATATCCGGTAAATCCAGAATGATCAGCGATCCGCACATGTCACCTGCGTCGTTCAGAAACGGACCCGCTTGCACGACAGCGTCTGTGCTTTTCAGATAGGCAACGTGAGCATCGCGATTGGCTTTGCGCACATCCAGCGCACCGTCTTTGTCGTAGGCCATCAGGGCAATCAACATATCATTCTTCCTTTAAGGGTCGGGACAAAAGGGCGGCCATCGCAGCCCTGACATCCAATGTTTTATCCAAAATTGCAGCGATCGTCACGGTTATCGGCAGATCAATATTTTGCGCAATTGCGACATCTCGCAGTGCACGTGCCGTGGCCGCGCCCTCAACCATGATCCGGTCATCGAATTCCTGACCTGCGCCCAGCGCCAGCCCCAATTGATAATTGCGTGACTGGTTCGACGTGCAGGTCAACGTCAAATCCCCAAAACCAGACAGGCCCACAAGGGTTGCAGGCAATCCACCGCGCGACTGGGCAAGCCGTGTCATTTCGGCAAATCCTCGGGTCATCAAAGCAGCCCGGGCGCTTTCGCCCAGACCCGCACCCATCGCGACGCCACACGCAATCGCAATCACGTTTTTGAACGCCCCACCAAGCGCCGCGCCGGTCGTGTCTGTTGTTCGATACAAGCGCAACGCCGGCGTCGATATCGCTTGTTGCAGTGCCTCGCCGACATCCTCATCCGCGCAGGCTAGCGTCAAAGCGGTCGGTAGTCCTTTGGCAATATCAGCTGCAAAGCTTGGGCCAGTCAGGATCGCCGATTTGGCATCAGGCACGTGTTTAGCAATCGTTTCGACAGGTCCCAAACCGCTGGATTGATCAACACCTTTACAACACGCGACCAGTGCCTTTGACGACAAAATTTGACGATGCGATTGTACGAAACCAGCCAGTTTTTGCATCGGCACAGCAAGCAATATTACGTCGTTACGACACGCCACATTCAGGTCATCCGTAACCGTCAATTGCGTCGGCAACAAAGCATCCGGCAGCCGCTTGGCGTTTTGCCGCGATGCCTGCATTTCCGCGACATGCTCCGCGTCACGCCCCCACAAAACGACATCTGTTTCGCGTGAAATCGCAATAGCAAGTGCTGTGCCAAATGCGCCTGCACCCAAGACGGAAATGCTCATGCTTTTGCGCCCTTTTTACCGCTGCCCAACATTGACGGGCTAACACTGTCCAGCGGCCAGCGCGGGCGGGCAGACAACGTCATGTCATCGGGCGCGCGTTCAGTCATTTGGGCCAACGCGGCGTAGGCAATCATCGCGGCGTTGTCGGTGCACAGCGCCAAAGGAGGTGCCGCAAACTCTGCGCCAAACTCGCGGCACACAGTTTCCAGCCCGCTCCGGATCGTCATATTTGCCGCGACGCCGCCAGCAACACAAAGGGTCGGTGCGATTGGATCAAGCGCTAAATATTCGGTCATGGCGCGGCGGCTTTTCTCGGCGAGCACATCCGAAACCGCAGCTTGAAAACTAGCGGCCAAATCAGATTGATCCTGAACGCTAAGCCCACCTTTTTCAGCAATGACCGCGTCGCGTGTCCGCAGCACGGCTGTCTTCAAACCGGAAAACGACATGTCGCACCCCGCCCGATCCAACAACGGATGCGGCAGTTTGAACCGCTTGGGATCACCCTGTTTGGCGGCCTGTTCGATCATCGGCCCACCCGGTTGCGGCAGACCAATCAAACGCGCAACTTTGTCGAATGCTTCGCCCGGGGCATCGTCAATCGTGCCGCCCAAACGGCGAAAATCTTGTGGGCCTGTGGCGATCAAAAACTGGCAATGCCCGCCAGACACCAGCAACATCAGGTAGGGGAATTCGACGTTGTCCGTCAGACGCGGCGTCAATGCGTGGCCCGCCAAATGGTTCACGCCGTAAATCGGTTTGCCCGTCGCCACCGACAGCCCCTTGGCCAGCATCACACCAGACACAACGCCGCCGATCAATCCAGGGCCCGCCGTCACGGCAATCGCATCGATGTCGGACAGGTTCAATTTCGCCTCGGCCAAGGCTTGGACCACGCTGACGTCCAGTTTTTCAACATGCGCGCGCGCGGCGATTTCAGGGACAACACCGCCAAAGGCCGCGTGCAATTCGGTTTGACCAACCACGATCGACGACAAAACCTGCGCCTCGCCACCGGGCACACCGCGCACCACGGCCGCTGCCGTATCATCGCAACTGCTTTCGATACCCAAAATGTTCTGCTGCTTTGGCAAGAGCTGCTCCATTGCGCGAAACCTTACTCCGAGGTAACACCCTAGACCGTGGCAAACAATGCAAAGCACCCGCAGATTTCTCTGCTTTTGACGCGGCCCCAGCGCGGGTCGGACGCCTTTTGGAAGGCGTTGCCTGCGGATGCCCAAGTCAAGCTACAGCTTTTGATCGCGCCCTTGATCCGGATCGAACCGATTTCCGTTAATCTACCGAACATTCGTGACGTGATTTTCACCTCTGCAAATGGCCCGCTTTGTGGGCCACAGGGGACTGGTCAGATCGCCTATTGTGTCGGTGGGCAAACAACGCAATCCGCGCAGGATGCCGGTTGGGATGCCCGCCATATCGGTAATACAGCGAACGATCTGGTCGAACGCCTTGTTCAGTCACCGCCAATTGGCCCCCTGACCCATCTGTGTGGCACGCACACGCGCGGCAATGTCGCAGCCAGATTGACCGCTGCCGGGATCAAAACGACAGAGATCACGATCTACGATCAGGCCCTGCAACCACTTTCAGACTCAGCAAACGCGATCCTTGGCAGGGAAAACCCCATCATCCTTCCCCTTTTTTCGCCGCGCACCGCACGTCAGTTTGCACAGCAATACAAAGGGGGAGCGACATTGCACATCATCGCGCTAAGTGAAGCGGTTTTTATAGAAGTCGCCGGATTGAACGCGGCCTCGTTGCATGTTTGCGCAGATCCGTCGCGTAAGGTGATGCTTGATGCGGTTCAAAACGTCACAGCAAGCATTCCCTTGGGTTGAGAGCAATCAAGCGCCCGCGTAGAGTAAAATTTGTAGCACCAAGTTCGATTTAGAATCGGGAAGGTAGAAGAGTGGCCAAGAAGTCAGTCAAAAAAGCCAGCAAGGCGGATACGGACCTGTCCGACACCCTTGTGCTTGGCGATGATACGGTAAGTTTGGATGCGGACATTGCGCAAGACAGCGTCGCCCCGGAGGCAGATGTGATCGAGGCCGAATTGATCGCCGATGACACGCTGACTGCGGATGCGGATGCGGATGCGGATGCGGATGCGGATGCGGATGAAGTCGCAGACACGACCGCCCCCGTAACGCAAGCGCCTGAAACCCAACCTACTCGTGTTTGGCCGCTGCTCTTGGGTGGTATCGCTGCTGCGATCTTTGGTTTTCTGGCTGCCCGTGCCGATTTGATCGACAGCTTTTTGCCGCCCAGCATGCGCGCTGGCGCTGAACAATCCGCTTTGGCTGACGACCTTAAGACATCCAATTCGCAAATCGCGCGTCTAAAGGGTGATCTTCAGGCTCTTGATGCAAAGATCGAAAATCAGCCCGCGCCTGATACGACGTTGATCAACGAATTGCAGGCGGTAATCGCAACGCAAAACGACCGAATTGCTGCGCTGGAAAAACGCCCCGCAGGAACAACAACCGGGTCTGGTGCAAACTACGACGCAGAATTTGCTGAACTTCAGGCGACTGCGGCAGCGCAACAGGCCGAAATTGACAAGCTGCTATCCGACGCGCGCCTTGTGGAAAAATCAACCGAGGACGCGGCAAACAGCACGCTGGCAAGCGCCGCCGCCACCCGCATTATTGCTGCCATCGAAAGCGGTGCGCCGTTTGATGCAGCGCTGGGTGATCTTGAGGGAACAGGCGTTGTCGACATTCCTGATGCTTTGACTGATGCCGCTGCCGACGGGGTGGCCCCGTTGTCCACATTGCAGGCCGATATTCCCGATGTTGCCCGCGCCGCCCTTGCTGCCAGCCGCGCCTCTGGCGATGAAACGGCCGGTGGATTTGGCGGCTTCTTGAAACGATCTCTCGGTGCGCGGTCGACCGAACCACGTGCGGGGTCAGACCCGGATGCAGTTTTGTCACGTATCGAGGATGCGGCGCGAAATGGTCGACTTACCGACGCCGTCGCCGAAGCGGAAACTTTGCCACCCGAAGGTCAGGCCGCGATGGCCGACTGGCTGGATCGCGCCCGCACCCGTCAGTCTGTCATGTCCGCGTCAGAAGCCCTGATGCAACGCCTCGCCGCGAACTAAGGAAATATTATGCTTTGGTCTCTTGTTAAAATCTGTCTGTTTGTTTGTGTCGTTGCGGCGGCTGCGTTTGGGGCCAGCTATTTGCTCGAATCCAATGGCGGTGTGCGGCTAGAGGTGGCAGGCACCGAATACAACTTTGGCCCGCTTGAATCGGTCATTGCGCTGGTCGTTTTGCTGGTTGCCGTCTGGGTTTTTCTAAAAGTTCTGTCCTTGTTGGTCGCAGTTTGGAAGTTTTTGAACGGCGATGAAACGGCGTTGTCCCGCTATTTTGAACGCAATCGTCAGGCCAAAGGATACGACGCATTGTCCCAAGGGATGATGGCGTTGGCGTCAGGCGAAGGGCGTCAGGCAATGGCAAAAGCGGCAAAAGCCGAGAAGTATTTGAACAAACCTGAACTGACAGATTTGCTAACGGCGCAAGCTGCCGAGATGTCTGGCGACCGTCGCAAGGCCGAAGAAACCTATCGCAAACTGGTCGCCAATGACGCCACTCGGTTTGTTGGCGTTCGTGGAATCATGAAGCAAAAACTGGCAGATGGTGACACGGACACCGCACTAAAGCTGGCGGAAAAAGCATTTGCGCTAAAGCCTCGTCACGAGGATACCCAAGACGTTTTGCTAAAGCTGCAGGCCCAATCCGAGGAGTGGTCGGGCGCGCGCGAAACGCTGAACGCCAAACTCAAACACGGCTCTTTGCCGCGCGATGTGCACAAGCGTCGCGATGCGGTTTTGGCATTGTCCGAAGCCCGCAAAATCTTTGATGCCAATCAAACAATCGAGGCCCGCAAGGCAGCGATTGAGGCCAATCGTCTGTCCCCTGATCTGATCCCAGCCGCTGTTATGGCCGCGCACGGATACGTCGAGCAGGGCCAAAACAAATACGCGACCCGTGTGATCAAAAAGGCGTGGGACGCGCAACCGCATCCCGATCTCGCCGCTGCCTTTGTTGCGATTGAACCGAATGAGGACGCCAAGGCGCGCCTGAAACGATTTACCGCGCTGACCAAGGGCCAAGCAGATCACCCCGAATCCAAAATGTTGATGACGGAAATGCACCTCGCGAACGAAGATTTCCCGGCAGCGCGCCGCGCCCTTGGCAATCTGTTTGAAACCGACCCTACAGCCCGCACCGCAACCTTGATGGCGGCGATTGAACGCGGCGAAGGGGCGGAAGATACGGTTGTCAAAGGCTGGCTGGCGCGCGCGCTGTCTCTGCCGCGTGGCCCGCAGTGGATTTGCGAAAACTGCCAACACATCCATGCGGACTGGGCCCCGATGTGCACTAACTGCAACAGCTTTGATACGCTGTCCTGGAAGACCCCGCCCCAGTCCGAAGTCGCCATGCCCGGTGGTCTGCAAATGCTGCCGTTGATCGTTGGATCAGCGCAGGGTGACAGCACAGATATGGTCGTCGTCGAGGATGCAGAAATCGTCGAAGTTGACGGCCCCAAAGACGCGACAGCATAGGGTAACTCGACGTCTGCCACAGCGTAAACGACGGAAATGACGGGCAAGTCCGTTCAACAAAGGTACAAACTTTTGGAGAATAACTATGTCGCGCCACTTTTTTACAGCTTTGTTGCTGGTGTCCTTACCCGTCACAGCCACAGCACATGAAAACGTCTCAAAGGTAACTCAGAATTCCGACCTGACCTGCATCTCGTCGAACGGGGCACCCAACCACGACATGGGCACGTTTCCGAACAGAGCGAACCCAAATGGCTTTCGCGAACAAGCGCTAAAGTTCTGTTTTCCAAACGAACCTCAGAAATCAAACACTGTCACGACAGGCTTGATGACCGTTGGTGTATCGTTGACGGGCGTGCCGTTCCGCCCCTTTACCGCAGGGTATTACGACGCGAACGGACGACGTGGCTTTAGCCATGATCCATCCAGCGGTTGGCGCCAGCAAGCCATGCACGAACCCCGCAGATTGGGAATGGACGACCAGAATGCGCACGTCGATAAATCTGGCCTGTACCACTACCACGGCGTTTCGTCAGACTACTTGGCCTCGCAAAAAGACACATTGATCGGCTATGCGCCAGATGGGTACGAAATCCACTACATTCCTAGCGCGGCCACCTCGTCTTGGCGCCTAAAGGCTGGCACACGACCCACAGATCCATTGGGCGCGTATGACGGAACATTCGAAGAAGACTTTGAATACAAAGCCGGATCAGGCACGCTCGATGAATGCAACGGCGGGTTGGTTGACGGCGAATACCGCTACTTTGCGACCGACAGCTATCCGTATTTTCCACGGTGTTTCAAAGGTGTTGTGAACCCGCAATTCATGACCCGCGGCTAAGATTTTCCCGTTCAGAAACGAAAAAGGCCGCCCGGATTTCTCGGGGCGGCCTTGGTCAATTATCTTTTAGCCGTTTAGTAACGGTAGTGTTCTGGCTTGAACGGGCCGTCTGGTGAAACGCCGATGTAGGCCGCTTGTTCTGCGTCCAGTTTCGACAGTTTCACACCGATACGATCCAGGTGCAGGCGCGCAACTTTTTCGTCCAAATGCTTGGGCAAGATGTAAACGCCAGGCTGGTATTCGACGCCTTTGGTGAACAATTCGATCTGCGCCAGAACCTGGTTGGTAAAGGATGCGGACATCACGAATGACGGGTGACCCGTCGCGTTGCCAAGGTTCAGTAAACGACCCTCGGACAGCAGGATCAAGCGGTTGCCGTTTGGCATCTCGATCATGTCGACCTGTTCTTTGATGTTGGTCCATTTGTGGTTCTTCAGCGATGCCACTTGGATTTCGTTATCAAAGTGACCGATGTTGCCAACGATCGCCATGTCTTTCATTTGACGCATGTGCTCGATGCGGATCACGTCTTTGTTGCCGGTGGTCGTGATGAAGATGTCGGCCGTTTCCAGCGCGTCCTCAAGCAGAACAACCTCGAAACCGTCCATCGCGGCTTGTAATGCGCAGATCGGGTCAACTTCGGTGACTTTCACACGTGCGCCCGCGCCGGATAGGGATGCCGCAGATCCTTTGCCCACATCGCCGTAACCCATGACAACCGCAACTTTGCCGGCCATCATCGTGTCTGTCGCGCGGCGGATACCGTCAACGAGTGACTCTTTGCAGCCGTATTTGTTGTCGAACTTGGATTTTGTGACCGAGTCATTGACGTTGATCGCAGGGAAAGGCAGTTGGCCTTTTTTGTGCAGATCGTACAAGCGGTGAACGCCTGTTGTTGTTTCTTCGGAGACACCCAAAATCGCTTCGCGTGTTTTTGTGAACCAGCCCGGGGATTCTTTCATGCGCTTGGCGATTTGTACTTTGATCGCTTCTTCTTCTTCGGATTGTGGCACGGCCAAAATCTCTTCGCCGGCTTCGGCGCGGGCACCCAACAAAATGTACAGCGTCGCATCGCCACCATCGTCGAGGATCATGTTTGCGCCCTCTGGGAACATGAAGGACTTGTCGAGGTAATCCCAATGCTCTGTCAAAGACTGGCCTTTGATCGCGAACACTGGTGTGCCGCCAGCTGCGATTGCGGATGCAGCGTGATCTTGGGTCGAGAAAATGTTGCAAGATGCCCAGCGCACGTCGGCACCAAGCTCAACCAATGTTTCGATCAAAACCGCAGTTTGGATGGTCATGTGCAGCGATCCAACGATGCGCGCACCTGTCAGTGGTTTGCTTTCGCCGAATTCGGCGCGGCACGCCATCAGGCCCGGCATTTCAGTTTCGGCGATGTCCAATTCCTTGCGACCGAACTCGGCAAAGGTGATGTCTTTTACAATATAGTCGTTGGCCATGTGGATGCTCCTCAAATAGCGTTGCGCGTCACTAGCCCGTTTCGTCACAAATCTCAATGCATGTGTGTGTCCTGTGACTTGATGCAGATATGCCGCGGCGCGCAACACGCAAAGGTTGCTGCAAATCAGCCCCGCCTGGTCATCAATATGCCTCATTTGACTAGGATTAGATTAAAAAAGGAAATAATAAGGGGCAAATGGCATGGGCGCGTTACTGGCAGAAAACAAAAACGGCAGATATTCTGTTCCCGAAAATCTAGAACATCGACCGGCGGTCCGATTGGTTACGGCTGGTGATGTTTACGAACCTAAAACCATCCGCTTCATGGCTGAAAACGCTGGTGACGGCGATATTATCCATGCCGGAACGTTCTTTGGTGATTTTTTACCCGGTCTCGCCCAAGGCATGGCCAAAGGTAAAAAGGTCTGGGCGTTTGAACCAAACCCCAATTCTTTTGAGAACGCGACCAAGACGGTCAAGCTGAACAGGATCAAAAACGTCGACGTGCAGAACTATGCGCTGTCCAGCACCACCGGTTCGATCCTGTTCCGGACTTACGATGAAAACGGAAGGCCGATGGGCGGTCACAGCCAATTTGTCCAAGAAATGGCTGAAGGTGTCCAAAAAGTCGCATCCATTCGCTTGGATGACATCGTGCCGATGGATCGCAAAGTGTCGATCTTGCAACTAGACGTCGAAGGGCACGAACGCGCTGCCCTGTTAGGGGCACGCGGTATCATCGACAAATGGAAACCCATCCTAATTCTAGAGGAATTCAAGCGCCCGCGTTGGATTCGCCGTCACTTTGGGCAACATGGCTACCGCTTGGTTGGCCGGCTGCATGGCAATCGGGTATTCGCAACGACGGACGTTAAACTTCGGTAAATTTCTAAAAGTGCGCAGCTTTTCGGGTTTTCACACCGCCTGTCTCGTGGAACAACTAAGACTTGTTTCAAAAGGTGCGCACTATGGCTACTCCTCCCCGTGCATGGCAGCGAATGCTGTCCGGTCGCAGGCTTGATCTGCTGGACCCGACGCCAGTCGATATCGAAATCGAAGACATCGCCCACGGCCTTGCCTTTGTGGCGCGTTGGAACGGTCAGACCCACGGTGATTTCGCCTATTCGGTCGCTGAACATTCACTGCTGGTCGAAACCCTGTATGGACGGATCGCGCCCAAGGCTCCGACAAAATGGTTGATGGCTGCATTGCTGCATGACGCCCCTGAATATGTGATCGGTGATATGATTTCGCCGGTCAAAGCCGCTGTGGGCCCGGGTTACGGTGCCTTGGATGATCGACTGACGGCTGCGATCCACATCCGATTTGGACTGCCTGCCGCAATTCCTGTCGTGATCAAAAAGCAAATCAAAAAGGCCGACAAAATCAGCGCGTGGATGGAAGCGACACAAATCGCTGGCTTTACCGAAACCGAGGCGACCAAATTCTTTGGCAAACCGGACGCCGCGATCATGGACGGTCTGGCAATCGTCCTGCGCACACCGGTTGAAACCCGCAACGCATTCACCAACCGCCATGCCCAGTTACTGGAGAAAATGTGACCAAATCCCCGCTCCATATTCGCCGCGCCGGCGCGCTTGATTGTCGTGCCCTGGCCGCGTTGCTAAACGAAATCATCGCCATTGGTGGCACAACGGCAAAGGTCGAATTGGTCACTGGTGATCAACTTTCGACGTGGATGGAACGCGAACACGCGGTCTGGTATTTGGCCGAAGACGACACCGGAAAACTGTTGGGGTTTCAATACATCCAACCGCACAAAGACATTCCCCACGATTCCACCGATATCGCGACATTCACGCGCGTTGGTCAAACAGGTTTGGGTATTGGATCGGCCTTGTTCGCCGCGACAAGCAAGGCCGCCATGGAAATGGGATATGTGACAATCGATGCGGTCATTCGCGCCGATAACGAAGGTGGGCTCGCATATTACCAAAGCCGCGGCTTCGAAACGATCAAGCTGCTAAAGGACGAAAAGCTGTCCAACGGCCAAGTTGTCGACAGGGTTTGGAAGCGGTGTTCACTGCGCTAACGCGGTGAACGTTTCGCCAAAATCCGCTGCAAAGTCCGACGGTGCATGTTCAGGCGACGCGCCGTTTCTGACACGTTGCGGTCGCACAATTCGTACACCCGCTGGATGTGTTCCCAACGCACGCGGTCCGCGCTCATCGGGTTTTCCGGGGGTGGTGGCAGATCGTCACCCGTCGCAAGCAGCGCATTCATGATGTCGGTCGCGTCGGCGGGTTTTGACAAATAATCCGTCGCACCGATTTTGACCGCAGCCACGGCTGTTGCAATCGCGCCGTATCCTGTCAGCACAACCACCCGGGATTCAGGGCGTTTTTCGCGCAGCACTTCGACCACGTCCAAACCATTGCCATCCTCTAATCTTAGATCAACGACGGCATACGCGGGCGGGCGGGCCGTGGCGATTGCACGACCACCAGCAACGGATCCGGCGGTTTCAACTTCGAACCCGCGCTTTTCCATCGCTTTGGCCAAACGGCGTAAAAATGGTTCGTCATCATCGACCAAAAGCAGCGAACGATCTTCGCCAATCTCGTGTTGCGTTGGCTCTGCCATAGGTCTTCTCCGGTCCAGAATTTGTTCTGACGACTATGTAGCGCGCGGCGGCCTGCGTCAATTTATCCGATCAGAGGCAGATGGTCACAGCAACCAAAGGCTTAGGCGTTGTCGACAAAGCAGCCGATCTGCTTGGCCATTTGTTCTGGCGTCACGTCGCGGCGGAAAAATTCGACAAAACCTACTTCGGGCAACACCAGATAGCTGAACGTGGAGTGATCAACGAGGTAGTAATCCGACCCGTCATCATGCGGCTGATAGTAGGTGCGATAGGCTTTGCTTGCTGCTTTGACCTGCTCTGGCGATCCGGTCAGCCCAACCATTTTTTCATGCATGTTGAATGCGAAATCACCGACGACTTCTGGTGTGTCGCGTTTGGGATCAATCGAGATAAAGACCGGCGTGACCGACTGCCCTGCCTCGGCGAGCAAATCAACGGCTTCGGCATTGCGCGACACATCAAACGGGCAAACATCCGGGCAAAACGTGTAGCCAAAATAGATCAACGACGGTTCGGTGATCACGTCGGCTTGGGTCACTGTTGCGCCTTTGGCGTTGAGCAACTCGAACGGTCCGCCAATTGCGCCCCCACCGGCCACCGAACTGGTGCGGCATTGCGCGAACGGATCGCCGTTAGAATTCTGAGACATGTACCAGGTTCCGCCAACAACGGCGGCGACAGCAAAGGCGGCAACAGGTGCGATAATGCGGATCATTTGTTTCCCTCTCGAATGGCTGTAGGTTCATCTTGGGCGCATTGGTATCAGCAGCGCCAACAAGCGCAATGAACGAATTGGTGAAGCAATGGCGAATTCAGATCTGAACATGTTCACCGGACAGCAAAGATCCAACTGGATAAGGCTGCGCACGATGATCCTGCTGCGTTGGGTCGCGATAGTGGGACAATTAACCGCAATCACCGTGGCCCAGCGGATGTATGATTTGCAATTGGAACTGGGGCTTTGCTATCTGGTGGTAGGGTTGTCGGTGATCGGCAATCTGGTCGCAATTTTTGTGTTTCCGGAAAACAAGCGGCTGTCGGAAACCGAGAACCTAGCGATGGTTTTATTCGATCTGCTGCAATTGGGCGCGCTGCTGTATCTGACGGGTGGGCTGCACAATCCGTTTGCGTTGCTGCTGCTGGGGCCAGTGACGGTGTCCGCGGCGGTTTTGACCACGGCGTCGACTGTTTTGGTAGGGGCGACGGCCATTATTTTGGTGACGATCCTGTCGCAATTCCATGAACCGTTGCGCACCGTTCAGGGTTTTCATTTGCGCATTCCAGAGCTGTTTGTGTTTGGAAATTGGCTGGCGTTGGTGATTGCGATCATGTTCATCGGCGCCTATTCACGGCGGGTCACGTCGGAAATGCATTCGATGTCGGACGCGCTTTCAGCGACGCAAATGGCCCTGTCTCGTGAACAGAAATTGACCGATTTGGGGGGCGTGGTTGCGGCCGCAGCACACGAACTTGGCACACCTTTGGCGACAATCAAACTGGTCAGCGCAGAGTTGATGGACGAACTGTCAGACAATCCGGACTTGTACGAGGACGCCGCCTTGATCCGCGAACAGGCCGACCGTTGCCGGGACATTTTGCGCGACATGGGGCGGGCCGGCAAAGACGATCTTCACCTGCGCCAAGCGCCTTTGATGGCTGTCGTGACCGAAGCCGCCGAACCGCATGCGCACCGCGGCAAATTCGTGCATTATTCGCACGATCCAGACGCGGGCAGCGAATTGAACCAACCTGCGATTTTGCGCAAACCCGAGATCATTCACGGCCTGCGCAACCTCGTGCAAAACGCCGTCGATTTTTCAAACGCCAACGTCTGGGTTGAAACCGATTGGAATGCCGAAACCATCTCGATCCGTATCATCGACGACGGTCTTGGTTTTCCACCGTCTTTGATCGGGCGTATCGGGGACCCGTTTATGCGCAAACGGCGCAGCACATCAGACAACCAACAACGCCCGGAATACGAGGGCATGGGGCTGGGATTGTTCATCGCGAAAACTTTGCTTGAACGGTCCGGCGCAGAGCTGAAATTCGCCAACGGGCCTGAAATTACGATCCCCAATGACGCGCAAACCAAAAAAGTCGGTGCCATCGTCGAGGTTGTCTGGCCAAGAGACGCCATCGATGCGCGCCACGGATCCAATGCTGTGCCGATCGGACTGAACCAACATATCACCAACTAACTGATTGTTAATATTTTCGCCGCTGCGCCGGATGTATTAACGACACATTAACTTTTGCACCCGAAGGTATAAAAAACGCTGTCACGAAGGATCAGCATATGACGTTTCAAGACATCATTCTGGTGATTTTTGTATCTGGTGTGACTGCGGTCGCCGGGCTTTTGTTTGTGGCCTGGATGCCGGTGCGATCCGCGCAATCTGCCCCACAACCCATAACGGCCGATATTTCGCTGTTGTTTCGGGGCCCTGATCTGGAACATGCATCGAATACAGCACGGTTTATTCTGGCTCAGAATTCTGGCGAAACAGACTGGATTAGCCTGTACCGCAGTTTTGGCGCACGTTTTCCCGCCCTGCCACGCGATCCCGTGACGGACCGCGATGGGTCCATGATCCTTGCCGCGCAAGACATCCAAGACACTGCGGTTCTCAAAATCGATCGCGTTAACGAATGCACACACGTGCAAGTCGTCGATCCTGACGCCTTGGGGTTGGATGATCACCACCGTGTAAAATCGCTTGAGGCTGAGCTGCAAACGCTGCGGTTGGCCAGTTCAACCGCTCCCCACCCCACATGGCAAGCGGACGAGAACGGCAACGTCAAATGGTGCAATGACGCCTACAAAGCGCTGTACCAAGACGTCCACGGATCAGAACCGGATCCAAAAAATCCGTTGCTCAAATCCTTTACAGAAAAGCTAGATGACAAGGGACAGTCGCGCGCCTCTTTGAAGGTCGATGACGAACGCCCGTCGCTGTGGTTCGATGTCAGTTCAATGCGTGTGGATGACGGCACGATGTTTCACGCCATCGATATTAACGCCGTGATCCGCGCCGAAATTGCCCAGCGTAATTTCGTGCAAACGTTGGCGAAAACCTTTGCGCAGCTTTCGACCGGATTGGCGATTTTTGATCGCAACGGCCAGTTGGCTTTGTTCAATCCTGCGTTGGTTGATCTGACATCTTTGCCTGCGGATTTCTTGTCCGCCCGACCAGATTTGTCGTCCTTTTTCGATCGCTTGCGCGACAATCGGGTCATGCCTGAACCCAAGAATTACCGGTCTTGGCGCCAAGAAATTTCTGACGTCATCAGCGCCGCCACTGATGGCCGATATCAAGAAACATGGTCGTTGGAATCTGGTCAAACCTACCGTGTGTCTGGTCGCCCGCACCTCGACGGGGCCATCGCGTTTTTGATCGAAGACACCAGTGCCGAAATGTTGCTAACCCGCAATTTCCGCGCCGAGCTAGAGCTAAGCCAATCGTTGATGGACACGTTTGACGACGCGTTGGTCGTATTTTCGTCCGCCGGGCTTTTGCAATTCTGCAACACCTCTTACCGCGAGATGTGGAAGCTGGACCCCGAAAACAGCTTTGCCGAAGTGACAATTATCGACACGATCAAAGACTGGCAAAAACAGTGTCACCCAAACCCCGCGTGGGGCGAGGTTCGCAATTTTATTATGAACTTTGAAGAGCGCGCACCGTGGGACGCAACCATCGAACACAATCAGCACAGCGAACTGCGCTGCCATGTTGACCCTATCGTTTCAGGTGCCACGCTGATCCGGTTTTCGCGGGTGCGCCAGACACAAACCTCGGCCAAAAAGCTGACAAATATGGCAGGCTGAACCGCATTCCACTTGCGGGCAGCGCCACCCCGCGCCACCATGCCTGAATGGCAGCCAACACCTTGATAATTGATCTACCTTCCGTTGATGCAACGGCAGATTTTGCCATGCAAATCGGTGCCAAGCTGATGATGGGTGATACCCTATTGCTTGCTGGTGACGTCGGTGCTGGCAAAACCTTTTTTGCACGCGCTTTGATCACGTCTTTGTTGATCGAGGCAGAAGACATTCCTTCGCCAACTTTTACATTGGTTCAAACCTACGACACCCGATCCGGCCCTCTGTGGCACGCGGATTTGTACCGGTTGTCGTCGGACTACGAGATCGAGGAATTGGGGTTGGTGGACGCCATGACCGATGCTATTTGCCTGATTGAATGGCCCGACAGACTGGGCGAATACACCCCACAAAACGCACTGAATATTGCACTGTCCGCAGGTACATCCGATGATGCGCGCAGTATGGTTGTCAGTTGGACAGACCCACAATGGAACGACGCGATGAAAGACTGGCAAAATGACTGACCGACAAAATGCTTCGAACGACTTTATTGCCAGTGCAGGTTGGCAAGACGCCCAGCGCCAAACGGTTGCAGGGGATGCCAGCAATCGCCGCTATGATCGGCTGACAAAATCGAACGGCGACACGATTATCCTGATGGATGCGCCCCGTGAAAAGGGCGAGGATGTGCGCCCATTTGTACAAATCGCAAACCATCTGCGTGCAATTGGTCTTAGCGCGCCAGAGATCCTGGCCGCCGACACTGAACGCGGGTTTTTGTTGATTGAGGATTTAGGCGACGACCTATTCGCCCGTGTTCTGCAACAAGATGCCAGTCTCGAGCGCCCGTTGTACACTGCCGCAGTTGACGTGCTGACGCATTTGCATGGCGCGCCTTGTCTCGACCTGAAACCGTATGATGCAGATGTCATGACCGAAATGGCGGCATTGGCGTATGTTTGGTATGCGCGCGAAAATACCCCCGAAACAACCGCACGATTCACTGCTGCATTTCACAACTTGGTTGCGCCGTTGGATCAGGCCGCGCGCGTTCTGATTCAACGTGATTATCATGCGGAAAACCTGCTTTGGCTGCCTTCGCGCAGTGATGTTGCACGTGTTGGTTTACTAGATTTCCAAGACGCAATGTCCGGTCATCCTGCCTATGATCTGGTGTCGGTTTTGCAGGACGCGCGCCGCGATGTCAGCGCAAATATCGAAACCGAAATGAAGGCGCATTACGTTGCCCAGAACGGTTTGGATGCGGATGATTTTGAACGCGCATACGCCATCCTTGGGCTACAGAGAAACCTGCGCATTCTCGGGGTGTTTGCCCGCTTGTGCATGCGTGACGGCAAGGCGCATTACGTCGATCTGATCCCTCGGGTTTGGGGGCACATCCAAACCAATTTGCGGCACCCCGCATTGACCGGTATCGCCACGATCATCAACACCGATCTACCGCCCCCCACCCCTGTTTTTCTGGAGCATTTGAAATCCCAATGCGCGACACTCCCACATCCGTGATGCTGTTTGCTGCGGGCTTTGGCACGCGGATGAAACACTTAACCGCCCACCAACCAAAGCCATTGGTGCACGTCGCCGGGCGCCCATTGATCGATCATGCCTTGGATTATGCATATGCGATTGAACCCGTAACAATCCTCGCGAACCTCCATTATTTGCCGCACATGCTAGAGACGCATTTGGCCGACACAAACGTGCGCACGATTATCGAAAGCCCCGATATTCTCGAGACCGGCGGTGGGTTGCGAAATGCCCTGCCGATCTTGGGCAATGGCCCGGTTGTGACAATGAACACCGACGCGATTTGGTCTGGCCCCAATCCGGTCAAACTGGCGCTGAATGCATGGCAGCCTGACACGATGGACGCGCTGTTGGTCTGCATCCCTGTCGGGCAAACTGTCGGATACAACGGCAACGGTGATTTTTCTATTTCGCCTGATCGCCAGATCAAACGTGGCCACGATGTGGTTTACGGCGGCGTGCAAATTATCAAAACGGATCGCCTTGCCGCAGTTCCTGAAAAAGCGTTTTCGCTGAACGTGATTTGGGATCAAATGTTGGCGGATAATAGACTGTTTGGCCTGCCCTACCCCGGCCGATGGTGCGATGTCGGTCATCCCGGCGGCATCACCCAAGCCGAAGAGTTGCTAAATGTTTGATCCCTCACTGATCCCGCGCGTGTTTGGAATCGCCCCCGGTATCGATTTTCCGCGGGCTTTGGCCGAGGGTCTCGGCAATAAAATGCACGGCAAACCACCCGCAGACATGGCGCGGATCGAGGTCATCGTGAACACGCGGCGCATGGCCCGTCGTATGCGTGATTTGTTCGACGCTGGTCCTGCGCTTTTGCTGCCGCGCATCCGCGTTTTGTCCGAATTAGAAGGGTTATCAGACACGCTGACCGTTGCCCAACCTGCCCCGCCGTTACGTCGACGGCTTGAACTGATCCAACTAGTCGCTGACCTGCTAGATAAACAACCGGACCTTGCGCCACGCGCTTCGCTTTATGATCTGGCAGATAGCCTTGCCGCGTTGCTCGACGAAATGCAGGGCGAAGGCGTGCCAGCAAGCGCCATCGAAAATCTGGATGTGACCGATCAATCGGGGCATTGGGAACGTGCCAAAACCTTTATCAACATTGCCCAAACCTACGTTGATCTGTCCCAAGACAACCCCGATGCAGAGGCGCGCCAACGTCTGATCGTCGATGGGCTGATCGCGCAGTGGGATCAAAACCCACCGCCGCATCCGATTATTTTGGCTGGCTCAACAGGATCACGCGGCACCACAATGTTGCTGATGCAGGCGATCGCAAAACTGCCACAAGGCGCTGTGATTTTGCCCGGTTTCGATTTCGATATGAAAGACACCGCATGGCACAGCCTGAGTGACGAAATGCTGTCCGAAGATCACCCACAATACCGGTTTTACAAGCTTATGCGCGCGTTGGGTTTGCTAAGGCCTGACATCAAGGAATGGGACGCGCACACGGCACCCGCCCCATCCCGGAACAAACTTGTGTCGCTGGCCTTGCGTCCTGCGCCGGTCACCGATGCGTGGTTAACCGAGGGCCCAAGCCTACAAGATATCCCCGCCGGACTAAAAGACGTAACGCTGGTTCAGGCCGAAACACCGCGAGACGAGGCGTTGGCCATTGCGATGCGTTTGCGCAAGGCGGCCGAAGACGGGCAATCCGCGGCCTTGATCACGCCGGACAGAATGTTGTCGCGCCAAGTTTCCGCCGCCTTGGATCGCTGGGATATTTTGCCTGACGACAGTGCCGGTGCGCCGCTGCATCTGTCGCCTCCGGGTCGGTTTTTACGTCATATCGCGGGGCTGTTCACACGCAAGCTCGATACCGAAGCACTGCTAACCTTGCTGAAACACCCCCTTACCCACAGCGCCGAAGATCGCGGAACGCACCAGTTGAACACGCAGCGACTGGAACTGCGCGCCCGCCGCGAAGGTTTGCCATACCCTACTCCGGACGGGATCGATCGGATCGCGTCACTTGCCGCCGCCAAGTTGGAAAAGCCCGACGCGTTTACGGATTGGGCCGCTTGGGTAGGTCAAACATTGTGTACGCACCACGATACTCAGGACCGCAGTTTGACAGATTGGGTCGCCGCGCACATCCACTTGGCCGAGGCCGTCGCGATTGGTCAAACAGGCTCTGATACAGGGGAATTGTGGAAAAAAGGCGCAGGACAAAAGGCGCTGCTTGTCATGCAAAACCTGTCTGACAACGCAGAATACGGTGGCGACATGTCCGCGTCGGATTACAGCGACCTTGTCGGTGCGTTGCTGTCAGCAGGCGAAGTCCGCGACCGCGATGCCCCCCACCCGAACGTCATGATTTGGGGAACGCTAGAGGCGCGCGTCCAAGGGGCCGATCTGGTGATCCTTGGCGGTTTGAACGAAGGCACGTGGCCCGAAGCGCCAAAACCAGATCCGTGGTTGAACCGCTCAATGCGCAACGCCGCCGGTTTACTGCTGCCCGAGCGCCGCATCGGTCTGTCCGCCCATGATTTCCAACAGGCGATTGCAGCGCCAGAGGTTTGGATCACGCGATCTGTGCGCTCGGATGATGCCGAAACCGTGCCGTCACGCTGGCTAAACCGTTTGCAAAACTTGCTGAATGGCTTGCCTGAACAAGGCGCCAAAACCGCACTAGAAGATATGGTCAAACGTGGTGATCAATGGCTGGCGATGGCCCACGCGCTAGAAGAACCAACACCTGTTGCGCGTGCCCATCGCCCCTCGCCGCGCCCGCCTTTGTCTGCGCGCCCGCACGCATTATCAGTGACAGAAATCAAACGTCTGATCCGCGATCCTTACGCAGTTTACGCCAAACATGCGCTACGCCTGCGACCGCTGAATGCGATCTCGCCCTCGCCCGACGCACCCATGCGCGGCATCTTGATCCACTCGGTGATGGAGCAGTTCGTAAAGGACGTGCACGACGATCCATCGTTGCTGAATGCGACCCACCTGATGGCTATCGCTGAGCAGATTTTGACCGCCGAAGTCCCCTGGCCCGCGGCGCGCACATTGTGGTTGTCGCGACTGTCACGCGTGACCGATTGGTTCGTCGAACGTGAAATGACACGTCGCAAAAATGGCACGCCGATCGCGCTTGAGAAAAAGGCCAAAGGCGTGATGGAAATGCCTGATCTTGGCTTTACCCTGACTGGCTACGCGGACCGGATCGATCAAACCAGCGCGCACAGCGTTTCGGTTTATGACTACAAAACCGGTGCCCCACCCAGCGCCAAAGAACAGGCGCGTTTTGACAAACAACTGCTGATCGAAGCGGCGATGCTAGAGCGCGGCGATTTCAAACACGTCGGCGTAAAATCCGTGGACGAGGCCGTGTTCATCGGGCTGGGCAGTAACCCGATCGAGGTGCGCGCGCCGCTGGACAAAGAACCGCCAGCCAAGGTTCTGGACGAATTGGCGCAACTCATCCGCTCCTACTTGTCCGAAGATCAGGGGTTCACCGCCCAGCGCGTTCCAAAGTCAGAGCGTGAAACCGGCGACTACGATCAGCTGGCCCGTTTTGGCGAATGGGATGGCACAGATGCGCCCGTGCCGGAGGACCTGAAATGAGCACCATCAACGAAGCAACGCGCCGACAAATGGACGCCGCTCACCCCGGAACATCCACGTGGTTGGCCGCCAATGCTGGCTCTGGCAAAACCCGCGTTTTGACCGACCGCGTCGCGCGATTGTTGCTGGAAGGCGTACAACCGCAACACATCCTGTGCCTGACCTACACCAAAGCTGCCGCATCCGAGATGCAAAACCGACTGTTCAAACGCTTGGGTGATTGGGCGATGTTGCCTGATGATAAATTGCGCGCCGAACTGACAGACTTGGGTGTCGAACGCACCGCAGATGCGCGTCAATTGACGGATGCGCGCACGCTGTTTGCCCGCGCGATTGAAACCCCGGGTGGTCTGAAAATTCAGACGATCCACTCGTTTTGTGCGGCTTTGTTGCGACGCTTCCCGCTTGAAGCAAAAGTCAGCCCGCAGTTCAGCGAAATCGAAGACCGCGCGGCAGACATGTTGCGCGCCGAAATTGTGGACGAGATGGCAGGCGGGGCCAAGGCGCATTTGGTCGCCAACTTGACAAAACAATACACAGGCGAAGATTTCCTGCGGTTGACCCAAGAAATTGTCGGACAGCGTGGCGCGTTCAGTCACCCACTTAGCTGGGCTGAATGTCTCGCGTTGTTCGATCAACCGGCCGATGCCAGCAGTGACAAGATCATGTCCAATGCCTTTGCTGGCGGCGAATTACAGCTAGTCAACGAACTGATCCCACACCTGATTGCGAAAGGTGGAAATGACGCCAAAGCAGGTGAAAAACTAAAGCTGATCCACGCGTTGGATCTTAGCGCACTGCCGCTTTTGGAAGCTGTGTTCCTGACTGGTGCAAAGGCAAAAGACCCGTTTTCCGCCAAGTTAGGATCGTTTCCCACCAAAGCGACCCAAGACGTTGTCGCACATTTGATGCCCCAGCTTGAGGCATTCATGCTGCGGATCGAAGATGTGCGTGAATCCAGACTGGCCTTGATGTCGGCGCATCGCACGCAAGTTCTGCACGCTTTTGCATCTGCTTTTATCGGACATTACGAGCGTGCAAAACTGGTGCGCGGATGGCTGGATTTCGACGATTTGATCCTCAAGGCACGACAGCTGCTGAACGACGATAAAGTTGCGGCTTGGGTCTTGTTCCGCATCGACGGCGGCATCGATCACATTCTGGTCGACGAAGCCCAAGACACCAGCCCAGATCAGTGGGACGTTGTGCGCCGGTTGGCCGAAGAGTTTTCGAGCGGCGAGGGCGCGCGCGCCGATACGTTGCGGACCTTGTTCGTGGTTGGCGACAAAAAACAGTCCATCTATTCGTTCCAAGGCGCGGATCCACGCGAATTTGACCGCATGCAGGCTGAATTCAAAGCCAAGTTTGATGATGCCGGCGCGAGCTTTCAAGAAACCACACTTGATTATTCATTCCGATCGTCTGCGGCAATTTTGCGATTGGTGGATCAAACATTCGACAATCGCATTCAGGCCGGATTTGCCAAAGACAGTCAGCACGTCGCATTCAAATCCGATTTGCCCGGTCGCGTTGACCTGTGGCCCGTGGTTGAAAAGGTCGAAGACGAGGACGAACGTGTTTGGTATGACCCTGTTGATCGACGCAGCTCGAAACACCATTCCGTTGTTCTTGCGGATCAAATCGCCAAGTCAATTCAGACCCTAATCAAGGATAAACACGCAATTCCAGTTGATGGGGACACGAACGGCACGTTCAACAAACGACCCATTCGTGCGGGCGATTTCCTGATTTTGGTGCAACGCCGCTCAGCGCTATTTTCTGAAGTAATTCGTGCCTGTAAGGCGCATGATCTGCCAATCGCTGGTGCGGATCGTCTCAAGGTCGGCGCGGAATTGGCGGTTCGTGACCTTGGCGCATTGCTGTCTTTTCTGGCGACACCTGACGACAGTTTGTCGCTCGCCACTGCGCTAAAATCGCCGCTATTTGGTTGGAGCGAACAACAGCTTTTCGACACTGCCCATCGCCGCACCCAAGAACATCTTTGGCCAAATATCCGCAGCAGGCCTGACGATTTCCCCGACACGTTCCCGATGTTACGCGATCTGCGCGACAATGTTGATTTTCTGCGGCCCTTTGACTTGATTGAACGCATTCTAACCCGACACGACGGGCGCCGGAAATTGCTGGGGCGTCTAGGAACCGAAGCGCAAGACGGGATCGACGCGTTGCTGTCTCAGGCTCTGGCGTACGAACGCACTGCGGTGCCCAGTTTGACCGGTTTTCTAGTTTGGATGAAGACCGATGATCTGGATATCAAACGCCAGATCGACAGCGCCTCGGATCAAATTCGGGTGATGACGGTGCATGGCGCAAAGGGGCTAGAAGCCCCAATCGTGATCCTGCCCGACACTGGAAAACGCGACAATCCTGTGCGCGGTGACATGATCAAAATCGGTGATGTCCCCGTCTGGAAAGCGAAAGAAGCAGACACACCCGCGCGCATGAAAACTGCGATTGAAGACAAGAAAGAGTCGCAGCTGAATGAACGGATGAGATTGCTCTATGTGGCTCTAACTCGAGCAGAAAAGTGGTTAATCGTTGCTGGTGCCGGTGACATGGGCAAGACGTCAGAGGATTCCTGGTACAACACAATTCAGGCGGCGATGGTGCACAGCAACGCAACAGATACTCCATTTCCTGTTGTTGGTCAGGTCAAACGATTGACGCATGCGGATTGGGATGCGCCCACCTTGGTTTCCGCCAAATCCGTGCAAAAGCAAACCGCTGATCTAAATCCATTGTTCACGCGCGCAGCGCCACCGCCAGTGGCCAAACAGCAAACACTGTCGCCATCGAAAATGGAGGGCACCAAAGCGCTACCAGGTCCTGCGGCGCTAGACGAAGACACCGCCAAGGCCTACGGGACTTTGGTGCACTGGCATCTGGAACATCCAAACGCCCAAGCGCCTGCGTCGTCAGCCTTGCCAGATGCGCTGGTTGCACAAGCCACAGCAGAGGCGCGTGCGACGTTAAATGCCGCAAATCTCGCTCATGTTTTCGCAAGGGACACGCTGGCAGAAGTTTCAATAACCGCACCTTTGGGCACGCATCGTTTGCACGGCACGATTGACCGGTTGATCATCACGCCAACCACAATCACGGCCATCGATTTCAAATCCAACGCCGTTGTTCCAACCAATCCGAACCTGTGTCCGAACGGGATTCTGCGACAAATGGGGGCCTATTTGATCGCACTACAGGCCGTCTATTCGGATCACAAAATCGAAACAGGTATCGTTTGGACAAAAGAACAGTCGCTGATGATGTTGCCACACGATCTTGTGTTTGATGCCCTCAAATCATCGCCATATCTTGACGTTTAACCGCGTCGTCCATAGGTTCCCACCTGAAATAAACACCCCTCGAGGAGAAGCCAAATGGCAACCGTTGCTGTCTCGGACGCACAGTTCGACGCCGAAGTGAAACAATCCGACATCCCCGTTGTGGTGGATTTCTGGGCCGAATGGTGCGGTCCTTGCAAACAGATCGGCCCAGCCCTCGAAGAGCTGTCCGCCGAAATGGAAGGCAAAGTGAAAATCGTCAAAATCAACGTTGACGAAAACCCAAATGCACCTGCTCAAATGGGCGTGCGCGGCATTCCAGCCTTGTTCATCTTTAAAGGCGGAGAAGTCGTGGCCAACATGGCCGGCGCAAAACCAAAAGCTGCACTCAAAAGCTGGATCGAAGATTCAGTCTAAACTGGCTTAAAACTATTCGAAAAAGGCGTCGCTTCGGTGGCGTCTTTTTTTATTCAATCCAGCCAAATGCCCGCAAACGATCCGTGATTTTCTCCTCAGCCGACGGATGGCCGGCGTTAATACTTTGATTTTGCCAAAACCACCAAATGTAACGGGCATAGTCCGGGCGATGGTTGGAAATTTGCTCAAAATCAGACAGCTGCATGCCATCCAATGCGATGTGATGGAAATCGATCTTCCCAAACAAAACAGCGGGCTTTCCGTAAAAATAGCCATTGAATGCCGCACTGGAATTTTGGGTCACAACACAGGCACATTTTGGCAGTAGGTCAATCATCTGACCCGTCCGCAACTCCAATTGGCTATGCAGTTGTTCCAACCGCGCCATCGCGTTTTGTTCTGATTGCAAATACTCTTCTTTTGGATGGAACGTCGCGATAATTTTGCGGTCGGGCAAGGCAGCCATAACACGCTCGATCATCTCGACCGGGGAACAGTCTTGAAACGATCGATGCTGTGTCAGCTTGCCTTGTAAAGGCACGTAAACGAACCCGTCATCGTCGCAGTCGCCCTGCAAATCATACAGCCTTTTACGCCAGAAGTTGTAAAAACGGTTCGCTTCTTTTTCCTCGATTTGCGCAGGGTCAAACTTTGCCTGAGCCACGCGCCAATCCCATCGTTTATCGGTGCGATCGATCTGCCAAAACGGATAATGATAAACGCGACGAAAGGTCAGGCCATGTCCTGTTTCGGGCACCTTCATGTGGGTCAACGCGTACCCACCGATCCCACGATCTGACATCTTGTGAAACGCGACATCAAAGCCGTGCACGCGCAAAATATCTGCGACTTTGTTGATGAAATTATGCTGACCTGATTGCGCACTTTCACGCAGTCTGTCTTCGAGAAAAAATCGTACTGTCTTTGGCGTGCTCATAACGCGACGCTATGTCGTTCAAGAGCCGGCAACAAGCCCGTTGCACTTGTGTCGCATCACGCCCAGCGCCATATAGATTGCCAAGCCCTATCAGGAGACTCCACATGGCACGCGACGAATTCCCCGGCTGGCACGGCACCACAATCATCGGCGTCAAAAAGGACGGCGAGGTCGTGATTGCAGGCGACGGTCAAGTGTCGCTTGGTCAAACCGTGATCAAAGGCACCGCGCGCAAAGTCCGGCGCTTGTCACCCGGCGGCTTTGACGTGGTTTGTGGATTTGCCGGATCTACCGCAGATGCGTTTACTTTGCTCGAACGCCTTGAGGCCAAGCTAGAGGCGACACCGGGTCAGTTGGCCCGCGCCTCAGTTGAGCTAGCCAAGGACTGGCGCACCGACAAATACCTCCAGAAACTAGAGGCGATGTTGATCGTCACTGACGGCACCGAACTGTTGGTGATCACAGGGGCAGGGGATGTTCTAGAACCTGAACACAACGTGGCAGCAATTGGATCGGGCGGTAACTTTGCCCTCGCTGCAGCCCGCGGCATGATGGACAGCGACCGCAACGCCGAAGCAATTGCGCGCGACGCCATGGCGATCGCCGCTGACATTTGCGTCTACACCAACGGAAAACTGACAGTGGAAAGCATCAAAGCATGACTGATCTGACGCCTCGCGAAATCGTATCCGAACTGGACCGTTTTATCATCGGTCAGAACGACGCCAAACGCGCTGTCGCTGTGGCCATGCGCAACCGCTGGCGCCGTCAGCAATTGGGCGATGATCTGCGCGATGAGGTTTACCCAAAAAACATCCTGATGATCGGGCCCACTGGTGTTGGTAAAACCGAAATCAGCCGCCGCCTTGCAAAGCTGGCTAAGGCGCCGTTCCTAAAGGTGGAGGCGACCAAGTTCACCGAGGTCGGTTACGTCGGTCGTGACGTCGAACAAATCATCCGTGATCTGGTCGACAGCGCCATTGCGATGACCCGCGAAAACATGCGCGAGGACGTCAAAGCCAAAGCCCGTCACGCCGCCGAAGAACGTGTGATCGATGCAATCGCCGGGTCCGAAGCCCGCGCCGGCACCCGTGACATGTTTCGCAAAAAACTGAACTCGGGCGAACTGGACGACACCGAGATCGAGCTGGAGGTCGCCGACACATCCAGCCCGTTCCCGACCATGGACATTCCAGGCCAACCGGGTGGCGGCATGGGCATGATGAACCTTGGTGATATTTTTGGCAAAGCCATGGGCGGGCGCACCACGCGGCGCAAGCTCAAGGTCTCCGAAAGCTACGAAGTTCTGATCGGCGAAGAGGCCGATAAATTGCTGGACGATGAAACCGTGACCCGCGCCGCGGTTGAGGCGGTCGAGCAAAACGGCATCGTTTTTCTGGACGAAATCGACAAAGTTTGTGCGCGTTCTGATGCCCGTGGTGGTGATGTCAGTCGCGAAGGCGTGCAGCGCGATTTGCTGCCCTTGATCGAAGGCACCACCGTCAGTACCAAACATGGCACCGTGAAAACAGACCACATTTTGTTCATCGCCTCCGGTGCTTTTCACATCGCCAAACCGTCTGATTTGTTGCCAGAATTACAAGGTCGCCTGCCGATCCGTGTTGAATTACGCGCCCTGACCGAAGAGGATTTTGTGCGCATCCTGACCGAAACCGACAACGCCTTGACCCGTCAATACACAGCGTTGATGGGCACCGAACAAGTCACCGTTTCGTTCGAAGACGACGGGATCAAGGCGCTTGCCAAAATCGCCGCCGACGTGAACCAAAGCATCGAAAACATCGGCGCGCGGCGTTTGTACACTGTGATGGAACGCGTGTTCGAGGAACTGTCCTTTGGTGCACCGGACCGCGCCGGCGAAAAAGTCGTGGTGAATGCCGACTTTGTTGAGGCGAACCTCGGCGAATTGACGCGCTCCACCGATCTTAGCCGCTACGTTCTTTGACTGGTCACACCGGATTTGCTGCGGTAAGTCTGGGGCAGGGTAGTTGGCAGTAGGTTCAAGGTGCGTTGGTTGATCATAGGTGCGTTGATTTTTGTTGGCGGGTGTTCGAACCGCACTGACGCACCAGTTTTGCCTAGGGCGCTAAACATCGGCGACAACCAAGCCGTCTTTGTTGGCACCACGCGCAAACTCGATGAAACCGGCGTTTACGGGATTGGCAGATCAAGCGATTTGCAACTGCTAGAGCTGGAAATTTCGATCCCGCCGAAACGCACTTTGGGTTCGATTTCAGATGGATTCGACAAGCCTAATCCAACCAAAGATTTTGTCATCGCGGCGCAAAACCGCTTTGCAAAACCGCGTGATTTTCAAACAGCTTTGCGCCAGTCTTTTGATGCGCAGCGCGAAGTCACCGTTTTTGTGCATGGCTATAACTACAGCTTTTCGGATTCGTCATTCAGGCTTGCTCAGCTCGCTCATGATCTGGAATTGCCCAGCACGATGGTGTCGTATTCTTGGCCCAGCCGTGGGCACGTTCTAGGGTATGAATACGATTCAGACAGCGCCTTGTTCGCCCGTGACGGCCTGCAAGAATTGCTGCAAACCGTCAAAGCCAGCGGCGCGAGCAGTATCGTTTTGGTGGCTCACTCGATGGGTGGAAACCTCGCGATGGAAACGCTGCGCCAGATGGAAATCAAAGAACCGGGTTGGTCTGCGGAAAACCTGTCTAGCGTCGTTCTGATCTCGCCGGACATCAACGTGGATGTGTTTTTATCACAAGCCCGAGCGTTCAAGAAACTGCCAGAACCGTTCATCGTTTTCAAATCCCGCGCAGACAAGGCGCTAAAATTTTCGGCCCGATTGCGGTGGGAAGAAGCACGGCTTGGCTCGGTCGAGGACATTTCCGAATTCGCGCATTTGCCAATCGAATTTGTCGATGTGACCGCCTTTACCGATGCCGGTGGTGGCAATCATTTCACTGCCGGCAGTTCGCCTGCATTGATCGCTTTGCTAAAATCAGCGGGTCGCCTTGATCGCCAATTCCTTTCTGGTGAAACGGGGTCAGCGGGGCTTTTGCCGGGGCGCAAACGTGTCTTGCGAAATGCCACGCAGATTATTGTATCACCGGGCAGAGATCGGTAAATGCGCACCACACATTTTCTGAAGTCAAACGCGCCGTGGCTTGCCGCAGGTGGATTACTGACCTTGCTGTCGTCGTTTGGACAGACGTTTTTCATCTCGATTTTCGCGGCTGAAATCCAATCCGAATTTTCGCTGAGCCATGGTGAATGGGGCGGAATTTACGCAATCGGCACAACCGCATCTGCGGCAGTTATGGTCTGGGCAGGGGGGCTGACGGATATGTTTCGCGTGCGAAACATTGGGTCAGTGATACTGGCACTATTGGCGGTGGCCTGTTTGGCAATGGCCCTCAACCCATACGTATGGGCACTACCAGTCGTTATCTTTTGTTTGCGCATCACCGGCCAAGGCATGACCAGCCACATCGCTGTTGTCGCCATGGCGCGCTGGTTTGTGGCGGCGCGGGGTAAGGCGCTGTCGATTGCGACGTTGGGCTTTTCCGTGGGCGAGGCGGTGTTGCCGTTCATCTTTGTCACGCTTTTGACGATGATGGATTGGCGCTGGTTGTGGGTGGTCGCGGCTGCGGTGGCTTTCGCTGGAATCCCGATACTGATCGCGTTGCTGAAACGCGAACGTACCCCGCAATCCATGGCCAGCGAAAACGCATCGCTCGGAATGAACGCCCGCCACTGGGGCCGGATGGAGGCACTGCGCCACCCGTTGTTCTGGTTCATGGTGCCCGCCATTTTGGGCCCATCCGCGTTCAACACCGCGTTCTTTTTCCATCAGGTGTATTTTGCCGAACTCAAGGGTTGGGAGCACCTGACTTTGGTGTCGATGTTCCCCATCTACACAACCGTTTCAATCGCCGCGATGATCGCGTCGGGCTGGGCGCTTGATAAATTCGGCACGCCGCGATTGATCCCGTTTTTCCAGCTGCCCATGGTCGCCGCATTCCTGTGTTTTGCCTATGCGCAATCCATCGCGCTGACCGTCGTAGGTTTCGTGATGCTGGGGCTGACGTCAGGTGCGAATTCGACGCTGCCTTCAGCGTTTTGGGCAGAATTCTACGGAACGCGCTACATCGGTTCGATCAAAGCATTGGCGGCGGCGTTCATGGTTCTAGGATCCGCAATCGGGCCGGGGCTGACGGGATTGTTTATCGACCAAGGTTTGGGTCTCGAGACGCAGTTCATCGGGGTCGCCGCGTTCTTTATATTCACCTCAATCCTGATCTGGATCGGGGTGCGTCGCTATGCCCGCGACCTTTAGCGCGGCTTGCGCAGGTAGACATAGTAGGCACCGCCACCACCGTGTTTCAGGTGCGCTTGGGTCACTTGCAAAATGGCAGAGGACAGCGGCGGCATCGACATCCATTGCGGGACTTGATGGCGCAACACGCCAAACCGCACAGGGATCGGGCCACCGTCATCGCGCGCTTTGCCTTTGCCCGTGATCACCAGCACCAGCCGTTTGCCATTCGCTTGGGCCGACAGAATAAATTGCATCAGGGCAGGGTGCGCGCGATCCAGCGTCATGCCGTGCAGATCAATGCGCCCTTCGGGTTTCAGCTTGCCCCGTTTCATCTGATCAAACGACTTGCGGTCCATTTGGACAGTGGCCGCGCGGACTTGGTCAGCGATGGCCGGAATCAGATGTGCGCGGGCAGTGGGTTTCGCAGGTTTGGCGCCCAGTTTTCCATGCGGCACTGACAGTGTATCGATCATTTTGCGACGCTTGGGGGCGGGCACGAACTGTGGCTCGATGTCCAGCGCGGCAGGGCGCGTGCCCATTTCAAGCCGTTCGGTTTGCGCCGCGACTTGTTTCCATAACTCGATTTCGTCAGGTCGTAATTTTCGGCTCACAGTGCACCTTCGGGGAGCAGGGCAAACGCGCGTTGGATCGGCATCAAAACCAGCATGCGGCCGGGATCACGCAAACGACCTGCGGCGCGACCTGCCTTGTCGCCGGTGCCAAAAAACACATCGGCGCGTTGCGCACCTTTGATCGCTGATCCGGTGTCTTGGGCAATCATCAAACGGCGCAGGGGTTTTTTGCCATCTTTTTCGATCCAGACGGGCGAACCAAGACGAACGTAAGACGGATCAACCGCAACGCTGCGCATGGTCGTGATTGATCTGTTCATCGCGCCAAGCGGACCCTTGTGTGCCGGCACCTGATCGACGCTACGAAAGAAAACGTACGACGGATTGTGGAACAGCAGTTCGCGACCCTCTAAGGGATTGCGCCGGACCCAGTTTTTGATCACTTGCGCGCTGACTTGATGGGGTTTGTAGACGTTGCGGCGGACCAGTTCGGCCCCAAGGGATCGGTAGGTGTGACCGTTCGCGCCTGAATAACCAACGCGCAGGAAACTACCGTCGGGCAGGCGGATGCGCCCAGATCCCTGGATCTGCAAAAAGAACAGTTCGACCGGATCATCGACCCAGGCAATTTCCAGCCCGCGCCCCGTCATGACGTCGGTGCTAAGGATGTCGCGGCGGGTCAACCACGGGCGGATTTTACGGGCCTCGGGTGGCATTGCGTAGACCGGATAGCGATAGCGCGCCGTCTTTACGCGCGAGCCGTCGAGTTCCGGTTCAAAGTAGCCTGTGAACATTGCATCATTGCCGTCATCAATCATGACCGGGCGAAACAGGAGTTCGAAAAACGCGCGCCCGTCTGTGGCTTGGGTCGCGTAGGCGCACAAAGACCCCCAATCGGGGTCTTTCATGTCGCGGCAGGTATTTTGGAACACAGTCAAAGCGGCATCGTGATCGTCGTCTGCCCAGCCGTCTAGCTGGTCAAAGGACAGCACCTGATAGCTCACTTCGGCTTTTGCTGGTGTCATTGTTAAAAACCCCGCTGCAAAAACCCAAGTGAGCGCGCCTTTTACGCGTCTGTAGAAACAAGCAGCCAATTTGGATCATCCGAACCCATGATGCGCGCAAACGACCATGTGTCTTTTTGTTTCTTAATTTCTGTCAGAGATCCCTCGACAATATCGCCACCTTTGTCACGCACAGCTGAAGTCAGTTCGGCGACAAAGCGGATCGTGATTTCGGCCTCGTTTGTGTCTTTGTCGAGTGTCGCATTGGACAGGCGCATTTCACGCACACCGATAAAGTTCGCCTCGATAGTCAGCCCTTGGTCTTCGCGTGCGGCAACACCGTCCACAAAGCTTTCGTAGATTTCTTCGGACAGGAAGGGTTGGATTTCGGCCAGATCGCCGTTTTCATACCCCATCACGATCATCTCGTAGGCACCGCGGGCCCCACCGATGAAATCACCAACACCAAAGGATGGCTCAAGACGTTTCATGCCAGCCAGCGCGTCTGCGGCATCGCTGCCTTCGTCCACGTGATCGGTGATGTCCAGATCGGGGCCACCTTCGATGACCTCTAGGTCAGGGCGACCACGGCGTTCAGACGGTTGGGTCTGGACCTCGGGCTGTTCAAACCCTTCACGGGTGCCCAGCACGCTTTTGAGGCGCAGGATCAGGAAAACGGCAATACCGGCCAAAACCAAAAGCTGGATCAGGGGTGAATTCATAAAAAGCCTCGATATGGGTAAAACATGGAAACAGATCGTTGTTGCCCTTATGTAGGGTGTGACCCCCTACAAGTCCACTGTAGGGAACGTGAAAGGACCGATCCACATGTGGCTTTTGTTTGCTTTAATCGGCGTACCGCTGATTGAAATTACGCTGTTCATCCAAGTTGGCGGGGCCATCGGGCTGTGGCCAACGTTATTGGTGGTGATTGTGACCGCGTTTTTGGGCACTTATTTGGTTCGCTCGCAAGGGCGCAGCACGATGGCGAACCTGCAATCTTCGTTTTCGGATTTGAACGACCCGACAGAGCCGTTGGCCCATGGGGCGATGATCTTGTTCGCCGGTGCACTGCTGCTGACGCCGGGGTTTTTCACCGATGCAGTCGGCTTTGCGCTGATGGTGCCGCAGTTTCGCACGGCGGCGTTCAATTACCTGCGCAAACGGGTGAACGTGCAGTCGTTTTCGATGGGCGGTGGCATGGGTGCCAATATGGGTGGTCAGCGTCGCCCGCAGAATGATCCAAACGTCATCGACGGCGAATTCGAAGAGGTCAAAGAACCACACGATGGCCCGTCTCTACCGTCTGACGGGACAAAGCATTGAGGCCCACCCGCCAAGCTGTTAGAGCGGTAAAAACGCCGATATTTCCGCAGGAGTAAGAAAATGGCCGAGAACGAAGCACAACAAGCCCAGCCGCAAATGCGCATCTTGGGCCAATTCATCCGCGACATGTCGTTTGAAAACATCATGGCACAAAAAGGCGCGCCAACGGATTCACAACCGGACGTACAAGTTCAGGTGAATTTGGACGCCAAAAAGCGCGGTGGCGACAACAACCAGTTTGAATCATCGATCAAATTGAACATCACGTCCAAAGCCAAAGAAGGCGACGCAACACTGTTCGTTATGGAAATCGACTATGTCGGTATTTTCCACATCGAAGGCGTGCCAGAAGACCAGATGCACCCGTTCTTGTTGATCGAATGCCCGCGCATGATTTTCCCGTTCCTGCGCCGCGTTGTGTCTGACGTGACACGTGACGGTGGCTTCCCGCCGCTGAACTTAGAAAACATCGATTTCATCGCGTTGTACCGCAACGAGATCGCGCGCCGTCAGGCCGAAAACGAATCCGCAGGCACGGCCTAAGGTCTAGGTTTTGCGCCAAAGCGGGGCACCGCCCAGTTCTTTGGTGATATAAGCGTCATGCGCGGCGGTCTCTGCCGCGCTGATCCGGGAGTTCAGAGGTGTGGGGCGCGGTTTTGGTGTCCACACATCGCCCGATGCACCGGGTCCCGATTGCGCCGATGTGTTCAACCCAAAGTCAGGCTGCCGTCCGCCGATCAATTCCAGATACACCTCTGCCAGAATTTCACTATCCAGCAAGGCGCCGTGCAAATCGCGTTCTGTTGTGATCCCGAAACGACGGCAAAGCGCGTCTAGCGAAGCCGGAGAGCCGGGGAATTTCTTGCGCGCGATAAGCAGCGTATCAAGCGCCTGCTCCATCGGAATTTGCGGCAGGTTCATCCATTTAAGTTCGGCATTCAGGAACTTCATGTCGAACGCAGCGTTGTGGATGATCAGTTTGGAATCTTGAATGAAATCAAGGAAGGACTGACCGACTTGTGCAAACTTTGGCTTGTCGCGCAGGAAATCATCGCCCAATCCGTGCACCTGAAAGGCTTCGTCTGGCATGCCGCGTTCGGGGTTGATGTATTTGTGAAACGTTTTGCCAGTGGCGACGTGGCCTTGCAGCTCAATCGCGCCGATTTCAACGATGCGGTCACCGGAAAACGGGTCGAACCCAGTGGTTTCGGTATCAAGAACGATTTCACGCATCTGCAATTCCTTGGCGGATAGAGTTTACGATTTCTGCGACCTGCGCGCGGGCGTGTTCGGGGGTATCTGTGACGATAACATAGTCTGCACGGTCGCGTTTTTCGTCGGCGGGCAATTGTTTGGCGCGGATCGCTTCGAACTGTTCTTGGGTCATGATGCCGCGTTCCATCACTCGTTTTTTTTGGGTCTGCGCGTCAATCCAAACGCAGGCAACCGCGTTCATGTTGGCTTGGCCGCCGGTTTCAAACAGCAGCGGGATGTCGAAAACCACGATGTCCGATGTGACCTTGGCCATGAAATCAGCGCGGTCCTGGCCTAGCAACGGGTGCACAACCCCTTCGATCTTTTTCAACAGCGTCGGGTCATTCATGATTGCCTCGCGCAAGTGGTCGCGCGAAATTTCGTCATTCACAACGGCGGCGGGGATCATGGCGCGCATGGGTTCAATCGCTAGCCCGCCTTTGCCGTACATCCGGTGCACGGCGGCGTCGGCGTCGTACACGTCGCACCCCAGATCGCCGAACATCTGCGCCGTCGTGGATTTTCCCATCCCGATTGAACCTGTCAGGCCAAGCTTGAACATCAGCGCAGGGCCGCAGCACGGGTGGCGCTGTCAACGACGGGGCGTTTGCCGAACCAACGCTCGAACGCTGGGACCGCTTGGTGCAATAGCATGCCGAGGCCATCGACGGTGATGCAGCCCCGTTGTTCGGCGACTTTTATCAGTTGCGTTTGCAGCGGCGTGTAGACCAGATCCGTGACAATCGATCCTTTGCGCAGACCATCCAGCGGCACGCGCAGTTCTTGTTTTCCGATCATCCCAAGCGATGTGGTGTTCACGGTCAGCACGGCTTCTTCGAGGATATTGCCGGCTTGCACCCAATCGACCACCTGAACGCGGTGACCAAAGTCGGCGGCCAGTTTTTCGGTGCGCACCCGGGTCCGGTTGGTCAGCAAGATTTCAGGCACACCGGCATCTAACAGCGAGGCAACAACAGCGCGCGATGCACCGCCAGCGCCAAGAACCGCTGCCGGTCCCGCCTTTGGGTTCCACATCGGCGCGCCCGCCTTGAGGTTTTCGAGAAAACCGTAACCATCGGTGTTGTCCGCATGAATTTTGCCATCCTTGCGAAAGATCAGCGTGTTGGCAGCACCGATCAGCGTGGCGCGGTCTGTGACCAGATCGGCAATTTCAAGGATCGTTTCTTTGTGCGGGATCGTGACGTTGACGCCAACAAACCCCATTTGCGGCAGCGTTGTCAGAACTTGACGCAGGTCGGCGTTTGACACATCCATCGGGATGTAAAACCCCTGCAGTCCGTAGGTTTTAAGCCAATGTTTGTGCAGCTGAGGCGACTTTGAATGGGCGATCGGCGATCCAATCACGCCAGCCAGTGGAATTTTATTCATGAGTCAATCTCACCTCTGAGAGTTAGAAACGCCAGCAGTTCCAAAAGTGGCATACCGAGGACGTTAAAGTAATCCCCTTCGATGCTGTGAAACAGGCGCACGCCTTCTTCTTCTAGTTTGTACCCACCGACGCTGTGGCGGATGCTGTCCCAGTTTCGGGTCACGTAGTCTTGGATGTAGCTGTCTGATGCTTGGCGCATGCGCAGGCGGACTTGGCCGACGTGACGCCAGATCGGTTTGCCCTCGTTATAGATGACTGCGGCGGACAATAGTGAGTGTCGCTCACCACGCATGGATTTGATTTGGCTGATTGCCTGATCCGAGCTGTCTGGTTTGGACAACAGTGCGCCTTGGAAATCTAGCACCTGATCACAGCCCAAAACCATGGCATCCGGGTGTTTGGACGCGACCTTGCGGGCTTTGGATTCTGCCAGCGCATCTGCGATGTCACGAGGGCTGGCACCCTCGGCCAAAAGCGATTCCTTAATCATTTGTTCATCAAAACGTGCGATTTCTATGTTGAACGGAACACCAGCATTGCGCAGCAGTTGCGCGCGGATTTCAGAACCTGATGCTAGAATGAGTGGCATAACTATGTGGATAAACCCGTGACAAAATTAAGCGTTTGTTAAGGAACTGTTCTGAATAATGGCGGGCCGTATGGCAAGGGGGATAAACGAACATGCCTCATTGCACTTGTGTCAATTTCGCCCTCTTGGGGTAAGGATAACATTGCTGCTGAGGACAAACATCATATCCCAGAGTTTTGCACAGGTTTGTCGCGAATGATATTTGATGAAGGCCAAATAACCCATTATTATTAAATAATAACTTCTGAAATATACAGTTATCCACACAAGCAGGTGTAGATTTTTCCCTGTGTGCATAACCCCCTGAACAACCCATTAATCCACAGAAATCGGCGTCCCTACTTAATCATCATCCTTTTCTCTATATATATTTATTATATAGGAAGGTCAGAGCAGGGAGCGCGAGATGACAGACCTACTGGCCATTGCCTATCCTTGGATCAAGTCGATCCATATCATTTCAGTGATCTCGTGGATGGCTGGTATATTTTACCTTCCACGTCTGTTTGTCCATCATTCTGAGAAAGTGCAGCTGAGCGGTGAAACCCACGATCTGTTCTGCATGATGGAGATGAAGCTGCTGAAGGTGATCATGAATCCGGCAATGATCTCGACCTGGATCTTTGGTTTGCTGTTGGTCGCGACACCAGGGATCGTAGATTGGTCGGACGTTTGGCCATGGCTCAAGGGGATCAGCGTGATTGCCATGACAGTGTTTCACATGTGGCTTGGTGGACAACGCAAACGGTTTGTTGCCGGCGCAGGTGTCCTTGAAGGGCGGCGTTACCGGATCATGAACGAAGTGCCGACAGTGTTGATGTTCATCATCGTGATCTCGGTGGTTGTGAAGTTCTGAAAACGTTGACTCGCGGCAGGTTTACTCTTATCTGAGCGGCAACGCCCCATTCGGGGATCGTGTAAAGCGAACATTGATAAAGTAGCACCAGCGCATGAAACCCATGCGGGCTGGCGATAGGTATTCCCATGACAGATGATGTAAACACAGACGTATCCGCAGAAACGACGCAGGATGTGGCCACAGATGGTCCGGTTGAAAAGCTGAACCTTGCGGACCTGAAAAAGCAAAGCCCGAAGGCGTTGTTGTCCATGGCCGAAGAGCTCGAGATCGAGAACGCCTCGACCATGCGCAAAGGCGAGATGATGTTCCAGATCCTGCGTGAACGCGCAGACGAAGGTTGGGAAATCTCTGGTGATGGCGTGTTAGAAGTGTTGCAAGACGGCTTTGGTTTTCTGCGCTCGCCCGAGGCAAACTATCTGCCGGGCCCGGATGACATTTACGTGTCACCCGAGCTGATCCGCCACCATTCGCTGCGCACCGGTGATACCATCGACGGTGTGATCAAAGCGCCGGATGACAACGAACGTTACTTTGCGCTGACGCTGACGACCAAGATCAACTTTGAGGATCCGATCAAAGCCAAGCACAAAGTTGCCTTTGAAAACCTTACTCCGCTGTATCCGGACGAACGTTTGAACATGGAAACAGCTGATCCAACAACCAAGGATCGCTCGGCCCGTATCATTGATCTGGTGGCACCCATAGGCAAAGGCCAACGGTCGTTGATCGTGGCGCCGCCGCGCACTGGTAAAACGGTTCTGTTGCAAAATATCGCCAATAGCATCGAACAAAACCACCCTGAGTGTTACTTGATCGTGCTGTTGATCGACGAGCGGCCCGAAGAAGTCACCGACATGCAACGCTCTGTTAAGGGCGAGGTGGTATCATCGACATTTGATGAACCTGCGACGCGCCACGTGGCTGTGTCCGAAATGGTCATCGAAAAAGCCAAGCGTTTGGTTGAACACAAACGTGACGTGGTGATCCTGCTGGATTCCATCACACGCCTTGGGCGCGCGTTTAACACGGTTGTTCCGTCCTCAGGTAAGGTTCTGACCGGTGGTGTCGATGCGAACGCCCTACAGCGCCCAAAACGCTTCTTTGGGGCCGCGCGGAACATCGAAGAGGGTGGATCGCTGACGATCATCGCGACGGCCCTGATCGATACGGGTTCGCGTATGGACGAAGTCATCTTTGAAGAATTCAAAGGCACCGGTAACTCTGAAATTGTTTTGGATCGCAAGATTGCAGACAAACGCGTGTTCCCGGCGATGGACATCTTGAAATCCGGTACCCGCAAAGAAGAACTGCTGGTCGACAAAATCGATCTGCAGAAAACCTTTGTGCTGCGTCGTATTCTGAACCCGATGGGCACCACAGATGCGATCGAATTTCTGATTTCGAAGCTGAAACAGACCAAGACCAATTCTGACTTCTTTGATTCAATGAACACGTAACTTATTGTTCAATAACAATGGGTTAAGCTTATGGAAACGATTTTTGCCCTCGCCAGTGCCCAAGGCCGTGCTGGTGTGTCCGTTGTTCGGTTGTCTGGTCCAGATGCGCAAGTCGTGTTGGGTGGGCTGATCAAAAATATGCCTGCGGATCGCGTGGCTGGCCTGCGCGAAATCCGCGATCCTACAGGTGAATTGCTGGATCAGGCATTGGTGCTGCGGTTCGACGCGCCGCATAGTTTCACTGGCGAAAACGTTGTCGAACTGCATTTGCATGGCAGTATTGCCGTGGTTCAGTCAGTGCTGCGGACTTTGGGCGACGACCCTCGAATGCGGCTTGCCGAGCCTGGCGAATTCACGCGGCGCGCGCTGGAAAATGGCAAAATGGACCTCGCGCAAGTTGAGGGTTTGGCGGATTTGATCGAATCCGAAACCGAAGCGCAACGCAAGCAAGCGGTGCGCGTGGTTTCAGGCGAGCTTGGGAAATTGGTCGAAGGGTGGCGTAGTTCGCTGATCCGCGCCGCCGCCCTGATGGAAGCCACAATTGATTTTGCAGACGAAGATGTTCCAATCGACGTGTCGCCAGAAGTCATGGCGTTGCTTGTTCAAGTTAAGTCAGAGTTGCAGGGGGAAATCGCGGGTAGTCGTGTCGCAGAACGCATTCGTCTTGGTTTTGAAGTTGCCATTGTCGGGCGACCCAATGCTGGAAAATCAACTTTGCTAAACGCGTTTGCCGGCCGTGATGCGGCGATAACGTCTGATGTCGCTGGAACCACGCGCGATGTGATCGAAGTTCGGATGGACCTAAAGGGCCTTCCGGTCACAATTTTGGATACTGCCGGTCTGCGCAAAGGGTTGGACAAGGTCGAAGCGCTAGGCATTTCGCGTGCAGTGTCGCGCGCCGAGGACGCGGATCTACGCATTTTCCTAACAGATGACGTTAAAAACCTGCCGTTGACGCCCGTGAGGGATGATATCATTGTGACACCAAAAGCTGATCAAACCGGTGTTGGTGTGTCTGGTTTGACAGGTCAGGGAGTGTCAGAACTGCTGGATCAGGTGCAAAATATCTTAGGAAACCGGTCCTCGCAGGCTGGTCTTGCCACGCATGAGAGGCACAGAACCGCCATGCAATCGACTTTGACCGCCCTTGATGTTGTGCTGCCCCTTGTCGAACACGGTCCAGAGCATTACGACATAGCAGCTGAAGAATTACGATCGGCCATTCATGCATTAGAAGCGTTGGTAGGTCGAATTAACGTTGAAAACCTGCTGGATGAAATCTTCGCCAGCTTTTGTTTAGGTAAATGATGGAGTGTTTCACGTGAAACATTTTGACGTACTTGTCATTGGTGGTGGTCACGCTGGCACAGAAGCTGCACATGCTGCGGCTCGCATTGGTGCGCAGACTGGCCTAATCACGATGAGCCGCGATGGAATCGGCGTGATGTCGTGCAATCCGGCGATTGGTGGATTGGGTAAAGGGCATCTTGTTCGTGAAGTTGACGCTTTGGATGGTGTCATGGGGCGTGTCGCCGATGCTGCGGGAATCCAATTTCGTTTGCTAAACAGACGTAAAGGCCCTGCTGTACAGGGACCTCGAGCCCAGGCAGACCGCAAGATCTATCGCCAAACGATGCTTCAATTGACTGATTCTCGGGAAAATCTGGAAATCATCGTTGGTGAAGCAGTAGATTTCATGATGCAAGGTGACCGCGTTGTTGGGGTCATTTTGGACGATGGGTCCGAAGTTCCAGCGAAAACGGTGATCTTGACCACAGGTACGTTTCTGCGTGGTGTAATTCACATCGGAGACGTCGCACGTTCGGGCGGGCGGATGGGTGACAAAGCATCTGTAAAGTTGGCCGATCGGATTGACTCATTTGGTCTCCCGCTAGGGCGTCTGAAGACCGGTACACCACCGCGTTTGGATGGACGTACAATCAAATGGGACTTGCTTGAAAGCCAGAAGGGCGACGACGAACCGACTCTTTTCTCGTTTATGTCCAAAGACATAGAAGCCCGACAAGTTTCTTGTGGCATGACATATACCAACGTGAAGACCCACGACATCATCCGCGAAAATCTAGCAAAATCAGCTATGTACGGCGGTCACATTGACGGTGTTGGGCCACGGTACTGCCCTTCCATCGAGGATAAAGTGGTCCGTTTTGAAGATAAGACATCGCATCTGGTGTTTCTTGAACCTGAGGGTTTGGATGATCACACGGTTTATCCGAACGGCATTTCAACGTCTTTGCCTGAATCAGTGCAGCACGACTATGTGACATCGATTTTTGGACTTGAAGACGTCAAAATTTTGCAACCGGGTTACGCGATTGAGTATGACTACGTGGATCCGCGCGTTTTGGACATGACACTGGCGTTGCCAGATGTTCCAGGTTTGTATCTCGCGGGACAGATCAATGGCACGACGGGGTACGAAGAGGCGGCGGCACAGGGCATGGTTGCAGGGTTGAACGCTGGGTTGTCGGCTCTTGGTCGTCCTTCTGTGGAATTTGGTCGTGGTCAAAGTTACATTGGCGTCATGATTGACGACTTAACGACGCGTGGTGTGTCAGAGCCTTATAGAATGTTCACTTCCCGTGCTGAATTCCGCCTGTCACTTCGTGCTGACAATGCGGATCAACGCCTTACGCCCCTAGGGATTGAGTTAGGTGGAGTTTCTGAGGATCGAAAAAGATCGTTCGGTGACAAGATGGAGCGTCTAAAAGTGGGTCATTCCGCTGTTTCACGTGAAACATATACGCCAAAAACCATCAAGAACGCGGGAATTGAAATTAACCAAGATGGAACGCGTCGCACACCTTATCAATTGTTGGCGTTTCCAAATGTCGTTTTTGATGATGTAGTGACTTTGCAACCGGATCTGGCTGATTTAGATATAGAAACAAGGGTACAACTGTCCCGTGAGGCGCTGTATGCTAACTACATAGCGCGCCAACAGAAGGAAATTGACCGTCTTGCAAAGGATGAGGCCCACAAAATTCCTCCATCATTCGACTATTCCGGGCTCGAAGGGCTGTCGAATGAGTTAACGACAAAGCTAAACACGGTGAAACCTTATACGCTTGCCCAAGCGGGGCGGATTGACGGGATGACGCCTGCTGCGTTGGCTCTAATTTTGGGAAAAATTCGCCAAATGGCTAAGAAATCGGCATGATGGTTCCGTCGTGGATTAAGGTTGATGTTTCACGTGAAACATTAGAGCGCTTAGAAATCTATGTTTCTCTGATCGAAAAGTGGAATCCGCGGATTAATTTGGTCTCAAAATCCAGCCTCGAAAACGTTTGGGATCGCCATATTTGGGATTCTGCGCAAGTTTTCGACGTTGAAAGGCCCAAAGGCACCTGGGTGGATTTGGGAAGTGGTGGGGGGCTACCCGCAATTGTGCTGAGTATATTGGCCAAGCAACATTCTCCGGAAACCCTTGTTCATATGGTTGAAAGCGATCAACGAAAATGTGCATTTCTGCGTACAGCGGTTCGTGAGCTTGAGTTAAACGCAAAAGTTACCGCCGATCGTATCGAAAGCATGCCCCCGTTAGGCGCTGATGTTGTTAGTGCGCGGGCCTTGACTGACTTGAACGGGCTGCTGGAATACGCTCAGATGCATTGCGCGCCGGATGGCGTTGCAATATTCCTCAAAGGCGAAACCTGGAAAAAAGAAGTGTTCTCGGCACAAAAAAACTGGTTATTTGAATACGAAGAACATAAAAGTCAGACAAACCTCGGTGCTGTCATCTTAAAGATCAAGGAAATTGCCCGTGTCTGACCCTTCCCGTCCCAAAGGTCCGAAAATTATCGCGGTTGCCAACCAAAAGGGTGGCGTTGGCAAGACGACTACGACGATAAATTTAGCGGCGGCTTTGGCAGAACTTGGCCGCAAAGTGCTGATTGTCGATCTTGACCCTCAGGGCAACGCCTCAACTGGTGTCGGGATCAATCTTGAAGATCGTGAATACACAACATACGAATTACTGCTCGAGGATGTTGATTTGGATGACGTAATTCAATCAACTGACCTTGAAAACCTGTCTATCGTTCCTGCAACTGTCGATCTAAGTTCAGCGGATATCGATCTGATTTCAAACGAAAAACGCAGCTTTCTGTTGCATGATGCGCTTAGGCAGACACAAATGGACGTGTTTGGGTTCGATTATGTGCTGATCGACTGTCCGCCGTCACTGAACCTGCTGACTGTTAACGCAATGATTGCGTCGCACTCTGTTTTGGTTCCGCTGCAAAGCGAATTTTTCGCGCTAGAAGGCCTGTCTCAGTTGATGATGACAATCCGTGAGGTGCGTCAAGGTGGAAACAAAGACTTGCGGATCGAAGGCGTTGTTTTGACGATGTACGATCAGCGCAACAATTTGTCCCAGCAGGTAGAGCAGGACGCCCGTGATAATTTGGGCGAATTGGTGTTTAAGACAATGATTCCGCGGAATGTCCGCGTGAGTGAAGCACCATCTTTTGCCATGCCGGTCCTGACATATGATTCAGCATCCAAAGGGGCCAAGGCGTATCGCGCGCTGGCCAAAGAAGTCCTGAACAGAAACACTTGAGTGATTTAGAAAGCGAGGCATCCAATGGCACCGAAAAAAGACAAGAAACGTGGCTTGGGTCGTGGGTTATCTGCCTTGATGGCGGATGTTGCTGAGACTGAAACAGTCGCGCAAACAGGTGTGGCAGGCGCGGAACGTTTTGTTCCGATTGAACAAATCACCCCCAATCCTGATCAGCCTCGCAAGCTGTTCAACCAATCGCATTTGGACGATCTTGCGTCTTCGATCAAGGAAAAGGGCGTCATTCAGCCTCTGATCGTTCGCGAAACCGGGCATAACGCCTACGAAATTGTTGCAGGTGAGCGTCGCTGGCGGGCGTCCCAGATAGCGAATTTGCACGAGCTGCCGGTGATTGTGCGCGACTTTACGGATACCGAAGTTCTTGAAGTTGCGATTATTGAGAACATTCAGCGTGCAGACCTGAACCCGATCGAAGAGGCCGCTGGCTATCGCCAGTTGATGGACAAGTTCGGGCACACCCAAGAAAAAATGGCTGAAGCTTTGGGTAAAAGCCGCAGTCACATTGCAAATCTTCTGCGTTTGCTGAATTTGCCTGCCGATGTCGTTGATATGGTGCGCAATAGTGACATCAGCGCGGGCCATGCGCGTGCGTTGATCACGGCCAGTAACCCGTCTGAACTGGCAAAACTTGTGGTCAAGGACGGGCTAAGCGTACGCGCGACCGAAGCCTTGGTTAAGCGTGAACAGGACGGCGGGTCTGACAACAATATCTTTGGGGATGGGAAAAAACCGTCGACAAGGTCTGACAAAGACGCTGACACTAAGGCGCTAGAGGGTGATCTATCGGCGGGATTGGGCATGAAAGTGGTTTTGAACCACAAGAATGGCGTTGAATCCGGCCAAATGACTATTGCCTACAACACGTTGGATGATTTGGATGAGCTGTGTCGCAAGTTGGGCGGCCTTTAAGCCTCCAGCAGCTTGCGCAAAACGCCGTTTAAAACCATAAAGCCTTGATCTAAAACGGTTAATTGACCGGCCTTCATCGAAATGAGGTTCAGTTCAGTCAGTTCCTTTATGGCATTTTGATCCAATGGTTTTCCGGCGAGTGTTTCGTATCGCTTGATCGATACACCCTCCTTGAGGCGCAAACCCATCAAAAGCAGCTCGCTTGCTTGATCTTCAGGGCTTAGCAACTGGCGGGGTTTTTCCGACGCGCCTGTCATAGCCTGATCCAACCACTTTTTCGGGTTGCTGTACGCCTCTGTCGCGGTACGCTGGCCGTTCAATGTTAGACGCCCGTGCGCGCCAGGACCGATTCCGACGTAATCGCCGTATCGCCAATAAATCAAATTGTGCCGCGATTGCGCACCATCGCGCGCATGGTTGGATACCTCGTAGGCGGGCATCCCTGCGGCCCCACAAATATCTTGCGTGATCTCGTACATATCGGCGCCCAGATCATCGTTTGGCAATCCGGCAAGCCTGCCTGCGTAGTAACGATCCCCAAATGCGGTGCCTTGCTCGATCGTCAGTTGATACAGCGAAAGATGGTCTATGGCGATGTTTAGAGCCTGTTTGAGCTCATTCTTCCAGTCAGACAGAGACTGGTTTTGGCGACCGTAAATCAAATCGAAACTGACGCGCTCAAATGTGCCTCGTGCAATATCGAATGCTGCGCGTGCCTCTGAAGCGGTGTGAATGCGCCCCAAACGACGCAAGTCATCATCGTTCAACGCCTGCACACCCATCGAAATTCGATTTATGCCAGCTTCACGGAAGGCAACAAAACGTCCTGCTTCGACGGATCCGGGATTGGCCTCGAGCGTGATTTCCATGTCATTCGCAGTGGGCCAGTGGGATTTGATCGCCGCGATGATGTCGCCGACGACGTCAGGTTCCATCAAGCTAGGCGTGCCGCCGCCGAAAAAGACGGAATGCAGAACGCGCCCTTTGGTTTCGGACGCGACACGTTCTAATTCGCGCAAATACGCAATGCGCCATTCGTTGTGATCGATTTGGCGGGAAACATGGCTGTTAAAATCGCAGTAGGGGCATTTGGCGGCGCAAAACGGCCAGTGAACATACAGACCGAAGCCGCCATTTTGCCAATCTTCAGCCAAAACAGCCAGCAATCAGTTTTTTGAAGGCATCAGCGCGATGGCTGATCTCGTTTTTGGCGTCATGGGTCATTTCGGCAAAGGTGATATCGTGGCCGAGCGGTTGGAACATCGGATCATAACCGTGACCTTGCTGACCGCGCATTGGCCAAACCAACGTGCCTTCGACTTTGCCCTCGAAGACCTCGTCGTGCCCGTTGGGCCATGCAAGGACCAAAGTTGAACAAAACCGCGCAGTGCGAGGCTGCGGCGCGTTTCGTTCTTGCAGCAGATTGTGCGTCTTGGTCATCGCCATGATGAAATCACGACCGTTCGGCGTTTCGGCCCAATCAGCGGTGTAAACGCCAGGGGCGCCGTCCAGCCCGTCCACCATGATCCCGGAATCGTCGGACAAAGCGGGCAGGCCAGTTGCCTTGACCGCCGCGTGCGCTTTGATCCGCGCGTTGCCGACAAATGTGGTTTCGGTTTCCTCGGGCTCATCCAGTTTCATTTCAGCCGCACCTACAACCGACACGTTGAAAGGAGCGAAAAGTTCGCCCATTTCTTCCAGTTTTCCTGCGTTGTGCGTGGCAATCAGAATGCGGTTTTCGGTGAATTTGCGGCTCATGCTGTGGCGGCTTTTGCGGCCTCAACCAACTCGCCAACGCCTTTTTCTGCCAAATCCATCAGTTCGTTCATTTGACCACGGGAAAATACGGAACCTTCAGCGCTCATCTGGACTTCGATCAGCTTTTTAGAGCCGGTCATGATAAAGTTACCGTCAACGCCGGCCTCAGAATCCTCTGGGTAATCCAGATCAAGCACGGGCTGGCCCGCGTAGATGCCACAGCTGACGGCCGCGACCGGATCAACCAGCGGATCGGAAATGACATCGCCGGCTTTCATCAATTTGTTCACGGCCAAACGCAGCGCGATCCAACCGCCAGTGATTGACGCACAACGCGTGCCGCCGTCTGCTTGCAACACATCGCAATCGACAGTGATCTGACGTTCACCCAAGGCAACGCGATCAACACCAGCGCGCAAAGACCGCCCGATGAGACGCTGAATTTCGACGGTACGACCGCCTTGCTTGCCAGATGCTGCCTCGCGACGCATCCGCGTGTTTGTGGCGCGTGGCAACATGCCGTACTCTGCCGTGACCCAGCCAAGGCCGGACCCTTTGATGAACGGCGGCACGCGATCTTCGATTGTCGCGGTGCACAACACGTGTGTGTCGCCCATTTTGATCAGGGCGGACCCTTCGGCGTGTTTGGTAAAGCCAGTTTCAATCGAAACTTCGCGCATTTGGTCTAGGGCACGTCCTGAAGGTCGCATGGGATATCCTTTTTAGGTTCAAACGTGGGATACCGCCCATAGCCGCATTGATGCAACCCTGATTGACCTTTGATTGGCGACGACATTTAGTGCGCATAGCCATAGGAACCCGATGATGTCTGACACGCGAACCTCTTTAGAAGACATGAACGATCGCTCACGCGAGGTGTTTCGCCGCGTGGTCGAAGGGTATCTGGAAAATGGTGATCCTGTCGGATCGCGCACGTTGACCCGTGATTTTAGCGAAAAAGTCAGCGCTGCAACGATCCGCAACGTGATGCAGGACCTGGAATACATGGGGTTTCTAGATAGCCCGCATGTCAGCGCCGGGCGCATTCCGACGCAGGCTGGTTTGCGCATGTTCGTGGATGGTTTGATGGAAGTCGGCCTGCCCGATGATACGGATCGCGAAAAGATTGACGCGACGCTAGGCCGGAACGAAAGCGACGTTGGTGGGCTGCTGGATCGCGTCGGATCTGCCTTGTCTGGTGTGACGCATGGCGCATCTTTGGTGCTGACACCAAAACACGAAGCGCCGATCAAACACATCGAATTTGTTTCACTGGCCGCCGATCGTGCCTTGGTCGTGCTGGTGTTTGCGGATGGTCACGTCGAGAACCGCTTGTTCACGCCACCGCCCGGTCAAACACCCAGCTCGATGCGCGAGGCGGCGAATTTCCTGAATTCCTTGATCGAGGGGCGCACGCTGTCTGACGTGCGTGGTGTGATCCAATCCGAAATCTCGCGGCGGCGTCAGGAAATCGATGTGCTCGCGCGCGCCTTGGTCGAAGACGGGCTAGCGGTTTGGGCGGACGAGGGCGAAAATTCGGAACGATTGATTGTACGTGGTCGTGCAAATCTATTGGAATCAGCTGCAGAGGCCGCCGATCTGGATCGCATCAGAACCCTGTTTGACGACCTTGAACGCAAGCGTGACATCTCGGAATTCCTCGAATTAACCGAGGGTGGCGACGGTGTGCGCATTTTTATTGGTTCTGAGAACAAACTTTTTTCACTTTCGGGTTCATCTTTGGTCGTTTCCCCTTATATGAACGCTGATCGCAAGATCATTGGCGCAGTAGGTGTCATTGGTCCGACGCGGCTGAATTATGGACGGATCGTGCCGATCGTAGATTATACGGCGCAACTGGTCGGCAAAATGCTGTCCGACCGGAGCTAGAGGTGAAAAATGGCAGACCAAGAGAACAACGACTTTTTGGATGACCTCGCGAATGCCGAGGCCGAAGAGTTCGCCGATGAGATGATGGAAATCGACGACGAGGCGCTGGAACTGGACGCAGTGCGCGCTGAGCGTGATGAATTGCGTGATCGGTTTATGCGTGCGCTTGCGGATGCTGAAAATGCGCGCAAACGGTCAGACAAAGATCGTCGTGAGGCCGAAAATTACGGTGGATCGAAATTCGCGCGCGACATGCTGCCGGTGTATGACAACATGAAACGCGCGCTTGAAACGATCACCGATGAACAACGCGCCGTTGCTGGGCCGTTGCTCGAAGGGATCGAGCTGACGATGCGCGAGCTGGTTAGCGTTTTTAGCAAACACGGTATCGTCGTGATTGCGCCTGTCGTTGGTGATGCGTTTGATCCTCAGATGCACCAAGCGATGTTCGAAGCGCCGGTTCCGGGCACAAAAGCAGGCGATATCATTCAAGTCGCCGCTGAAGGTTTCATGCTGCACGATCGACTGCTGCGCCCTGCGCAAGTCGGCGTGTCGTCGATGCCAAAAAGCTAAGCAGCTAAGCAGATTATTTTCAGGGAGGCGGTCAGGATTTGGCCGCCTCTTTTAGTTTGTAGATCAGATCCAGCGCTTGGCGAGGCGTTAGTTCATCCGGTAAAATACCGCCCAACATGTCCATCGCAGGCGAGTCCTGAATTTTCACAGGCAGCGGCGCTGGCGTTGCTGAAAATAGCGGCAAATCGTCGATCAACGCTTTTTGTGTAACGCCGCCTTCGCGTTCGCCTTTTTCCAAAGCGTCCAAAACCACACGCGCGCGGGCAATGACTGTATCGGGCAAACCTGCCAGTTGCGCGACCTGCACGCCATAAGACCGATCTGCTGCGCCTTTGTGGACCTCGTGCAGGAACACGATCTCGTTCTCCCACTCTTTGACAGCGACAGTCGCGTTATCAACGCCGTCTAGTTTGGCCGAAAGAGCGGTCATTTCGTGATAATGCGTGGCGAACAGCGCGCGTGATTTGTTGACGTCGTGCAGATGTTCCAGCGTGGCCCACGCGATCGACAATCCGTCATAGGTCGCCGTACCGCGTCCGATTTCATCCAAAATCACCAGCGCATGATCATCGGCTTGGTTCAGGATTGCTGCGGTTTCAACCATTTCCACCATAAACGTGGATCGTCCACGGGCCAGATCGTCAGAGGCACCCACGCGGCTGAACAGCTGGCTGATCATTCCGATGTGGGCCGAGGTCGCCGGCACGTAGCTACCCATTTGTGCAAGCAGCGCGATCAGTGCATTCTGGCGCAGAAACGTCGATTTACCCGCCATGTTCGGCCCGGTTAGCAGCCAGATGTTCGCGGCTGTATCGGCGCTGAGGTCACAGTCATTCGCAATGAACGGCTGACCTGATTGATCGCGCAACGCTTTTTCCACGACCGGATGGCGCCCACCGACAATGTCGAACGCACGACTGTCGTCGACCTTTGGCTTGCACCAATCCTGCGCGCGGGCGAGATGGGCAAGGGAGGTCGCCAAATCAATCTCGGCCAAGGCACGCGAGGTCTGATTGATCAGTGGTGCTTGATCTAAAATCGCGTCCTTTAGGCTTTCATAGAGCCGCTTTTCAATTTCTAACGCGTGGTTACCAGCGTTCAGAATTTTCGTTTCCATTTCGGACAGCTCAACCGTGGTGAAACGCACTTGGTTCGCGGTTGTCTGGCGATGGATGAAGGTTTCATTCAGGGGCGTCGACAGCATCTTGTCTGCGTGGGTTGCTGTGGTTTCGATAAAGTATCCAAGCACGTTGTTGTGTTTGATCTTTATGGTGGAAATGCCTGTAACAGAGACGAATTCTTGCTGCATTTTTGCAATGACACTGCGCCCCTCGTCACGCAGTTTTCGGGCCTCGTCTAACTCGGTGTCGTATTCAGGCGCGATGAACCCACCATCGCGCGCCAGCAACGGGGGTTCTGCGACCAAGGATTGATCAAGCAGGTCGATCAATTTGTCATGGCCTGTCAGATCAACTAGCGCAGTTTTCAGCAAATGCGGCGCATCGCCCAGCCCGGTTTTTGCAATCAACGCGGCCTCGGCCAACCCATTTCGGATCGCGGTCAGATCACGAGGGCCACCACGGTCCAGTGACAGACGGGACAAGGCGCGATCCAAGTCAGGTACTTTGCGCAATTGTCCGCGCAATTCTTCGGTCATACGGGTGTTTTCTGACGCATGCGATACAGCGTCCTGCCGGTTGTGAATCGTCTCTAACACACGGGAAGGGCACGCCAAACGGCGCTCCAGCAGGCGCGCGCCACCCGACGTCACGGTCTGATCAATCACGGATAGCAACGATCCGGCACGCCCGCCGGACAGAGCCTGCGTCAGTTCCAGATTCCGGCGTGTCGCGGCGTCGATTTGCACGGATCGCAGGTGCGTTTCCTGCCGTGGGGGCTGCATAAGCGGCAGCTTGCCCTTTTGGGTCAAGTGCAAGTATTCGATGATCGCACCCATCGCCGCGACTTCTCCGCGATCAAAGGTGCCGTAGGCGTCCAAAGTACTGACGCCGAACAGATCGCAAATCCGTTTTTCGCCAGATGTGCTGTCGAATGACGCCCGCGACAATCCTGTTATCGGAATGGCAAAATCAGAGACTAAATCGCTCAATTCAATCTCTTGCGCCTCTGACACAACCAATTCCGAGGGTGCCAAGCGCGCCAGTTCTGGCCCCAATCGTGTGCGGTTCGCTTGCATGACGTGAAATGCGCCGGTCGAGATATCGACCCATGCCAGCGCGGCTTGATCGCGCACTTCGGCAAAGGCGGCCAGATAGTTGTGGCGGCGGGCTTCTAACAGGCTGTCTTCGGTCAAGGTGCCTGGCGTGACCAATCGAACAACGTCCCGTTTCACGATGGACTTGCCACCGCGCTTTTTCGCCTCGGCGGGGGTTTCTAGCTGCTCGCACACGCCAACGCGGAAACCCTTGCGGATCAACGTCAGCAAATATCCTTCGGCTGCGTGAACTGGGACGCCACACATCGGAATGTCAGCGCCGTCGTGTTTGCCGCGTTTGGTCAGGGCAATGTCCAGCGCATCAGACGCATTCACCGCGTCGTCAAAGAACATCTCGTAGAAATCGCCCATACGATAGAACAACAACGCATCGGGATGCGCCGCTTTGATCTCTAGATATTGCTCCATCATGGGCGTGACGGTCATGGAATGCTCCTCGGCGAATTCGTGGAAACCTTACAAAGCGGTGGGGTGCACTTAAACCCACAAACCGCATGACGGTTGAGGCAAGGTAAACAAAGCGATAAGAGGCTTGGACGCACAAAGGGAAGTATGCCGCAATGTCCAAGACAAAAGTTACCGATGAAGAGGCGCTGGCCTTTCACCTAGAGCCAACACCTGGCAAATTTGAGATCTCGGCGACTGTCCCGATGATGACCCAGCGCGATCTTTCGCTGGCGTATTCCCCCGGTGTTGCGGTGCCGTGTCTTGCGATCGCGGACAACCCTGAACTGGCGTATGATTACACGAACAAGGGCAATCTCGTTGCGGTGATTTCAAACGGCACGGCGGTTCTTGGATTGGGCAATTTGGGCGCATTAGGGTCGAAACCTGTGATGGAAGGCAAAGCGGTTTTGTTCAAACGCTTTGCTGACGTCAATAGCATCGACATCGAACTGGACACCGAAGACCCGGATGAATTCTGCAAGGCTGTGCGCCTGATGGGTCCTACGTTTGGCGGCATTAACCTTGAGGATATCAAAGCACCGGAGTGCTTTATCATCGAGCAGCGGTTGAAAGAGGAAATGGACATTCCCGTCTTTCACGATGACCAGCACGGCACTGCGGTGATCTGTGCGGCTGGTTTAATTAACGCCTTGCATCTGTCCGGTAAAAAAATCGAAGACGTCAAAATCGTGCTGAACGGTGCCGGTGCTGCGGGTATTGCGTGCCTTGAGCTGTTGAAATCCATGGGCGCGCGGTATGATAATTGCATCATGTGCGACACCAAAGGCGTGATCTACCAAGGCCGCACCGAAGGCATGAACCAATGGAAATCTGCGCACGCGGTAAAAACCGAAGCGCGCACATTGGATGATGCGATGAAAGGTTGCGACGTGTTCTTGGGCGTGTCGGCCAAAGGCGCTGTGACGCCTGCAATGGTCGCAAGCATGGCCGATAATCCGGTCATTTTTGCAATGGCGAACCCCGATCCCGAGATTACCCCCGAAGAAGCGCACGAAGTCCGCATGGACGCGATCGTTGCCACGGGCCGCAGCGACTATCCGAACCAAGTGAACAACGTTTTGGGCTTTCCGTACTTGTTCCGCGGCGCGCTCGACATCAACGCGCGTGCGATCAACGACGAAATGAAAATCGCCTGCGCCCACGCTTTGGCTAACCTTGCACGCGAAGATGTGCCGGACGAAGTTGCGCTGGCCTACGGTAAAAACCTGACGTTTGGACGCGACTATATTATCCCGACACCGTTTGATCCGCGCCTCATTCACCGCATTCCGCCAGCCGTCGCAAAGGCCGGCATGGACACAGGTGCTGCCCGTCGTCCGATCATCGACATGGACGCCTACGAGCTGTCATTGAAGTCGCGGATGGATCCGACAGCCAGCATTTTGCGCGGCTTGAACACACGTGCCCGTACAGCCCAAGCGCGCATGATTTTTGCCGAAGGTGACGATCCAAAAGTGTTGCGCGCCGCCGTGATGTATCAGCGATCGGGTTTGGGCAAAGCCTTGGTTGTGGGGCGTGAAAATGACGTAAAAGCCAAGCTCGAAGAAGCCGGTCTTGGCGATGCTGTGCGCGAACTCGAAGTCGTGAATGCGGCCAATACGCCCCATTTAGAGACTTATAAGACGTTCCTGTACGACCGTTTACAGCGCAAAGGGTTCGACAGTTCCGACATTCATCGGCTTGCCGCGCGTGACCGTCACGTGTTCTCGGCCTTGATGCTTGCACATGGTCACGGCGATGGGTTGGTGACTGGCGTAACACGTAAATCCGCCCACGTTCTGGAACGGATTAATCATGTGTTTGATGCGGACACGGCCAATGGCGCGGCTGGTATTACTGCGCTGCTGCACAAAGGCCGGATCGTATTTATGGCTGATACGTTGGTGCATGAATGGCCGGACGAACATGACCTGGCGAATATCGCTGAACGCGCTGCTGTCGTTGCGCGCGACATGGGTCTGGAACCTCGTGTTGCGTTCGTCAGCTTTTCGACATTCGGATACCCTGTGTCCGAGCGGGCAGAGAAAATGCACCTCGCGCCCAAGGTTCTTGACCAGCGCGGTGTTGATTTCGAATACGAAGGCGAAATGACTGTCGATGTTGCGTTGAACGAAAAAGCGCAAGGGCAGTACCCGTTTTCGCGTTTGACCGGTCCTGCAAACATCTTGGTCGTGCCGGCCCGCCACTCAGCCAGCATTTCGGTGAAACTGATGCAGGAAATGGGCGGGGCAACTGTGATTGGTCCCATCCTGTCGGGCGTCGACGGGTCGATCCAGATTTGTTCGACCAGCTCGACTGCAAATGACATTCTGAATATGGCCGTTTTGGCGGCGTGTCAGGTGGGCTAATGACGATCTACAACCTTGGTTCGATCAACATCGATATGGTGTATCGCTTGCCGCATTTTCCGATGCCCGGTGAAACCTTAGCGGCGCGCGATTACACCCAAGGATTGGGCGGCAAAGGCGCGAATATGTCAGTGGCGGCAGCCCGAGGTGCAGCGCGCGTGCGTCACATCGGGGCTGTCGGTACCGATGGGCGTTGGACGGTGCAACGCTTGTTGGAATACGGCGTAGATACCATGCACATTACCGAACTTGATGCGGCGACAGGCCATGCGATTATCAATGTTGATGATGCGGCCGAGAATGCGATTGTTTTGTGGCCGGGCGCCAACGCATTGGTCGATGCGGCGCAAATCGGTCGTGCGTTGTCAGAGGCAAACACGGGTGACATTTTGGTGATGCAAAATGAAACGTCGGGTCAAGCGGACGCCGCGCAAATGGCCAAGGATTTGGGTATGCGCGTCATCTACGCCGCCGCGCCTTTTGATGCTGATGCGGTTCAGGCTGTGCTGCCGTTTGTCGATTTGTTGTTCTTGAACGAAGTCGAGGCGGCACAGTTAGAACAGGCAACAGGGCAGGCAGCAAATGCGTTGGATACCGATGATGTCATCGTCACCTTGGGCGCAAAGGGATGTCGCTGGTATCAGAATTCAGCCAATTTAGAGACTGATTTTGATGCGATCAAAGTCGAACCTGTGGACACAACGGGCGCGGGTGACACGTTTACAGGTTACGTTGTTGCAGGTCTTGATCGCGGTTTACCATTGGCTCAAGCGATCAATTTGGCGACACAAGCGGCCGCGTTGATGGTGACGCGTCACGGCACAGCGGATGTGATCCCGGATCTCAAAGAAATCCAGGACGCACGGTTTTCTTAGCCCAGGAATGCGGCCGCACTGCCCCACAGTTGCTTGACGCGTTGATCGCGCCCACACGCATTTCGATATGCTTTGTATGCCTTGGCCTGAGATTTTGGACCAAAGCGGGTCAGAACAATTTTCGAACCCTTGTAGTAATCCTGATGATAGGCGTCCGCTGCGTAGAATTTAGCTTCGCCCAAAACTGGTGTCACGACTTTGGTTCCAAGCGCAGATTGCGCCGCTGCTTTGGCTTTTTCAGCGGCTGATTTTTGTGCAGCTCCGTTCGCAAATATTGCTGTGTGGTAGGTGTCTCCGCGGTCGCAGAATTGACCACCTGCATCCGTTGGATCTACAGAGCGAAAGAATTTAGAGAGCAATTCGTCACGGCTGACGACGCTTGGATCAAACGTGATTTGAACCGCTTCGTAGTGACCCGTGCCGCCAGCGACGACTTGTTTGTATGTCGGGTTGGCGACCTTGCCGCCTGCAAATCCGGACACAGCGCTTTTGACGCCCTTAACGCTTTCGAAATCGGATTCGACACACCAAAAACAGCCGCCAGCGACGGTCAGTGTTTCAGTGTCAGCGGCGTGCGATTTCGTGGTTTGCGCGAACAAACCCAAAGCGACCATGATGGCTAAGGCCACTGGTTTTGCAGTGCGAAATAGGGTCATTTTAAGTCTCCTTTCCCAATCCTTCATGCACAATCGGCCGTTTTACAAATCACAGGCCCGTGAGGTCACGCAGGGGTGAAACAGGTTACAGCTTGGAACCGCGGATGATCGGCAATAGCCTGCCGAAAAGTCGGGAGTGATTATGAAAGACGTTAAACGCATCGCGATGTGGTCGGGCCCGCGCAATTTGTCGACGGCGATGATGTACAGTTTTGGTGCGCGATCAGACTGCATGGTGTTGGATGAACCGTTTTACGCGGCCTATCTTGCGATGACGGGAATTGATCATCCGATGCGCGACGAGATTTTAGGTGATCAACTGAACGATCCTGACGCAGTTGCCGCCCAAATGATGGGGCAAACAGATCAGCCCGTGCAGTATCAAAAGCACATGACGCAGCACATGATCGATGGCGTGCCGCGCGACTGGATGGCTGATGTCACGAACGTGTTTTTGATCCGTCATCCGGCGCGCGTGGTGGCGAGTTACGTCAAAAAACGCGAAGGTCCGGTTTTGGACGATCTTGGATTTGCGCAACAGGCGGAGCTGTTTGATCACGCGATCGCGCTGGGCCAAACGCCAGTTGTGATTGATTCTGCTGACATTCGTCGTGACCCTGAACAGATGATGCGGGCGCTGTGTTCAGCGATCGATCTGCCGTGGGATGCATCAATGTTGCGATGGCCCGCGGGTGGTCATACGGCTGACGGAATTTGGGCTAACCATTGGTACGGAGCCGTGCATTCATCAACAGGTTTCGCTGATGCAGAACCTGATTTGCCTTTGTTAGAGCCGGAACATGCTGAGGTCGCTTCGCAAGCCCAGCCGTTTTACGACAGGCTTGCGACGTTGAAATTGTAGCTTACTTCAGGCGACGCTCACGTGCGGCCAACAGCTTTAGGCGTAGCGCGTTCAACTGGATAAATCCTGCCGCGTCTTTCTGATCATAGGCACCAGCGTCGTCTTCGAACGTCACGTGCGCTTCGGAATAAAGGCTGTGATCTGACCAACGCCCAACCGTGCGCGAAAGGCCTTTGTACAGTTTCAAACGAACCGTACCTGTCACGTGTTCTTGGCTTTTGTCGATCATCGCTTGCAGCATTTCGCGTTCGGGCGAGAACCAGAAACCGTTGTAAATCAGCTCTGCGTATTTCGGCATCAGCTCGTCTTTTAGGTGGGCGGCCCCACGGTCAAGCGTGATGGATTCGATACCACGGTGCGCCTCGAGCAGAATTGTGCCACCGGGTGTTTCGTAGATGCCGCGCGATTTCATCCCGACAAAACGACCCTCAACCAGATCAAGACGGCCAATGCCGTGCTTGCCGCCCAGTTCATTTAGTTTGGTCAGAACGGTCGCGGGGGACATTGCCTCGCCGTTGATCGAAACGGCGTCACCCTTTTCGAATCCGATTTCGATAAACTCAGGTTCATTCGGCGCATTTTCGGGGCTGACGGTGCGCTGGTAGACGTATTCTGGCGCGTCTATTGCTGGGTCTTCCAGCACTTTACCTTCGGAGGACGTGTGCAAAAGGTTCGCGTCAACGCTAAATGGCGCTTCACCGCGTTTGTCAGTTGCGATCGGAATTTGGTTTTTCTCGGCAAAGTCGATCAGTTTGGTACGGCTGGACAGATCCCATTCACGCCAAGGCGCGATGACTTTGATGTCCGGGTTTAGCGCGTAGGCGGCCAGTTCGAAACGGACTTGATCGTTGCCTTTGCCGGTTGCGCCGTGGGCGACTGCGTCAGCACCTTCGGCCTCAGCAATTTCTACGAGGCGTTTGGAAATCAGCGGGCGTGCGATAGATGTGCCCAGCAAATACAGACCCTCATACAGCGCGTTGGCGCGGAACATTGGGAACACAAAATCGCGCACGAATTCTTCGCGCAGGTCCTCGATGTAAATCGAGGAAGCGCCCATCATTTCGGCTTTGGCGCGCGCTGGCTCCAGCTCTTCGCCTTGGCCCAAATCGGCGGTAAAGGTCACAACTTCGCAGCCGTATTCTGTTTGCAACCATTTCAGGATGATCGAGGTATCAAGGCCGCCTGAGTAGGCAAGCACGACTTTTTTGGGCGCGGACATGTTGTGAGTTTCCTTTGTCGGGTTCGCCGTGGGCGATACTGCGTTTTCGCGCGAGGGGCAAGATGTTGACCGCTATGGTGTGGGCGCATAGGTCTGTTTGATCTAAGCGGTTTAGGATTTGACCATGAGTTCCGATACTTTCCAAGTGGCAGCGCGCGCGGCCGAGCAACAAATGCGGACAGTTTTTCCAGCGACGCCTTTGCTGCGGAATGACTTGTTGTCGGACCGGTTTGACGCGGATATCTGGCTCAAGCGCGAAGATCTAAGCCCGGTGCGATCCTACAAATTGCGCGGCGCGTTCAATGCAATGCGCAAGGTGATCGCGGATCAAGATACGTTTGTGTGTGCAAGTGCTGGAAATCACGCGCAAGGCGTTGCGTTTATGTGTCGGCATTTTGGTGTACACGGGGTCGTTTTCATGCCGGTGACGACCCCGGATCAAAAAATCCAAAAAACACGGATTTTTGGCGGCGATCATGTCGAGATTAAATTGATTGGCGACTACTTTGATGAAACTTTGCGGGCAGCGCAAAGCTATTGCTTAGACAAGGGCGCACATTTCTTGTCGCCATTTGACGATGACGATGTGATCGAAGGACAGGCAAGCGTTGCGGTTGAAATCGAAGCGCAACTTGGCCGCGTTCCCGATCATGTCATTTTGCCAGTTGGCGGCGGCGGTTTGTCGGCAGGCACGTATAGTTATTTTGGATCCAAATGCGAGTACACATTTGTGGAACCAAAAGGCGCGCAAAGCCTTGCTATGGCATTGGACGCAAATGCGCCAATCGACGTCTCACCAATCGATAATTTTGTGGATGGTGCTGCGGTTGCCAAAATCGGAATGCGCACGTTTGAGCGTTTAAGCGGCGTTGATCCAGCCAGCGTCATTAACTTGTCCGAAGATCGCATTTGCACAACAATCATTGAAATGTTGAACGTTGAAGGTATCGTTTTGGAACCCGCCGGTGCCTTAGCGATTGAGGCCCTAAAAGAGATGCGGGACGTGATCAAAGGCAAGACCGTGGTGTGCGTCGCATCAGGTGGAAATTTTGATTTCGAACGCCTGCCGGAAGTTAAGGAACGTGCTCAGCGTTATTCGGGTTTGAAAAAGTATTTTATCCTTCGCCTGCCACAGCGCCCTGGTGCATTGAAGGACTTCTTAGGTAGCCTTGGGCCCGACGATAACATCACCCGCTTTGAGTATATGAAAAAGTCAGCGCGCAACTTTGGATCTGTTTTGATTGGAATTGAAACCACAGATCCTGCGAATTTTGAAACGATGTTTTCACAGATTGAATCTGTTGGTTTTGCCTACACAGACATCACCAACAACGAAACGTTGACGCAATTTGTGATCTGACGGACCTACTGAATTGCGTTGGGCAGGTCGTTTAAAAACACTGCTTTTGAACTGGCATAGCAGGCCAAAACCGATCCAACATCAAAGGTATCAGCCTCGCCTTGGGCTGACAGGTTTTCGCCGTCTTGGCAAAGCCTTGAGAACGATTCAAACCCAAGATTCATCGCGCTGCCTTTAAGAAAGTGCATGTCATCTTCTAACGTTGACGTGTCAGAACTGATTTTCAGACGCTCAACCACTTCTTCGACTTCTTCTAGAAAAAGTTCGACAACCTCTTCGAAATCCTCTGGACCGACTTCATCCCGAAGTGACTTTACTTGACCCCAATCAATCATATCGACCTCCGATTCTTTGGTAGGATCATCGTTGGGCAATCATCTTAACAAAACCTGACTTGCTAAACTTTTAGTATCTCGGATTTTTGCTTTCATGGGTCGTTAAGTTTGGACACATAAAGATGCGGAAATCCAACTTAAGCTGGAACTTTGTCTTCTATGTCATCGCTGCTGAAAATCTCTGACCAAGGCGCACAGCCAGAGCCTATCGTACCGAAGCGGCGCGTGCTGATTGTTGATGACTGCCGGTTGCAGCGCGAGATTTTGTCCAGTTCTGTTAAGCATTGGGGGTACGAGGTTTCAGAAGCTGACAGTGGTGATGTCGCGCTCGAATTATGCAAATCGGATCCGCCTGATATTGTGCTAAGCGACTGGATGATGCCCAAGATGAATGGCTTGGAATTTTGCGATGCGTTTCGCAATTTGCCGGGCGATCACTACGGTTACTTTATCCTTTTGACCTCCAAAAGTGAAAAGGATGAAGTTGCGCAAGGGCTTCAGGCTGGTGCGGACGATTTTCTGAGCAAACCGGTCAATGCGCATGAACTAAGGGCCCGGATTTCTGCGGGTGAGCGTATCTTGGATATGCAGCGCGAGCTGACTGAAAAGAACCGGATTATTTCGCAAACACTGCAAGAGCTGCAGCGCGTTTATGATTCCCTTGATAGCGATCTGATCGAAGCTAAAAAACTGCAACAGTCCTTGATCCGCGAACGGAAAAAATCGTTCGATACGGGGGAATTGTCTTTGCTCTTACGCTCTAGCGGGCATGTTGGTGGCGATCTCGTCGGCTTTTATCCAGCAGGTGACGGGCATCTTGGATTGTACGCAATTGACGTGTCCGGGCATGGTATCAGCTCGGCCTTAATGACGGCGCGATTGGCTGGATATTTGTCCGCATCCGCCCCTGATCAAAACGTCGCTCTGGAGCGTTTGGACGATGGTACTTATCGATCGTTACCACCAGATCAAGTGATCGAAACGTTAAATGATCTGGTTCTGGATGAGATGGAAACAGAGCATTACTTTACGTTGCTGCTTGCAGACGTTGATCTGAAAACCGGCAAGATGGTTTTGGGTCAAGCAGGCCATCCGCATCCGGCCGTACAGCGCAGCGATGGTAGCGTTGAACAAACGGGAACTGGTGGTTTTCCTGTTGGCCTCATGTACGGCATTTCATTCGAGAGTTTTGAAATTCAACTAAACCCCGGCGATCGGATCGCGCTGCTTTCAGATGGGGTAACCGAGTGCCCCAACCTTGATGGTGATATGCTAGAAGAAGACGGGCTCGCGAAGATGATGACAGAGCTACGCGACATCAAAGGCCCTGCGTTTTTCGAAGCTCTGATGTGGAATCTATCAAGCTTTGCTGGAACTGATGATTTCCCCGACGACGTGTCGGGTGTGTTGTTTGAATTCAACGGCTAAGTGTCACCTGACAAACTTGCTCACAAAATGCCGCGCACCTTCGCACCCTAGGGCAACTACAGCTTCTGACGGGTCTAGCACCAAGTGAACATGATCCGCTTCTAGAGGCTCTGACACTTGATAGATGGGGCGCGCAATATAGACATGGCATAGCTTTTCGGCCCAAAGATCATAATCCGGCATAAAAACGAACCTACGAAACGCACCCAATCTGCGCGGCGATGCAATAACCCATCCTAACTCTTCGCGCACTTCGCGGTGCAAGGCTTGGATATGGGACTCTCCTGGGTCAATCCCACCGCCGGGCAGTTGGATGTCAAAGATTTCAGCGTCTTGCCCGGTTAGCAAAAGCCGCTGCTGCAAAGGCAAAATTGCATAAGCACCAGGGCGCACGGTATAGCGCCGCCCGGCCTCCGGGGGTGATCCAACACGTCGTATCATTTGCGACCCTCTTTTTGTTTGGCTTGTGGCACCTATATAGACGCGATATGCCAACGTGTGGCGCGTAAGGAAACCCCCATGACACTCGTAAACAAAATCGCGTGGGACGATACAGTCCTGCCTTTTCAGCTTGATGCAGCAGACATTCGCGGGCGCGTAGCGCGCCTTGACGGTGTGTTGGACGGCATTTTGAAACAGCACGAATATCCTCCGGTGGTCGAGGCATTGGTGGCGGAAATGGCGTTGCTGACCGCGCTGATCGGTCAAACGGTCAAGCTGCGCTGGAAGCTTTCCTTGCAGGTGCAATCCAAAGGTGCGGTCCGCATGATTGCTACTGACTACTACGGCCCTGAAAAAGACGGTGATCCCGCGCGTATTCGTGCCTATGCGACTTATGACGAAGATCGACTGACCGACGGCACCCCGTTCGAGCAGGTTGGCGAAGGCTATTTTGCGATCATGATCGATCAGGGCCAAGGCATGAAACCGTACCAAGGCATCACGCCACTGGCGGGTGGATCATTGTCCAAATGTGCCGAGGCATATTTTGCGCAATCCGAGCAGCTGCCGACCCGTTTTGCTTTGTCTTACGGCAAGTCCATGGAACCGGGTGTGGCCGAGCATTGGCGCGCAGGTGGCATGATGATTCAGCACATGCCCAAGGCGTCGCCGTTTGCAGCCCAAGCCGAAGGCACAGGCGAGATGCTACAAGCCACTGACCTACTGAACGACGACGAAGGCGAGAACTGGAACCGCGTGAATATTCTTTTGGATACGGTCGAAGAAATGGAACTGATTGGCCCCCAAGTCCCGCCAAATGATCTGTTGCTGCGCTTGTTCAACGAAGAAAAACCGCGTGTGTATGACACTCAGGCAATCAAATTCGGCTGCTCGTGTTCCGAAGAACGTGTGCGTCAAAGCCTGTCGATTTATTCGGCCCGTGACATTGCAACGATGACAACACCCGAAGGGCGTGTAACCGCAGATTGCCAATTCTGCAGCTCGCATTACGATCTTGATCCGGCCAGTATCGGATTTGAATCAGAAGACGCCGCGCGTGAGTGACCTGATCGCCGACATTCGCCGTACCTTGGGCGAGGTCGGTGAACCGTCATCAGACTTTGATCTGAACCCGGATGTGACATTGCCAGCGGGGCGTAAATTGCGCCCTGCTGGTGTGCTTGCCCCGATCATTATGCGCGATGGCGTGGCTGAATTGATCCTGACAAAACGGTCATCCGCACTGAAACACCACCCTGGCCAGATCGCGTTTCCCGGTGGCAAGCAGGATGACAACGACGCTGATGTCATCGCGGCCGCATTGCGCGAAGCCCGCGAAGAAATCGGTTTGCCCACCGAAATCGTTGAGGTTCTTGGCACGCTGCCAATCCACGAAACGGTTACCGGATTTAGCGTCACGCCTGTGATTGCTTTGGTGCGTGAACAGTTTGACGTAAGGCCTGAACCGGGCGAAGTCGAAGAAGTGTTTCGCGTGCCGTTGGCCCATGTCTTGAACGCTGATAATTTCAGCGTCCAATCCCGTCGTTGGCGCGGGCAACGTCGCCACTTTTTCACAGTACCGTACGGCCCCTATTACATCTGGGGCGCAACTGCGCGTATGTTGCGCGCATGGACCGATCGAATGACCTAATCCTGCCGGCTGAAACGCCATGGCTGAAGGACGCAAATGCCCAAGCATTGTGCGCCGTTTTTGCGAACGCCGGTCATCAGGTTTTTTTCGTCGGTGGCTGTGTGCGCAACGCTGTCCTGAACGAGGCTGCCAGCGATATTGATCTGTCCACAAACGCGCATCCACAACAAGTCATGGATTTGGCCAAAGCGGCAGGGCTCAAGGCTATTCCAACAGGCATCGATCATGGCACGGTGACCGTCGTGATGGACGGGACCCCGTTTGAAATCACCACATTCCGGCGTGATGTCGAAACAGATGGCCGCCGCGCTGTTGTGGCGTTTTCCGATAATATCGCTGACGATGCGCGCCGCCGCGATTTCACGATGAACGCGCTGTACGCTGAGGCCACGGGCCGTATTGTTGACCCGCTAAACGGGCTCGCTGATACCCGCGCCCGCCGTATTCGGTTTATCGAAAACGCGTCGATGCGCATTCGCGAAGATTACCTGCGCAGCCTTCGGTTTTTCCGGTTTTCGGCGTGGTACGGCGATGCCGATTTGGGCTTTGATCCAGAGGCGTTGAGTGCCATCGCATCAAACCTAGACGGGCTTGCATCGCTGTCGGCAGAGCGCGTTGGATCAGAGATGATCAAGCTGCTTGGGGCCTCAAATCCTGCGCCTTCGCTGGCCGTCATGCGGCAAACCGGCGTGCTGCAAAGCGTGCTGATGGGCAGCGACGACACGTGGGTTGCGCCGTTGGTACACATCGAAAGCGTGATGGATTTAACGCCTGATCCGCTGCGCCGTCTTGCGGCGCTGGGCGGGATTGATGTGGCAACCACGTTGCGATTGTCCAAACCGCAAGCGCGTGCATTGGACGTTCTGCGCGATGGGCTTGGTAACCTGCAATCCGAGGGCGAGTTGGGGTATCGTCACGGTATCGAAACAGCGCTGGGCATTGTTGCCTTACGCGCAGCCTTTGCTGGTCAGATGCCGCGAGCGGATGCCCGCCTGAAAATCGAACACGGTGCGCATAGCGTCTTTCCGATCCAAGCAATTGATCTTCAGCCTGCATTTACAGGGCCTGCGTTAGGTCAGCGTTTAAAAGCACTTAAGCAAGACTGGATCGCCTCGAATTTCGCCAAAACCAAGGCCCAGCTTTTGGGGTGACTTTGGCAAAAGTTTGCGCTATCAAACACGAACACATTGGAGGTGTACGACATGTATCGTGGGATTTGGCTAAGCCGGCACTAATCGGTCCAACCTAATTGGATGGCTCGATTTATTCGACGCAATCCGCATGTCTACCTTACAATTGCAGGTCCTTCCGTGATGTTCAAATTCCTTGAAAACCTTGTCGACCCTTACGTCGACTATCCCGAAAATGATGTTCCGCCGCCGAAACTTTGGCCGTTTCTGCGCGACTATTCCAAACCGTTTAAGATGGTGTTTTGGCTCACCGCATTGATGTCTATCATCGTGGCTGGCGTTGAAATTGGTCTGATCTTTTACATGGGCCGTGTCGTTGATTTGCTGGGCGGCGAACCGGCGCAAGTGTGGGCGGATCACGGTTACGAATTCATCGCGATTGCGCTGTTTATCCTGATCTTGCGGCCAATGTTGCAAGTGCTGGATGTGGCACTTTTGAACAACGCGATCCTGCCGAATTTTGGGACGCTCATTCGCTGGCGTGCGCACAAACATGTTTTGCGTCAATCGGTTGGCTGGTTTGAAAACGATTTTGCCGGACGTATTGCGAACCGGATTATGCAGACGCCGCCAGCGGCTGGTGAGGTCATCTTTCAGGTGTTTGACGCGATCTCGTTTTCGCTGGCCTATCTGATTGGTGCCGCGATTTTGCTGTCCACGTCGGATGTGCGTTTGTTGCTGCCATTGCTTGGCTGGTTTGTGCTGTACGGCTTTTTGATCCGTTGGACGGTCAAACGCGTTGGCCCCGCATCGCAAGCCGCATCTGATGCGCGATCCACAGTGACGGGCCGTGTCGTCGATGCTTATTCCAACATCCACTCGGTCAAGATGTTTGCGCACCACGCGCGCGAACTGGACTATGCAAAAGACGCCATCGAAAAGACCCGCCAAACATTCCAGCGTGAAATGCGCATTTTCACGATCATGGACGTGATGTTGGTGACGTTGAATGGCCTGTTGATTGTTGGCGTTGTTGGCTGGGCGATCGCGCTTTGGATGCAGGGCGAAATGTCAGTTGGTATTGTTGCTGCGGCGACGGCGCTGACCCTGCGATTGAACGCGATGACGGGTTGGATCATGTGGGCGCTGACCAGCTTTTTCCGCCAGCTAGGTGTGGTCGCTGAAGGCATGGAAACCATCGCGCAGCCCATCACGTTGATCGATACTCAGAATGCCAAAGGGTTGGAAATGGCTGATGGCCGGATCGAGCTGAAGGCGCTGACCCACCACTATGGCCGTCAATCTGGCGGCTTGGATGCTGTCGATTTGATGATCGAACCAGGTCAAAAGATTGGCTTGATCGGGCGTTCGGGTGCAGGCAAATCGACTTTGGTCAAACTGCTTTTGCGGTTTTACGATCCTGAGGCCGGCAAGATTTTGATCGACGGCCAAAGCATCACGGACGTGACCCAAGACAGTCTGCGTTTGAACATCGGCATGGTGCAACAAGACAGTTCGCTGCTGCATCGTTCCGTGCGTGACAATTTGCTGTACGGCCGCCCGGACGCGACCGAGGATCAGATGATCGCCGCTGCAAAACAGGCCGAGGCGCATGATTTCATTCTGGATCTGCAAGACCCCGAAGGGCGCAAAGGCTATGATGCCCAAGTCGGCGAACGCGGTGTGAAACTGTCTGGTGGACAACGTCAGCGTGTGACTTTGGCCCGGGTGATCCTGAAAAACGCGCCGATCTTGCTGCTGGACGAGGCGACAAGCGCGCTGGATTCCGAAGTCGAGGCCGCGATCCAAGACACGCTGTACGGCATGATGGAGGGCAAAACCGTGATCGCGATTGCCCACCGTTTGTCGACAATTGCCAAGATGGATCGCATCCTTGTTCTGGATCAAGGCAAGATTGTCGAAGACGGCACCCACGACGCGCTTTTGGCCAGCGGTGGGCTATATGCAGACTTCTGGGCGCGCCAGTCGGGCGGGTTCTTGAAAACGGAAGACGTGGCATGAACCTGAGCATTGGCAATTGGATCAACAGCTTTCGCCCAGCAAACGGGCCGCCGCCGCAAACATTGGGCGCTTTCATGCGCTGGTGTTTGTCCGGTGCGTGGCCTGCGATGTGGCTGGCGGCTGGATTTTCTGCTCTTGCCGGCGCGATGGAGGCGGGCACAGCCCTGATCCTTGGCCGCGTGATCGATGCGACTGTAACGCTGGGCCCAGAAGGATTTTTCTCTGTCACCAATGTTGGTCTGATCGCCGCGTCGCTAGGGTTTTTCCTGATTGCGCGGCCGGTGTTGTTTGGGCTGTCTGCGGCGACCAATTCGATCATCGTGCAGCCCAACGTGAACCCGTTGGTTTTGTCGCGCTTGCACCGCTGGACGCTTGGCCAAACCGTCACGTTCTTTGACGATGATTTCGCGGGCCGCATCGCGCAAAAGCAAATGCAATGCGCGCGGGCAGTGACCGATGTTGCGTCCGAGGTGATCAACGTGGTTGCCTTTGCGTTAGCCTCACTGGTGGGGTCGGTGCTGCTGCTGGTCGCGATTGATTGGCGCGTGGCGATCGGGTTTTTTGTCTGGCTGGTGCTGTATTTTGCGCTGATCAACTGGTACCTGCCGCGCGTGCGGATCCGGTCGGCAGAACGGGCGGGCAAGCGCGCGATGGTGTCTGGCCAAGTCGTCGATACGATCACCAACATCAAAACGGTCAAGCTGTTCGCCCACGCCGATCACGAAGACCGCGCAGCGCTGGGCGCGATGCAATCGTTCCGCGAAAGCTCGTTGAAATTCGGCTACTTGTCCGCGGCTTTCCGATTTGCGCTGATGTCCTTGGCGGGCCTGTTGCCGGTGCTGCTGTTGGGTGGAACCATCATTTTGTGGCAAGCGGACCAAGCAACGTCAGGCGACATTGTCGCTGCTGGCGCCATCGCCATTCGGATCGCGCAGATGACGGGTTGGGTCAGCTTTACGCTAATGGCGATCTATTCCAACATCGGCGAAATCGAAGACGGCATGCGCACTCTGACCCCGCGCACGCGGGTGGAAAACGCCAGCGATGCGACTGATCTGGAAGTGCCACAGGGCGAGATCGCGCTAAAGGGACTTGGTTTTGCCTACGGTCGCGACAAAGGCGGGATCGAGCAGATTGACCTGACGATTGGCGCTGGCGAAAAGCTGGGTATAGTCGGGGCCTCTGGTGCCGGTAAATCGACGCTCGTTTCACTGTTGCTGCGGCTGTACGACCCCGAAGAAGGCGCGATTGAAATTGACGGTGTTGATATGCGCCAAGTGACCCAAGAAAGCTTGCGCCGCAGCATCGGGATGGTCACGCAGGAAACCGCGATGTTCAACCGCTCTGCGATGGACAACATTCGCTACGGCAAGCCCGACGCGACCGAGGACGAGGTGATTGCGGCGGCGACAAAAGCCGAGGCGCATACCTTTATCAAGGACCTACAAGACCACAAAGGGCGCACCGGTTACGACGCGCATTTGGGCGAGCGCGGTGTGAAATTGTCGGGTGGTCAACGCCAGCGGATTGCCCTTGCGCGTGCCATTATCAAAGATGCCCCGATCCTTGTGTTGGACGAGGCGACAAGCGCGTTGGATTCCGAAGTCGAGGCGTCGATCCAGGATGCTTTGTCGCGCGTGATGCAGGGCAAAACCGTTTTGGCCATCGCGCACCGTCTGTCTACGCTGACCGAAATGGACCGGATTATCGTCATGGATCAGGGCCGCATTGCCGAAGTTGGATCGCATGATGCACTTCTGGCGCAGAAAGGGTTATACGCCCGCTATTGGGATCGCCAATCCGGCGGATTTATCACCACACAGGCAGCAGAATGACTGAATACACAATCTTACGCGTCGGCCATCAGGGCGACGGCATTGCACACGGGCCGATCTTTGCGCCCATGACGCTGCCCGGTGAAACGGTGACTGGCACGCTGACAGGCGACACGCTGAGCGACGTGAAAATCGTCACGCCGTCCGATGATCGGGTGTCGGCCGTGTGTCGTCATTTCAAATCCTGTGGTGGCTGCCAGTTGCAGCACGCGAGCGAAGATTTTGTGGCCACGTGGAAAGGCGACGTGATCCGCCGTGCCTTGGCCGCCCATGATCTTGCACCCGAAATTCGCCCGACGCTGACGTCGCCTGCGCAGTCACGCCAACGCGCAACCGTTGCGGCGCGGCGTACGAAAAAGGGCGCGATGGTCGGCTTTCATGGACGCGCATCAGGCACAGTGATTGAAGTGCCCGATTGCCAACTGATTGATCCGCGGATCAAAGCGGGATTTGCTGCGGCCCATGATTTGGCTGTTGTCGGATCGTCGCGCAAAGGCGTGTTAGCGGTGACGTTGACGTTGTCGTCGGACGGGCTGGATGTGTCAGTTCACGGCGGCAAACCTATCGACGGGCAGTTGCGGATTGAACTGGCGTCGTTGTGCGATCGCACCGGTTTGGTACGTCTTGCGTGGGACGGCGAAACCATTGCGATGCGCACGCCGCCGCGTCATGATTTTGGTGATGCGCAGGTTGTCGTGCCGCCCGGTGCGTTTTTGCAAGCGACGGCACACGGGGCAGCCACGCTGCAAACCCTAGTGATCGAGGCCGTGGGCGAGGCCAAGCGCGTCGCAGATTTGTTTGCAGGCAGCGGGACGTTTTCGTTCCCTCTGGCCAAGAAATCCGAAGTCCACGCGGTTGAGGGTGACAAGGCGATGGTCGAGGGTTTGGATCACGGCTGGCGCATGTCTAAGGGGTTAAAACCTGTGACCTCAGAAGCCCGTGATTTGTTCCGACGCCCGTTGTTGCCGGACGAGCTAAACCGCTTTGATGCTGTTGTTCTGGATCCGCCTCGCGCGGGTGCTGCGGATCAAATCGCCGAACTTGCCACCGCGACAGTCCCGCGCATTGCGTATGTGTCTTGCAACCCCGTGACGTTCGCGCGCGATGCGTTTCAGTTGACCCAAGCAGGCTACGTTTTGGATTGGGTGCAGCCTGTGGATCAATTCCGTTGGTCATCGCACATCGAATTGGCGGCCGCGTTCCGGCGGGCGTCATCTCACAGATGAGTGACTTTGCAGCGTTTTCCCTATGCGATTGATGCCGTAGAGTGATACGACGCAACGACAGTAAAAATTGATCAGAGCAGATTTTATGAAGCGCAGAACCTTTGTTTTAACCAGTGCAATGGCAACCCTTTTGGCGGCCTGTGGCGGCAACAAAAGCCGTTTTCAAACCTACAATGGTCCTGAGGTGACGTATGTGATCGTCAACAAAGGCGCGCGCAAAATGTATCTGCTGAACGAAAGCAAAGTGATCAAGGAATACGACTTTGTTCTTGGGTTCGCACCGATTGGCGACAAGTTCTTTGAGGGTGACGGCAAGACGCCAGAAGGCACGTATTACATCGATCGCCGTAATCCGAACAGCCGGTTCCACCTGTCGCTGGGTATCTCGTATCCTAACGCGCAGGATCGGGCAGAGGCCAAGGCGCTGGGCAAGCCGCCCGGTGGTGACATCTTTATTCACGGTCAAGAAAGCCCGTTGAAAAAGAACAAAGGCGATTGGACGTGGGGCTGTATTTCGATCTCGAACAAAGAGATGGAGAGCGTTTACGCGATGGTCAAGAACGGCACGCCAATCCAGATCAACGCCTAAGCGAAGCCACTGTTATCCAGTGGTTCCAACGATAGGTGTTCCTGTTTCATCGATGGCGGTGATTGGTTCTTCTTCTGAAATCTTGGCGGGCACCAAACGGCTTGCGGATGGGTTTGCCAATGGAATCAGCGGTGAATTTGACGGGTTGCCCATAATCATCGTCCACCAGATTTTGCCGTTGGATTCTTGAAACCATGCGAAACCCATGTCCTGGGCGTCAGTCGACATGATCGTGCGGCGCGTGTCTGTTTGTTCGATCCAGGCCGCTAATGTTTCCAATTCTGTCTCGTAGGATTCAGAAATGTTTTCACCAACCAGCTGCCCAGTGTAGCCAACGCGCTGGACGCGGTCGATAGGGGAAGAGCCGTCCGAACCAAAGTGCCATGGGCGGTTTTGAGCCGACATGTCGCGTGAATGTGTGGCTGCGGCTGCGTTCAAGGCAGGGTTCAATGCAACTGGTGCCACGCCTTGGGCGCTGCGCAGTGCATTCACGGAATCAAGCATCCGAAACTGAAGCTTGCCGGTGTCGCGCTGCCCAATTTTGTAAACCTTGCCAACGGCTTTGCCATTTGCCCCAATGGGCGGCTCTGCTGGGGTACAAGCAGAAAGCGCGATCAATCCGGCCATCAATACTGCAATCATTCTGACCATTTTCTGTGCTCCACTCGAAAATACTGTTACATATCGCCTTAACGACAGTTGCGTTGTATTTCAAACGCACATCGGCGTGAGGCCGCGAAATGACGCTTGTTTGATTTGCGACTGCGACTTTCACGCAATAAAGTACGCGCAATGGCAGTATTTCTAAGAGACGGAGACGTAACAATGTCCAAGAAACTATTCGAAACACCGACGCGCCGTGCCTTTTTGGCCGGTTCAGCTGCGGTTCTCGGCACCCCGGCGTTGGCTCAGACCCAAGCCGGTCAGGCTGAACGCGACCCAGCATTGTCTGTGCGCCGCAACATTTCCAGCTTTCGAACGCTGGATTGGCGCCCGTATTTCTCTAATTTGAAGAAAGGCGCGGTGCTGGTCGATCTGGACAGCCGCGCGGTGCATTACTGGAGCGAAGACGAAACAATCTACAAATTGTACCCGTCGAGCATTCCGTTGACCGAAGATCTGACGCGCCGTGGCCGTACCAGCGTGACGCAAAAGGTAGATGGACCCAGCTGGCGCCCGACGCCTTCCATGCTAAAGCGGAACCCGGAATGGCCAAAATTCATCGGACCGGGCCCAGAGAACCCATTGGGAACGCACGCTCTTTATCTGAGCTGGACGTATTACCGAATCCACGGAACGCATGACACACGCAAAATCGGGCGCAAATCGTCAAATGGTTGCATCGGTCTGTACAACGAACACATCGCTGAGCTGTTTGGTATGGCCAAAGTAGGCACTCAAGTGTTGCTAATTTGACGACAACTTGACGTTTTGCGTGTTTGTTGGACGAAACTGGGTTTGCAATCTTGGCGAATTGCTGGTTAGAACAAGTACACGAGGTAAGTCTTGGGTGTGCACCAGCGCAAATGCTGGATGTGCCTTTTCTGGAGAAAAAACATGAAAAAACTAGTACTCGCTGCCGCTTTGACAGCCGCCGCAACAACAGCATTCGCCGGCACACCAGCCGATCCAATCATCGAAGCGCCAGTGATCATCGAAGAAGCAGGCTCGTCCTCTTCCGGTATCCTGTTGCCATTGGTGCTTTTGGCTCTGGTTGCTGCAGCTGTAGCTGACTAAGCTTAAGCCTAGACAAAAATTTAAAGAGGCGGTGCAGAGATGCGCCGCCTTTTTTCGTTTGTGGACACTACCAAAATGCTCGCGCCGCGTTGTAGTGTTTTGAAAGCTTTCGTTATTTGTGCTCGCTAAGCCTTGGCCATCTAATGACCTCACACAAAATATCGAGCACGCACCGGCGCTGTTGTCTGATCGCGGTTCTTGGAGGTTAATATGAAAAAAGTCGTTCTAGCTGCTGCACTGTCCGCCCTGGCGCCCACCGCGTTTGCAGGCAACCCGTCTGATCCAATTATCGAGCCACCGTTGATTGTCGAAGACACGACAGGCACGTCGTCTTCTGGTATCTTGTTGCCATTGGTGCTGCTGGCATTGGTTGCCGCAGCCGTTGCTGACTAAACAGCGATCAAACTAACAACCAAACGGGCGGCACAACAGTGCGTCGCCTGTTTATTCCAGCCAGCCCGCCAAGTTCCGTTCGATCACGCCGCTGAGTGCTGCGATGTGTGAATCTTCGTCATTTAGGCAGGGGATGTAAGTGAACTCTTCGCCGCCGGCGTGTTCAAAGCTTTCTTTGATCTCTTCGTTGATCTCTTCCAGCGTTTCGATGCAATCCGCTGAAAACGCAGGTGCGCAGACCGCGATGTTCTTTTTGCCAGCCTCGGCCAAACGCGCGACCTCTTCGACGGTGTAGGGTTGCAGCCATTCTTCGGGTCCGAATTTGGATTGGAAGGTGGTTTTGATTTCAGTGTCGTCCCAGCCCAGACGTTCCTTTAGCAGGCGCGTCGTTTTCTGGCATTGGCAATGATAGGGGTCGCCCTCCATCAGGTACCGGATCGGTACGCCGTGGTAGGAACACACCAGAATGTCCGGCTTCTTTTCCAAGCCCGCGTAGGCACGTTCAATCGATTGCGCGAGGGAATCGATATAGGCCGGATCGTCGAAATAGGGCTGCACAGTGCGCGCAACCGGTTGCCATTTTTCCTCGATCAGCGCGCGAAAAAATTCGTCGTTGGCGGTGGCTGATGTGGCCCCGGCGTAGTGCGGGTACAGCGGAAAGAACAAGATCTTCTGGCAGCCTGCTTCGGTCAATGCCCGCACCTTGGATTTGGTCGACGGGTTGCCGTAGCGCATGCAGTAATCAACGATCACGTCATCACCGTAGCGGGTTTGCATCGCGGTTTTGATCTTGGCGGTTTGCGCTTTGGTGATCGTCAACAACGGGCTTTCGTTGTCCTTTTCGTTCCAGATTGACTGGTACGCGGCCCCGGATGAAAACGGGCGTTTCGTCAGAATGATCAGCTGCAAAAGCGGCTGCCAAAGCCACGGGCTGTAATCGATGACGCGGCGATCAGACAGGAATTCGTTCAGGTAGCGGCGCATGGACCAGTAGTCGTAATTGTCAGGCGTCCCGAGGTTGCTCAGCAAAATTCCGACCTTGGGTGCTTTGACCTTTGGGTGATCCGGCTCTGCGTGGGCAGGGCAGGCGGCGTTCTGAGAAGCGTCCAACATGAATATCGTTCCAATTTAGTGTGCCAAAGCGGCGGCGTTGTGTTGCAGATAAACGCTTTTGGGCGCAGGTCAATCTGAGGGCTGTCTGATTTCAGTCTGACAACGGGTTTTCCTGAGTGCCCAGCGCATCCGCAAGCCGTTGCGCCGCTGACCCCGGGCGCAGAGGTTTTGGCTGGCTGTCATCGGGGGCCCAACCTGCAAGAAACAATAGATCAAATGTCGCGGTAATGCCGCCATCTTTGGCTGGAAATGTTTCACAATATAGTGTGTTGGCGCGTTCAAACACGGCGCGCGGGGTGGCTTTGCGCTGCCGGGACATGAGCGCATTTGTCTCACCCATGGCCCGCAGATCGTGCATCAGATGCCAGATATCGCGGTAGGTCACGTTCAGGTTGGCGACATCAGCGACGGGCAAGGCAAGACCGGCGCGTTGCAGCAGCCCGCCCATGTCGCGCAGCTCCGCCATCGGGGCGATGCGCGGCGACAGGCCACCCATGATTTCGATTTCGGCCTGCCCAAGACAGGCGCGTAGTTCATGCAAGGTTTGCCCACCGAAACACACCGCCAGAAACAGCCCGTCATTTTGCAACGCGCGTTTGCATTGGATGATCTGCCCGACCGGATCGTTTGCCCAATGCAGCGACATGGCGTGGATCACCAGATCGTGGGCGTTTTGGTCAAGCTCAAGCAGATCGGTGTCGGCAACGCTGCGCGCATTTGGTATCTGAGTGCCCCAAAAGTTTGAGTAACCATTAACGACGGCAGGCGCTGTAAACGTCCTGTTAACACTTTGTAGGCGATCTTGCAGCTCATCCATCGCGGCGACGTGCAAAAACAGGTCGTCCTTGTTGGCGCGGGCACGGTTGGCGGTCAAAGCAGACGAATCGGTAAGAGGCTGAGGTGTGGACATGAGGGCACAAATAGAATGGCCGTAAGCACATTACAAACCGCACTGCGCCTGGTCTATCCGCCGCGCTGTCTGACGTGCTCGACCACGGTCGACAGTGACTTTGGTTTGTGCGGCCCGTGTTGGCGCGATACGCAGTTCATCGGGTCGACGATTTGTGACGCGTGTGGTGTGCCATTGCTTGGCGATGATCCCGGTGTTTTGGCGCATTGTGATGAATGCATGACAACCACGCGGCCTTGGGCGCACGGTCGGGCTGCGGTTTTGTACAAAGACAACGGGCGCAAGCTGGTGTTGGGTCTAAAACACGGGGACCGCCACGAAGTTGTGCGCCCCGCAGCGCTTTGGATGGCCGCGGCTGTCAAAGACATTTTGCAACCTCATATGTTGATCGCGCCGGTACCGTTGCATTGGTCGCGGTTGTTGAAACGGCGATACAATCAGTCGACGTTGCTGGCGCAGGCTTTGGCGAAACAGGTTGATCTGGAATGCTGTCCTGACTTGTTGATCCGGTCAGAACGAACAGCGTCCTTGGATGGGCTGAGCCGTGATGCGCGGTTCGATATGCTGCAAAACGCAATCCGGCCTCACCCCAAGCGTAAACACAAAATGGCGGGTCGCCCTGTTTTGCTGGTGGATGACGTCATGACATCAGGTGCCACTTTGGCCGCAGCAACCCAAGCATGCACTGCGGCAGGCGCAAATCACGTTTGCGTAGTCACACTGGCGCGCGTCGCAAAAGATACCTAAGTTCCCGTTAACGATTACTTCACGAAGGAAATGACCCATGAATAAGGTCGAAATTTACACCTCGCCATTGTGCGGATACTGCCATGCTGCAAAACGTTTGCTGAAGCAAAAGAGCATCGATTTTGATGAAACCGACGTTTTGGCCCAGCCGAACATGAAGGCGGAAATGATCCAGCGCGCGCAAGGCGGCCGCACCGTGCCACAGATTTTCATCGGCGGTGAACACATTGGTGGCTGTGATGAGCTGCACGCGCTGGAGCGGGCGGGAATGTTGGATAAAATGCTGGAACTTCAGTGAAAGCAGCGCTGCTACAGCTAAACGTCTCGGATGATCCGGCACAGAACCTGGTTCAAACGTTGGCGTATCTGAACGATGCAGTTGCGACTGGTGCGCAGTTTGTCCTGACCCCAGAGGTCACGAATTGCGTGTCGACCAGCCGGTCGCATCAGCAGGACGTTTTGCAGTATCAAGACCAAGATCAGACTTTGGCGGCCTTGCGAAATGCGGCCAAAGAACACGGAGTTTGGGTGCTGATCGGTTCGCTTGCGTTAAAAACTGATGACGCAGACGGGCGCTTTGCCAACCGGTCGTTCCTGATTGATCCACAGGGTCAGATCGTCGCGCATTATGACAAGATCCACATGTTTAATGTGCAAATTTCAGACACCGAGACGTTTCAGGAATCTGCTGGTTACCGCGCAGGGACTAGGGCGGTGGTTGTTAAGACCGACTTTGCAACACTCGGAATGGCGGTTTGTTACGACATGCGGTTCCCGTTGTTGTCGAATGCAATGGCCCAAGCGGGTGCGCAAATTCTAACCTATCCGGCTGCGTTTTCGCCCGTCACGGGGGCTGCGCATTGGCATTCTTTGCTGCGTGCGCGGGCTATTGAAACCGGCTGTTACGTGATTGCGCCAGCGCAAACCGGGTTGCATGCATCCAGTGGCACAAGTTCGCGCAGCACCTACGGCCATTCGCTTGTTGTGGCCCCATGGGGCGAGGTTATCCTTGACGCAGGCGCGGATGCTGGCGTTTATGCATTTGAAATAGATATGCAAAACGTGGCCGACGCACGTCGCAAAGTTCCGGCTTTGCACAACGCGCAACCCTTTGAGGCCCCGTAAAAAATCGGCGCGTAAAATGAGTAGCGATAAAAATGCCCTAGCAATTTCGCTGTTTGGCGAGATTTTGGCGGCGGATCAAACGGTCCGCAACCGGCTTAGTCGTGTGCTGCCCAAAGGCATGGAAATCTCGCATTTTTCGGTTTTGAACAATCTGGATTGGCACAACGGTGAACGATCACCTGCGCAATTGGCCGAGACGTTTAATGTGACGCGCGGGGCCATGACCAACACGCTGAGCAAGCTGGAGTGGGCGGGCTACATTCACGTGCGTCCCGATTGGGATGATGCGCGGCGCAAGATGGTGGCGATCAGCCCGTCCGGCAAAGCCGCGCGCGAACAGGCGCTAAGTGCAATCGCCCCGATGATCAATCAAGTGATCGAACAATTGGGCGAGGACCGCGTCAAAGCGACCCTGCCGATTTTGCGCGAGCTGCGAAAACAGCTTTAGCTGGGTTTCACGCTTGCGGTCACGTAGTTCACGCTGAGATCGCGATCAGACAGTTTCCAGCCCCAAGTGATCGGGTTGAACACAAAACCCTGGCGATCTACGGGTTCCATCCCCGATTGTTTGTGCAAATCAAACAGCTCGTCTGGCGTGATGAATTTGTTCCACTCGTGCGTGCCTTTGGGCAGCCAACGCATCACGTGTTCGGCCCCGACAATCGCAAACATGAACGATTTGGGATTGCGGTTGATTGTTGAACAGATGTGCAGACCGCCGGGTTTCAGCAGCAGCTGGCACGCGGTCATGTAGGCAAGCGGGTCAGCGACGTGTTCGACCACTTCCATGTTCAGAACCACGTCGAATTGTTCACCCGCCGCGGCCATCGCCTCGGCTGTGGTGAACCGGTAATCGATGTCCAATTCGGACTGTAACGCATGCGCTTGGGCGACGGGAATGTTGCGTTCGGCCGCATCCACACCCACAACAGTTGCCCCAAGCCGCGCCATGGGTTCTGACAGCAGACCCCCACCACACCCGATGTCGATAATCCGCAGCCCCGCAAACGGCATCGGCTGGGTCATGTCGCGGTCATATTCGCCGGCGATTTGGGACGTTATGTAATCCAGACGGCAGGGGTTCAGCATGTGAAGAGGCTTGAATTTCCCGTTTGGATCCCACCATTCAGCTGCCATTGCTTCGAATTTGGCGATTTCTGATGGATCAACTGTCGTTTGATGCGCTTGCATTGTGATCTCCGTATGGTCTTGTGCCGTTCCATGCTTATATAGGGCCGTAATGGACAAACACACTGATAAAGACTCTGGTCAAAAGCGCGCAGTGCAATATCTGTATCCACCGATTGATCCATTTGATCAGCGGATGATGGATGTGGGCCAAGGCCATCGCATTTATGTCGAGCAATGTGGCAACCCCAAAGGGATACCCGTTGTCGTGCTGCATGGCGGGCCTGGCGGCGGCTGTAGCCCGTCGATGCGCCGCTATTTTGACCCCTCAGTGTACCGTGTCATTCTGTTTGATCAGCGCGGCTGTGGCCGTTCGCGCCCGCATGCGGCTGTGGCCAATAACACGACGTGGCATTTGGTCGATGACATCGAAGCGATTCGCCATGCGCTGGAAATCGAGGCATGGATTGTGTTTGGCGGCAGCTGGGGCGCCACGTTGTCGTTGGTTTACGCCCAAGCGCACCCCGATCGCACCACCCATCTGGTTTTGCGCGGTGTGTTCTTGATGACCCAAGTCGAACTGGATTGGTTCTACGGCGGCGGTGCTGGCAAATTCTGGCCTGAAACATGGGCTCGCTTTGTTGATCTGATCCCAGAGGACGAACGTCACGACATGATTGGTGCCTATCACCGACGGTTGTTTTCTGGCGATATCCCGATTGAAACGCGTTACGCCAAGGCTTGGTCGTCGTGGGAAAATGCGCTGGCGTCGATCCAGTCTAACGGTCATGGCGGCGAGGCCCCCGGCGATTATGCCCGCGCGTTTGCCCGTCTGGAAAACCACTATTTCACCAACGCGGGTTTCTTGGAATTTGACGGGCAGATTTTGGCGCACATGGACCGGATCTCGCACATCCCCGGCACGATTGTGCAGGGCCGCTACGACATGATTTGCCCACCAGAATCCGCGTATTCTATCGCGCAGGTCTGGCCGAATTGTGATTTGAAAATGGTGCGTAATGCAGGGCACGCGCTGTCTGAACCGGGGATCAGCGCCGAACTGGTGCGCACGATGGATCGGATTGCTGCCCAATGACCCGCCTTGATCGCCGTTTGCTATTCACGACAGGTGCCGCTGCGGCTTTGCTGGCGGCCACCGGCGTGTCTGCGCACGCGTCGCCAAAGCGTGGTGGCCGTTTGGTTGCCGCCCTTTCAGGGGCTGATCGCAGCGATACGTGGGCGCAACCGCAGGGCATTTTTATGCAAGCAGCGCGGGGTGCCGTTTACGAAACCCTGACGGAAATCGCAGCCGACGGCACGCTGCGTGGTGATATCGCATCGGGTTGGGCGACGCAGGACGGTGGCCTGACGTGGGAGTTCGAGACGCACAGCAACGTGATATTCCACGACGGTCTTGCGCTGGGCATGGATGATGTCGCTGCGGTGTTCGCCCGCCACGCTGATTTGAATGTTCTGACGGCTCAGACAATTGGCGACCGCACGTTGCAGATCACTTTGACCGCACCAAACCCCAGCTTGCCGTATTTGTTGGCGGACCCCAAATTCGCGGTCCTTCCTGCTGATCAATCGCGCCAAGACGCAGGCATTGGCACCGGTCTGTACAGCGTTCAGAAATTCCAAGCGGGGCGGCATTTTATTGGCACCCGCGTGTCGGTGCATCGCAAGGATGGAACCGCGGGCTGGTTTGACACAGTCGAGCTGGTGTCGATCCCGTCAGACACCGTGCGCGCCGAGGCATTGCGTGACACCTTGATCGACGTGGCGGACATCGTCGCACTGGATGAGTATTCCGATCCTCTGGATTTTCAGCTGCTGCCGTCCGACCACGCCCCTCAGCAAGTTGCGCGCAAAACGATTGGCGTTCCGGCGGCTGTTGGCGCTGCTTGGCCTTTGGATGATTTGCGCATGACCCAGCGCTGGTGGATGGCCTAACCGATAGGCCTTGCAGACTCAGCATGGTTTGCGTATATGGCTTTTAACAGCGCGGTGTTGGAGTCCAAACCTAACATCCACCGACCTTCACAACGGGCCGCGCGCCCGTTTTTTTGTGCCGTATTGGCAGATGGATATCATGAACAACGACTTGATCGCAAAAGCAGCAATTGACCAACGCCTGGCCCAGATTATCACACCGGTAATCGAAGACTTGGGCTATGAGTTGGTGCGCGTGCGTTTGATGACGGGCAAAAACGCGATCCTGCAAGTTATGGCCGACAAGCCTGAAGGCGGGATTGAGGTTGATGACTGCGCCAAGATTTCAAACGAAGTCGGCGCGGTGTTGGACGTCGAAGATCCGATTGCCGAAGAATACGCACTAGAAGTATCGAGCCCGGGCATCGACCGTCCGTTGACGCGGATGAAAGATTTTGAGAACTTCGAAGGGTACGAAGCCAAGATCGAAACCACAGAACTGGTCGATGGCCGCCGCCGTTTCAAAGGCGAGCTGGCAGGCATCGAGGGCGACGAGGTTTTGATCAACGTGGCAGAAGGTACGCTTGGCCTGAAATTCGATTGGTTGTCTGACGCCAAACTGGTCCTGACAGATGAACTGATCACTGAAATGCTCCGCCAGCGCAAAGCGGCGGGCACACTGAATGAAGACGCTTTTGACGAGATCCAGACTGAAGAGTCTGATGAGGGAGAAAACTAATGGCTATTACTTCTGCAAACCAGCTTGAGCTGCTGCAAACGGCTGAGGCTGTTGCCCGCGAAAAGATGATCGAACCCGGTTTGGTCATCGAGGCGATGGAAGAATCGCTCGCACGGGCTGCAAAATCCCGCTACGGCGCGGAAATGGACATTCGTGTTGCGATTGATCGCAAGACAGGCCGCGCGACTTTCACCCGCGTACGTACAGTGGTCGAAGAAGATCTGTTGGAAAACTACCAAGCCGAATTCACGGTAGAGCAAGCCAAACAATACATGGCTGATCCCGAAGTCGGCCAGCAATTTAGCGAAGAAGTTCCACCAGTTGAAATGGGCCGTATCGCGGCACAATCCGCCAAACAGGTGATCTTGCAGAAAATCCGCGAAGCTGAGCGTGATCGCCAGTACGAGGAATTCAAAGACCGCGCCGGCACAATCATCAACGGTTTGGTCAAACGCGAAGAATACGGCAACGTCATCGTCGATGTGGGCGCTGGCGAAGCGATCTTGCGTCGCAACGAGAAAATCGGCCGCGAATCATATCGCCCGAACGACCGTATCCGCGTCTCCATCAAGGACGTGCGTCGCGAACAACGTGGTCCACAAATCTTTTTGTCCCGCACCGCGCCAGAATTCATGGCCGAGTTGTTCAAGATGGAAGTGCCTGAAATCTACGATGGTATCATCGAGATTAAGGCCGTGGCCCGTGACCCCGGTTCGCGCGCAAAGATTGCCGTGATTTCGTTTGATAACTCAATCGATCCGGTTGGCGCGTGTGTCGGTATGCGCGGTTCGCGTGTTCAGGCCGTTGTGAACGAATTGCAGGGCGAAAAGATCGACATCATTCCTTGGAATGACGATCAGCCGACGTTCCTTGTGAACGCGTTGCAACCTGCCGAAGTGTCCAAAGTTGTTTTGGACGAAGAAGCTGGTAAGATCGAAGTTGTTGTTCCGGAAGAACAGCTGTCCTTGGCAATTGGCCGTCGCGGCCAAAATGTGCGCCTTGCGTCGCAGTTGACGGGTCTTGATATCGACATCATGACCGAAGCAGACGAATCTGCACGTCGTCAGGCCGAATTCGAAACCCGCACCAAGCTGTTCATGGACAACTTGGATCTGGACGAATTCTTTGCCCAGTTGCTGGTATCCGAAGGGTTCACGAACCTCGAAGAAGTCGCATACGTCGAAGTCGACGAATTGTTGGTCATCGATGGTGTCGACGAAGGCACCGCTGGCGAATTGCAAGCCCGTGCCCGCGACGTGCTAGAAGCAGCCAACAAAGCGGCGCTGGAATCAGCCCGCGCGTTGGGTGTCGAAGACAGCCTGGTTGAATTTGAGGGTCTGACACCCCAAATGCTAGAAGCATTGGTAAAAGACGACGTTAAAACGCTCGAAGATTTCGCGACTTGTGCGGATTGGGAATTGGCCGGTGGTTGGACCACAGAAAACGGCGAACGCATCAAAGACGATGGTTGCTTGGAACCGTTCGAAATTACTTTGGAAGAAGCCCAGACAATGATTATGACCGCCCGCGTAATGCTGGGTTGGGTTGATCCTGCGGAATTGGAAGCTGAAGAAGCTGACGATGATGCCGACACAGAAGAGGAAGCCGAGGCCTGATCGTAGGCCTCGGAAGCTCCTGATGGGTCGCGGTGGCGCCTCCAAAGACCGGGAAGACGGTCCTGACCGCAAGTGCATTGCCACGGGCGAAGTCCAGCCGAAGTACGGTTTGATCCGCTTTGTGGTTGGGCCAGAAGATACTATTTATCCTGATGTCTCAGGAAAGTTACCTGGACGTGGTATATACGTGGCAGCAGATCGGGATGCCTTGGAACTGGCAGTGAGCAAGAAATTGTTCGCGCGTGGTGCCAAGCAGCAGGTCAAGATACCTGATGATCTGGTCGCCGAAGTTGAAAAGCAGCTGGTGCGCCAAGTGGTCAATCTGATCGCCATGTCGCGCAAGGCAGGGTCGGCGGTTGCTGGCTACGAAAAGACCAAAGCTTGGCTTCAATCAGAAGAAGCTCAAGTGCTGTTTCAGGCCTCTGACGGGTCGGGACGCGGCAAATCGAAACTTAGCACGCCGCACTACGGTAGCTATATTGGCTGGCTGACAGCAGACGAATTGGGTTTGGCGTTCGGACGCGAAACTGTGGTACATGGGGCGCTCGCCTCTGGTGGACTCACGAAACGTGTTGTAGAGGAAGCCCAGAGGTTGCGTGGCGTGCGCGCAAAAGAGGATGGCATTGGCCATTCGGAAGGATAGACGAGCTAGATGAGCGATACTGACGGTAAAAAAACATTGGGTCTGCGCGGCGGCGCGCGTCCTGGCAACGTGAAACAAAGTTTCAGCCACGGGCGTACCAAAAACGTTGTCGTCGAGACCAAGCGCAAACGCGTTGTGGTCCCTAAACCAGGTGCGGCTAACAAAGCTGGCGCTGTGGCTCCTTTGGGTGTGGGCGATCCGTCCAGACGCCCTGCCGGCATTACGGATGCCGAAATGGAACGCCGCCTAAAGGCTGTTCAAGCCGCCAAGGCGCGTGAAGTCGAAGAAGCAGCCACACGCGCCGCGGATGAAAAAGCCCGCGCCGAAGATCGCGAGCGTCGTCGCGCCGAGATCGAAGCCAAAGAGCGCGAAGAAAAAGAACGCGAAGAAAGCCTCAAGGCGAAAGCCGAGGAAGAAGCTGCAGCTGTCAAAGCCGCAGAAGCCGCAGCCCAAGCGGCCGCAGCCCCTGCCGAGCCGACTCAAGCGCGTCCAACGCCAAACCGTGGCGGTCCACTGCCTGCCGCAACACCGCGTAAAAACGAGCGTGATCAACAAGCACGCCCGAACCGTGGACGCGAAGAAGACGCGCGCCGGTCCGGCAAGCTGACGCTGAACCAAGCATTGGCTGGTGGCGCTGGTCGTCAACGTTCCATGGCGCAAATGAAACGCAAGCAAGAGCGTGCGCGTCAAAAAGCGATGGGCGGCACAGTCGAGCGCGAAAAGGTATTGCGCACAGTGAACCTGCCAGAAGCCATCATGGTTTCTGAACTGGCCGCTCGTATGACCGAACGCGTTGGTGACATCGTGAAATCGCTCATGACTATGGGCATGATGGTGACGCAAAACGAAACCATCGATGCCGACACAGCCGAGCTGATCATCGAAGAGTTTGGTCACAAGGTGAACCGCGTTTCTGATGCGGACGTCGAAGACGTGATCAACGAAGTCGAAGACAAAGCCGAAGATCTGAAGCCGCGTCCGCCGGTCGTGACCATCATGGGCCACGTTGACCACGGTAAAACGTCGTTGCTGGATGCCATTCGCAAGGCCAAAGTTGTGTCCGGCGAAGCAGGCGGGATCACGCAGCACATCGGTGCTTATCAGGTGACAACGGATGGCGGCCAAGTGCTGTCTTTCCTCGACACGCCGGGCCACGCTGCGTTTACATCCATGCGTTCGCGCGGCGCCCAAGTCACTGACATCGTGATCCTGGTTGTTGCGGCGGATGACGCTGTGATGCCACAAACGATTGAGGCGATTGCCCACGCGAAAGCGGCCAAAGTGCCGATGATCGTGGCGATCAACAAAATCGACAAATACGAAGCCAATCCGACAAAAGTACGCACAGATTTGCTGCAGCACGAAGTTGTTGTGGAAAAAATGTCTGGTGACGTGCAGGACGTCGAAGTTTCAGCGCACACAGGCGAAGGTCTGGATGAACTGCTTGAGGCTATCGCGTTGCAGTCTGAATTGCTGGAACTGAAAGCCAACCCAGATCGCGCCGCCCAAGGTGCCGTGATCGAGGCCAAGCTGGACGTGGGTCGCGGCCCTGTTGCTACAGTTTTGATCCAAGCCGGTACGCTGCGTGTTGGTGACATTTTTGTTGTTGGTGAAAAATACGGTAAAGTCCGCGCCCTGATCAACGATCAAGGCGCACGCATCAAGGAAGCCGGCCCGTCGGTCCCTGTTGAGGTTCTTGGCCTGAACGGAACACCGGGCGCGGGCGATGTTTTGAACGTCACGGAAACCGAAGCGCAAGCGCGTGAGATTGCGGAATATCGTCAAAAAGCTGCGAAAGACAAACGCGCAGCAGCTGGTGCAGCAACGACGCTGGAACAGTTGATGGCGAATGCCAAAGCCGACGAAGATGTCAGCGAATTGCCGATCTTGGTAAAAGCGGACGTTCAAGGCTCTGCCGAGGCAATCGTGCAAGCGATGGAAAAAATCGGCAACGACGAAGTCCGGGTTCGCGTTCTGCACTCTGGTGTTGGCGCAATTACCGAAACCGACGTTGGTTTGGCCGAAGCATCTGGTGCGCCGATCATGGGCTTTAACGTCCGTGCAAACGCCTCAGCGCGCAACACAGCCAACCAAAAAGGCGTCGAAATTCGCTACTACTCGGTCATCTATGACTTGGTGGACGATGTGAAAGCGGCGGCCTCTGGCTTGCTCAGCAACGAAATCCGCGAGAACTTTATCGGTTACGCGACAATCAAAGAAGTCTTTAAGGTTACAGGCGTCGGCAAAGTTGCTGGTTGCATGGTCACCGAAGGCGTGGCGCGTCGTTCTGCAGGTGTACGTTTGCTGCGTGACAACGTGGTCATCCACGAAGGCACGTTGAAAACGCTCAAGCGCTTTAAAGACGAAGTGCCTGAGGTCAAATCTGGCTTTGAGTGCGGTATGGCGTTCGAAAGATACGAAGACATTCGTGCTGACGATGTGATCGAAATCTTTGAGCGCGAAGAAATCACGCGCACATTGGCCTAAGTCACAGGCACATGCGAAAAGAAAAGGGGAGGGCATCGCGCCTTCCCCTTTTGCGTTTTGAGCTAGATGGGTTTGCCGACGTAAACTTTGCTTCCGTCTCGAACCGCCATCAGGCCGTTGGGTAGGAACCTTTCAAAGACGCCCTGCACTGAAATGCAGCTTCCTAGGGTCAGGACTCATAACCAAAAGATAACGGTTGCTGCGAGAGCTATTGCGGAGAGAAAGACGGTTGGGGATCTGTCGTAGCGTGTAGCTACGCGTCGCCAATCTTTGAGCCTGCC
>JAQXDI010000046.1 GCA_029251465.1 Ascidiaceihabitans sp.
CCTGAGACGCTGCATCTGCGCCTCAGTCAGCCAATACAAATTGCTCATCATATCCCCCTACAACTAGGGGTCGTGAATCATAACAACACGACAGGCTCAATCAGTTAATGGGTCCTGACCCTAAAGTCGGTTAAATTCCCCAAAACCCCTCTTTTCACTGCTGCCAAAAAGTTTATGATAAACATAGCAATGATGGGGATGATCATGAGCCGGGATATCGACTACGGCAATCTGATGCACGAGGCCATGCGTGGTCTTATAAAAAAGGTGTTGCTGGACGTTCAGGCCAATGGCTTGCCCGGCAATCACCATTTTTTCATTACGTTTGACACCAGCCACCCGGATGCGGAATTGGCCGATTGGCTGTCTGACCGTTACCCAGGCGAAATGACCGTGGTGATGCAGCATTGGTACGACAATCTGGAGGTGGGCGATGACGGGTTTGGCATCAAGCTGAACTTTGGCGATTCTCCTGAACCGCTGTTTGTACCCTACGATGCGATCAAAACATTTGTTGATCCGTCCGTCGAATTTGGCCTCGCGTTTGAGGCGCATGAAGACGAAGACGCCGCTGAGATCACCGAACTACCCACTGCGGACGAGGCGCAAGCAGCCCCGGAAACCAAATCCAGCGATGACCCTGCACCAGCGGCGGCCCCAAAAGACGCCGAAGTCGTTTCATTGGACAGTTTCCGCAAATAGCACGCCATTAGCGCACGCGCTGCAATTGCACGTTAAGCTTTAGCGCGTTAAACCGCGCCCAAAGGGATTTTACCCGCAGATTTTAGGAGCCACCAGATGTCCCAAACCCGCACAGAAACCGATAGTTTTGGCGCTCTGGAAGTGCCCGCTGACAAATACTGGGGCGCGCAAACGCAGCGCTCGATCATCAATTTTCCCATCGGTTGGGAAAAACAGCCCATCGCCATTGTACGTGCGCTGGGCGTGATCAAAAAAGCCTGCGCACAGGCCAACATGGAACTGGGCGATCTGGATGAAACACGCGGCAACGCGATTGTTACTGCCGCAGGCGAGGTGGTTGACGGCAAATTCGACGACAACTTCCCGCTGGTTGTCTGGCAAACAGGGTCTGGCACACAATCGAACATGAATTCCAACGAGGTCATCGCCAACCGCGCGATTGAAATCCTTGGCGGCGTGATCGGATCAAAAGACCCCGTGCACCCGAACGATCACTGCAACATGGGGCAGTCGTCTAACGACACATTCCCGACAGCGATGCACATTTCTACAGCAATGATGGCGCGCGACGTGCTGCTGCCCGGCTTGGCAAAACTGCACGCGGGTTTGCAGGCCAAGGTCGAAGAATTCGACGGCATCATCAAAATCGGACGCACCCACACCCAAGACGCAACGCCACTGACGCTGAGCCAGGAATTTTCCGGCTACACGCATCAAGTTGCGATGGGCATTCGTCGCGTAAACGATGCTTTGGGCCGTATTTACGAATTAGCGCAAGGCGGCACTGCTGTCGGCACCGGCCTGAACACCAAAGCCGGTTGGGGCGAAATGGTCGCCAAAAACATGGCTGACATCACCGGGCTGCCGTTCATCACAGCCCCCAATAAATTTGAAGCTTTGGCCGCGCATGACGCGATGGTCGAAATCTCGGGTGCGTTGAAAACCGTGTCGGCATCTTTGTTCAAGATCGCCAACGACATCCGCTTGCTCGGCTCTGGCCCGCGTTGTGGTTTGGGCGAATTGGTATTGCCAGAAAACGAACCGGGCTCATCGATCATGCCGGGCAAAGTGAACCCGACGCAATGCGAGGCGCTGACCCAAGTCTGTATTCACGTCATGGGTAATGATGCTGCCGTCGGTTTTGCCGGATCACAAGGCCACTTTGAATTGAACGTCTACAAGCCAATGATGGCCTATAACGTGTTGCAATCTATTCAACTTTTGGGTGATGCATCGTCGGCCTTTACCGATAACCTGATTGCCGATCTTAAGGCCGATCCTGTGCGTATCGAAAAACTGATGCGCGAAAGCCTGATGCTGGTTACAGCGCTCGCGCCTGAAATCGGCTACGATAACGCGACCAAAGTCGCCAAGACCGCGCATAAAAACGGCACAACCCTTAAGGAAGAAGCGATTGCGCTGGGGTTTGTCGACGAAGAGACGTTCGAACGCGTCGTGCGTCCTGAAGACATGATCGGGCCAAAATGAGCGATCCGGTCAATCTGAACCAGTTTCGCAAAGCCAAAGCGCGGGTTGCAAAATCTGCGCTTGCTGACGGGAACACGGTAAAGTTTGGCCGATCCAAAGCGCAAAAAGACACGGACCGGCAGGTGCAAGACAAAGCAGCGCGCCTGCTGGACCAACACAAGCGCGAGACATGAGCGGTCGCCCGATCAAACGATCACTGACCCTAAAAGGTCATCGTACATCTGTCTCTTTAGAAGATGCGTTCTGGACAGAATTTCGCAACATTGCAGTCCGAAAAAACATGCATATTAATGCATTAGCAAGCGAAGTTGATGTGGGGCGTGACGTCGATGTTGGTCTTGCCTCGGCCATTCGTGTCTTTGTTCTACGCGAACTCAAAAGACACGAATGACCGTACAAAGCGGGCTTTAGGCCACGGATGCGTCGTAGATTTTGCCGATATTCACACCCAAAGCCGCGTCAAATTCAGCGTCAGACATGTCGCGCTGCAACCCTTCGGTCAGCGCACGCGAAAAGCTGGCGATCATCTTGGAATTCTTGGCCAAACGCGCGCAGGCGTCATCCGTGGAATAGCCACCTGACAATGCCACGACGCGCATAACCCGTGGGTGATCGGCAAGACCATCGTACTGGCCGGCAACGTCTGGGATCGTCAGCTTCAGCATCACGTTTTGACCCTCTTCCAACGTCTCAAGCTGCGCCATTAGCGCATCACGCAGCATGTCTTCGGCTTGGGCTTTGTCATCTGCGTGAATATTCACTTCTGGTTCAACAATCGGGACCAAACCCACGGCGATCACAGTTTTGGCCAACTCAAACTGTTGCGCCACGATCTGTGCAATGCCATCTGCGTTTGCAGAATTCACCACCGAACGTTCCTTGGTGCCAAAGATACCGGCAGTCTTAGCCGCCGCCAAAGTTGCCTCAATTCCAGGCATCGGTTTCATCAATTGAACGCCGTTTGCTTCGTCCTCAAGACCTTTGTCGATCTTCAGGAACGGGACGACACCGCAGTCATTCCACAAATAGTCCGGCACGGATTTGCCGCCAATTTTTTCGCCCATTGTGCGTTCAAACAGAATCGCGCCGAGCACTTTTTTGTTGTTGAAATCAGGGGCCAGAATGATCCGCGCCCGCATCTTTTGAACTTCGGCGAACATTTCGGCCTCGGACCCGTAAGCCGATGCATCAACGCCGTACAGTCCAAGCGCCTTTGGCGTCGACCCGCCGCTTTGATCCAATGCCGCGATGAAACCCGCACCCGTTTCGATTTGTTTCGCTTGATCCGACATGACAGACATTCCCGTTTAATGATTCCGACGTTTGTGGTGGTGTAATTCAACACGCCGCCAATTGGTATATGTTAGCGGCGGACAATCCGCAGTCTGATCCCGTCTTTTGAGCGCACAGTCAGATGTGCCACCGGAACAGGCGCATCTTCGCCGTCGAGTTCTACCCGAAGGTCACGTAACAGGCGCGACAAGATCAGCGGCCCTTCGACCATGGCAAACCCGGCCCCAGTGCAGACACGCGCGCCGGCAGAAAACGGGATGAACGCATCGCGCTGACAGGTTTTGCCATTGTCCGTGGCCCAACGGGTGGGATCAAACCCGTCCGGATTGTCCCACAGCCGTTCGTGCCGGTGCAGGTGCCACGGGCTGATCACAACCTGACTGCCGGTCGCAACATCACGGTCGCGAAAATGCTCGGGGCAGCTGGTTTCGCGCACCATCATCGGCACAGGCGGATACAAACGCAGTGTTTCGCGGAACACATCGCGCGAGATGCGCAATTTGGACATTTGCCCAAAATCCGGACCGCTGAGCGCCTTGGCTTCCTCAGCGATTTTGTCCTGCCATTCGGGGTAACGCGCCATCAAGTACAGGGCCCACGCGAGAGCCGACGCGCTGGTTTCATGGCCTGCGAGGAAGAAGATCGCAACTTGATCGACCATTTCTTCGGTGCTGAACTGATCGCCAGTGACGGGATCGGCGGTCGTCATGATCTTGGTCGCAAGGTCATCTGGCGCGGTGCTGGCCTTGATCGCGTCCATTCGATCTTGGGTCAGTTGCGTAATCAGCGCGCGGATGCGTTTGGCGCTGGCTTTGGTGTCTTTGCGAAACAGACGCGGCATCCATTTGGGCAGCGGAATAAAGGCGGCCAGGTTCAGGATCGGCTGACTGCGCTGATAGGTTTTGAATTCGTCAAACACCTCGCGCGCGACGGCGTGTTCGATCGGGATCGAAAACAGCGTGCGAAAGATCACGTCGGCGGCGGCGTGGCTGGTTTGCTCTTCGATCTCGACCACCTGCCCTGCTTGCGTCGCCAAACGGTCAGCTGCCGATTCCGCTGCGGCCCACATCGCCGGATAGGTTTCGCGCAGACGTCCGCCCTCAAACGCAGGATCAATGATGCGCCGCTGTTTCTTCCAAACCTCACCGTTGGTCAGGAACACCGAATTCCCCAGCAACGGACGCAAGCCTTCGCCGATACGGTCCGATTTTGGGAAATCATCGGGGCGATCCTTGAGTACGGCTTTCACCAACTCGGGTTGGTTCATCAGGTAGCTGCGGAAAAACGGTGTGCGGAACTCGGCCATCCAAGCGCGGTACAGACGCGCGGGTTGCGCCGATAGAATGTCTTGACGAAACAGGCGGACGTAGCGCCACAGCGACACTTTGGACGGGCGGCTGGCGGGTTTTGGCGGCAGATCCGTCATGGCGCGACAGACGTGTATTTTGACACCGCGTGATCGATCCGCGATTTGGACGGTGTGCGCCCGCGATATCGATCGCCCAGTGTTTTTGGGCCCGCAGTGATTTGAAAGTAGTCGTAGTTTCCGGGTCGATCAAAGGCGCACATGTATTGAAAATGCAGGCGGAAGAATTTCCAGCGCAAGGCTTTCCAACGCTCTGGGCTGAGGGTCTGGGTGAATGCGGCGGACAATACCAACGGCCAGTGCTTGCCATCTGTGGCGACGCCAGACACGGACACCGGATCGCACAACGCAAAGGCGCAGCCATCGCCCGGGGCTGTGACATCGACCCATGTCAGGCGGTCTTGGGTGGATAGGAATTGTAAATCGGCGCGCAAACGATGTGCCTGCGGCAGGAACGAAACCATCGGCACCACCTGCCCCAACGACAGAAATGACAGAGTTGGGCCATCCTCGGGGGCTTCGCCCATGCGGATCAAATCAGACAGGATCGACACGCCCAAATGCGCGCCTGAGGAATGGCCGACGACCAGAACTTCGTCCACATCCGAGTGCAGTGCGTTGGTGATGTCAGCCCGGAATTCGGCCATGCGTGCCTCTAGCTCGGGTGGGTTTGCGCCACGCGAGGCAGCCGAATACGCATAGTCGTGCATGAGGTAGTAGACAAAAAACTTGGCGTCTTGTGCCTTGAACCAGCGCAAGGTAAGGTAAAATGCTGCAAGACCACCTAAACTTGCCACGATGATCGTTTCCTCAAACCACCGTGGCCAAAACATGACGGGGCCGTAAATCGCCTCTTCCAATAGTCGTGATGCTTTGCCGATCACCGTACCGACCACGTAGAATGCCAAACATGCCAGCAGCAGTTGCACCAACAACATTCCAACGGGATAAAGCGCTGCAATCACCGGCCCTTTGCGCAGCCGCATCAGTCGCCACAGCGCGCCGGATGTGATGTACACCCACGCCGTGCGGATCAGTTGCCAGTAGGTCGCGGGAATGGAATTGGCCATGCTATCGCGCACGATGTCAGACCACACCAGCACCTCGACGTCGGCATGCACCTCGATGTCATCGATCAGGCTATCGACCTGCCAGCCATAGTTGCCGCCACCCTCTTTGGGTCGCAGTTTCAGGTCATAACGTGAAGTATCAGCCTGCGCTTTGCCCTCAGAGCGGTACAATTCGCGATAGCGACGCGGATGAATCGGATCATAGCCCGGGATGTAAAACACCCGCCGCTTTTTCACCGCTTCATCAGCGTCATTTGTCATGCAAAGGTTTCAGACAAATCGGTTTTGTCTTCTGCCAGGCCCATCGCCAGCAATGCCACAATCGCGACAAGCGGACTGACGAGGACACTAATCGAAACCCAACCAAGCCCGCTGCGGTTTCTGTTACGTGCCATTTTCAGCGGCACGAAAATACATAGCCAAATCAAAAAGGCAAAAAATGCCAGTGTAATTGCGATGATAAAAAATGTTTCCATGGGGTAGTTCTCCTTTTGTTAAGAGATCCCTAGCAACCATGTTTGACTAAAATATGGCGTAACGCAACTACCCCAGCGCTGCCAGAAACGGAAAGGTTTCAAGCAACCAAAACGACATGCTGGACATCGCACCAAACAGCAGCGCCAGACCCACCAAAATCAGCAAACCGCCCATGATGCGTTCGATCAGAACCATGTGCCGTTTTATGCGGTTCATCACTCCCATGGCGCTGCTGATAAAGATCGCGGCCAACAAGAATGGCAGGCCCAATCCGATGGCGTAAATGCCAAGCAACATCGTACCGCGTGCGACGGACCCTTCGGATGCGGCAAGCGATAGGATCGCGCCCAGTTGCGGGCCGATGCACGGCGTCCATCCAAAAGCAAAGGCGAGCCCCAAAACGTAGGCCCCGAAAGAAGACCCACCTTGATCACCAGCATCCATTCGCGCCTCGCGATCCAGGAACGGAATGCGGAACAGCCCAACAAAATGCAGACCAAAGATGATGATCACGACACCGGAAATTTGGGCGAAAAGGATCTGGTTTTGCAGGAAAAACGCACCGAACGCCGAGGCCGCAAATCCGAGCAGGATAAACACCGTGCTGAGGCCTAGAACAAAGAACAATGCTGCAACAATCGCTTTGCGTTGCGCGGATTTTTCATCGGTCATTTCGCTGACGCTGACCCCGCTCATGTACGCCAAATACGGCGGCACGATGGGCAGTACGCAAGGTGACAAAAAGCTAACGACACCTGCGAACAGGGCGATGGCCATGGCAGGGAGTAAGCCTGCGTCGATGATTTCAAATCCAAACATAGGCCACTGCTATGCGAATTCGGTGAGCCCGTCACTAGGCTCGGCACAAACGCGCGGTCACAACCTTGTGGACAGGGTGAAACATTGGCCCTATCTGGACCGATATGAGCAATGAAAAAACCCATCTGGATGCGCGTGGCTTGCTGTGCCCCCTACCCGTTTTGAAGGCACGCAAACGCTTGCAGGCTTTGGCGATTGGCGATGATTTGACGGTTATTGCGGATGATCCCGCCGCGATCATCGATGTGCCGCATTTCTGCGCCCAAAGTGGTCACGAGCTGGTGTCGACGGACACGAACGGTTCCGATCAGACCTATGTGATCCGCAAAACGCGCTAGAGCCACACCACCCCTGAATTGAAAAAGGCGGACCGTTTGGCCCGCCTTTTTGTCGTTTTACTTGCTGCCACCCAGTGACCACCAACCGCGCCGCTTAGGCTTGGCTGGCTCTTCGGGTTTGGCGATTACAGGCTCTGGCACAGGTGGTGCGACAGGCTCTGGTGTTGGCGCGACAACCGGTTCGGGCACTGCGATCACTGCAGGTTCCGCGACTGGCTCGGGCGCGGCTTGCACGGTCACAGGCTCGGTTACATCAGCCGTCTTTGGCTTGGCGGTGCGTGTACGTGTCGCCTTTGGCTTTGGTTCAGCTTTGGGTTTTGCAGCGGCCTTAGGCTTTGGTTCAGCCTTTGGTTTCGGCGCTGCTTTTGCCCGTGGCTTGCGCATGGCCTTTGGCTTTTCTTCGGCTTTTGCGTCAACTTCGGCTTCAACCACAGGCGCGTCATCCGCCTTTGCATCGGTTGCAGCACTCGCGTCCGCAACCGCAGCGGTGGCTGCTTTGGACGCCGCTGTCGACTTGGTTGAGCGCGTGCGTGTCACTTTCGGCTTTGGCTTTTCTTCGGCCGCGACTTCGGTTTCAGCCGCGACATCGGCCTCAGCGACCGGCTCAGCAGACGCGTCACCTTCGCTCTGAGCGTCACCGGCTTCAACGCCGTCTTGGCCCTCGGTGTAGGACGATTTTTTCCGCCGACGCCGCCGACGACGACGTTTCGGTTTCGGCTCGCCGTCTTCACCAACGGGCACCTCGGTCGAGACAGCAGCACTGGATTGATCCGATGCTTGGTCTGCCGATTGATCCGCAGCGCGATCCGCGGCTTCTTGGGCGTCTGCTGCAGCGGCATCTGCTTCGTCGATCTTGTCCATGATGGACGTGTCAACCGACACCACAGGCGCAATCACAGCCGAGATATTGCGCACGGCAGTTTTGAATTTCTCGATGCTGAAATCAGGGCTGATCAAGGATGGATCGCCTTCAATCCGCACGGCCATGCCGTAGCGTGCTTCGATTTGCGCGATGTGCTCGCGCTTTTGGTTCATCAAGAAGTTCGAGATGCCAATCGGACAACGGACCAAAACTTCGCGTGAACGACGGCGTGTGCCTTCTTCTTCGATTTGGCGCAGGATCGACAGCGCAAGATTGTCGTCCGAACGGATCAAACCTGTGCCATGACACGCAGGACAAGGCTGTGTTGTCGCCTCGATCATGCCAGGACGCAGACGTTGGCGCGACATTTCCATCAGACCAAAGCCCGAAATGCGACCCACTTGAATGCGGGCGCGATCCGTCTTTAGTTTGTCCTTCATCATCTTTTCGACAGAGGCGTTGTTCTTACGTTCGTCCATGTCGATAAAGTCGATGACGATCAGGCCAGCAAGGTCACGCAGACGCAATTGACGCGCGACTTCGGCCGCAGCTTCAAGGTTGGTCTTGGTTGCGGTTTGCTCGATTGATGCCTCTTTGGTCGCGCGACCAGAGTTGACGTCAATCGCCACCAGCGCTTCGGTCACGCCGATCACGATGTAACCGCCAGACGGCAATTGCACGGTCGGGTTAAACATGCCGCCCAGATAGCTTTCGACCTGATAGCGCGCAAACAACGGCAACGTGTCCTCATAGCGTTTCACGTTTTTGGCGTGCGACGGCATGATCATTTTCATGAAGTCTTTGGCAATGCGGTAGCCGCGTTCACCTTCAACAAACACTTCGTCGATCTCGCGGTTGTACAAATCGCGGATCGAGCGTTTGATCAAATTGCCCTCTTCGTAGATTTTAGACGGCGCGATGGATTTCAACGTCAGCTCGCGGATTTGTTCCCACAGGCGTTGCAGATATTCATAGTCACGCTTGATCTCGGCTTTGGTGCGCTTGGCACCGGCTGTACGCACGATCAGGCCAGCGCCTTGCGGCACTTCGATTTCGTTTGCGATCTCTTTTAGCTTTTTGCGGTCCACAGCGTTGGTGATCTTGCGGGAAATGCCGCCACCACGGGCCGTGTTTGGCATCAATACGCAGTAACGACCGGCCAAAGACAGATACGTGGTCAAGGCAGCGCCCTTGTTGCCGCGTTCTTCTTTGACGACTTGAACCAAAAGGATCTGACGTACTTTGACAACTTCTTGGATCTTGTAGCGACGAGGGCGTGGCTTGCGGGCCGGGCGAATGTCTTCGCTGTCGTCTTCGTCCGCGACAGATTCGATGCTGTCATCCTTAGAGGACGCTTTGGAGCCTTTGGACTCTTCTGCGTCGTCCTCGGATGCGTCATCTTCGGATGCGTCGTCTGATGGCTCTTCTGTCGCTTCGACAGCGTCCTCAGACTCATCCGCGCTTGGCGTTTCGACTGGCGTGTCCGCAACCGTCACCATCGGTGATGCGGCTTCACCGACCTCCCCTGCCAGCGTGTCTTCGCCGTCAAGGTCAATGGTTTCCATACCGCTGATTTCGCCCTCAACCTCGGTCGAGGCAACGGCATCATCGGTTACAACATCCGACGCTTTGGTTTTGGAACGACTGCGCGAGCGCGACCGCGAGGTGCGCTTTGGCTTGTCTTCTTCGTCGTCGCGGGCGCGCTGTGCTTCTGCATAGGAGCGCTCTTCTTCCATCAGGGCCTCACGGTCCGCGACGGGGATTTGGTAATAATCCGGGTGGATTTCGCTGAACGCGAGGAAACCATGACGATTGCCGCCATAATCCACAAACGCCGCCTGCAGCGACGGTTCGACCCGTGTTACTTTTGCCAGATAGATGTTGCCGGCCAGCTGGCGGCGATTTTCGGATTCAAAATCGAATTCCTCGACCTTGTTTCCGTCGACCACCACGACGCGGGTTTCTTCCGCGTGGGTGGCATCGATAAGCATTTTCTTAGGCATATTGTCCGTTTGCACCGTGCAAGAAGGCGCCGCCCCGGAGGAGCAGTGGCTTTTGGAGGGTGACTTGTCAGGGCGAAGTGGGACGCGCGGCAGTACGGGGCCAAAAGACCCTCTGCTGTGATGCTCAATGCTATCGCGCGCGTCATCGCGTTTCTTCTCCGACACGCCCACCCATTCAGGCGGCGCATCCATTATATGCTGCGTGTCGCGATGTTTGCGAACCGTCAGCGTCTCTCAGCCACACACCTTGATGCGGGGCTCAATCGGTCTGCGTGATCTGGGTCGTTCTTGATGTTTCAAAGAACTGCCCGGTGTCCACCGCAGCGAAACTCATTTTAGAAGATGCGACGCGGTTTTGCGTCAGAACTCCTACCCTTTAGATAAAGTCTTTTGCGGGCCAAATACAATGACAATCTGCCGCAAACCGGACAACTAACGACAATCAGCCGACAAAACGACGGCGCTGGACAATGAGACTGGCAAAAGCCTCAAAGTCAGCGCCGTAATTTTCGTGTCAAACAGGGCTTACAGGTAGTCTGACCGCTGCAACCCGTATTTCGCCATTTTTTTTTTTTTTTTTCGACGTGGCAGGCACAGCTCTTCCATGACAGACGCAATCGAGCCCTTGTGACGGCGCATCGTGTTGTCGATCAACATCCGCTCGAACGCTTCGACGTATTCCTTAAGCGGCTTGCCTTCAGTGGTCATCACCGGCTGCATTTCTTCGTGATCCGACATCAACAGCGACGCGATGGTGCCAGAGCCACGACGGGCCTGCAGCACAGCGCGTTCCGCGACGTTGATCAACTGACGCACGTTGCCGGGCCACGGGGCTTGCAGCAATTGCGCGGCCTCTTGCGCCGATACTTTGGGCGCATCGCAGCCGTATTCGTCGGAAAATTGATCCCCCAAACGCGTGAACAAGGTCAGGATATCCTCGCCCCGTTGACGCAGCGGTGGCACCGTGATGCGCAAGGCGGCCAAACGGTACAGCAGATCAGGACGCAGCGCGTCTTCGCAGGTGCGACCCGCTTCTTGCATGTTGCAAATGCCGACGATGCGGGTTTCTGCCGGCGTGCCTTGCTCGTTAATCACGCTCAACAAACGCGCTTGCAGGCCTTCGCTGATCGCCTCGATGTCTTCAAGAATCAGCGTGCCACCGCGGGCCTCTTCGATCGCAGGCAATTGCGCGTCCTCAGGCAACATCGGGCCAAACAAACGTTTGCCAAGCGCCTCTTCTTCCAAAGCGGAACAGCTGACCAGCACGAATTTCTTACCAGCGCGGCTGCCAACAGCATGCAGCGCGTGCGCCACCAGTGTTTTACCGGTGCCGGTTTCGCCTTCGATCAGAACGTGGCCATCAGCCTGCCCCAAATCCAGAATATCTTCGCGCAGGCGCTCCATCACCGGTGACTGACCGATCAGTTTCTTCATCAACTGACCGCCGTCAGACAGTTCTTTGCGCAACAGTCGGTTGTCCATCACCAAGCGGCGCGCGCCTGTGGCCTTTTTGGCCAACTCGGACATGCGATCAGGGTTAAACGGTTTCTCAAGGAAATCGAACGCACCAACGCGCATCGCTTCCACGGCCATTGGCACATCGCCGTGACCTGTGATCATGATCACCGGCAGCGCACTGTCATTGCCCATCAGTTTTTTCAAAAACTGCATGCCGTCCATGCCAGGCATTTTGATGTCGGAAATGACGATCCCGGGATATTCCGGTCCAAGCACTTTCAACGCGTCTTCGGCGCTGGCGAAGGTTTCCGTGTCATAGCCAGACAAGGCCAGCCATTGGTTGATAGATTGCCGCATATCCTGTTCGTCATCAACGATCGCGATTTTCATGGCTTTTGTCATGCTCTTACTACCTTACTCGGCCGCTTGTGATGAGGCCGTGGTTTCTGTTGTCTCGTCCGGTTTGTTTGCCGTACTGGCAAGAATGGGCAAGCTCATCTCAAAGACAGCGCCGCCCGTTTGGCCGTCACGCGCAGTTAGCCGTCCGCCCAATTCGTTGACGATGCCGGATGAAATGGCAAGACCAAGGCCAACGCCCTCGCCCGGCTGCTTGGTGGTGTAAAACGGCTCAAAGAGCGCGTCTTTGTTCTCGATCCCGGGGCCGTTGTCGCGCACAGTTAGGGTCGCGGTTTCACCGGCAGACAGGATGATATCGACCTGCGGATTGCGTTCGGATTTGGTGGCATCCAGCGCGTTGCGAAACAGGTTCACCATCACTTGCTCGATGCGCATGCGGTCCCCCATCACCTCGACAGGATCGTCCGGAATGATACGCGTGATCTGGACCTGTCGCTGACGCAGTTGCGGCTCCATCATCGACAGCGAAGACGCGAGCGCATCGCCCATGTTTACAGGGCTTAGCTCTTCGGCACCTTTGCGCGCATACGACTTCAGCTGGCGCGTAATTGCGCCCATCCGTTCGATCAGATTATCGATGCGCCCAAAGGAGGACAAGGCCTCGTCCGGACGCGCCCGGGTGAGCAAAAGCCGCGCCCCCGCCAGATAGGTTTTCATGGCGGCCAGCGGTTGGTTTAGCTCGTGACTGACAGCCGCCGACATCTCGCCCAATGCGGCCAGTTTCGAGGACTGCTCAAGGGTTTGTTCGGCCACCGCTAGTGTCTCTTGGACCCGCTCACGCTCGGCGATTTCCCGCTGCAAGCGCTGGTTCAATTGGCGAAGCTCTGCCGATTCCCGCATGAAAAATGCCATGCGCCCGGCGGTGCGGCGACTGAGGAAATAGAAGGTCAAGGCCAGCAGAATCGCAAATCCCATAATCTCGAGCGCGAGCACCCCGTTCACCCGTTCGCGCACCGACGCGTAGGTTGTAAAAGAGATCATGCGCCAGCCTCGAAACGCCACACGGCTTTCCAAACGCATCACCGCTTCGCCTTGCAGATAAGCATCGGGTGGCAGAGCCGTCCAATCGGCCGTCGCTTGGATCGCCCGCTGGATCGCGCTTTGCGGTGTTTGCTCGGCCAAGGCTTCGGCCTCGGTACGTCCACGCCAGCGCGGTTCAGTCGCCAAAATGATCGCACCGGTGCCGTCGGTGACGATCAAAGCGTCAGAAATGCCGGCCCATGCGCGTTCAAACTTCTGCAAATCGACCTCGACAGAAATCACCCCGAGCGTGTCGCCTGCGGATTGAACGCGGCGCGAATAGTTAAAGACGAAACCGCCCGCCTCGCGCGGTTCTGCGGTGAAAATCGTGCCCTGCCCGCGCAACGCCTCAAGAAAATGCGGCGCATTGCGGTGGCTTGAACCAAGCCGGTTGCGATCAGTGGCGGCAACGGCGCGCCCGTCACGATCCAGCAACAAGATCGACGCCGCCCCAATTTCCTCGACGAAGGAAATCAGACGTTGGGTCGATTGCGTGTAATCTGTGGAATTCAACGCCCCGATCAATGTGGGATCACGGGCCAAAAGCTGTGGAACAATCGCGTTTTGGCGTAATTCGGACAGCAAATTGCCGGAATATAGCGCCAAACGCAGTTCCGCCCGATTGCGCGTGGTGTCGGTAAATCTGTCGGTCAAAAAGCGGTTGGTAACGGACACCGTGACGACCGCAAGGACAAATAACGCGACCAAAGCCAGGCGCACTCGCCAACTGATTGCATTATTTTTTCTGAAAACACTAGCACCACTCATGCGCTAACGTACTGCGCTAGGCGCGCAGGCTCAAGTCACGCTGATGCGAGCGTCCCCATCAATGCGCGGAACAACGCCTGCCCGTCAGTACCGCCATGTCCAGCATCGGCCGCACGTTCAGGATGTGGCATCGTGCCAAGCACACGTTTGTTGGCAGATAAAATGCCTGCAATGTCGGCTTTGGCCCCGTTTGGCGTGTCTGTGTAGGTGAACGCGATGCGGTCCTCTCCCTTGAGCGTGGCAATCGTTTCATCGTCGGCAAAGTAGTTGCCGTCGTGGTGCGCAATTGGAATGTCGATCACGTCGCCTGCGTTGTAGCCAGCAGTGTAGGCTGACGCCGATGTTTCGACCTTCAGCCCGATGGTTTTGCAGATGTATTTCAACCCTGCATTGCGCAGAAGCGCGCCCGGCAGAACGCCTGTTTCGGTCAAAACCTGAAAGCCGTTGCAGATCCCTAGCGCATAGCCGCCGCGATCTGTGTGCGCTTTGATTTCGTTGCAAATCGGCGAATTGGCCGCGATGGCCCCGCAGCGCAGGTAGTCGCCAAACGAAAACCCACCCGGAACGCCAACCATATCGATGCCGTCGGGCAGCTTGGTGTCTTTGTGCCAAACCATCGACACTTTGGCCCCTGCGGCCTCAAAGGCGACAGCCAGATCGCGGTCACAGTTGGATCCCGGAAAGACAACAACAGCTGCGTGCATTATGCGAACCCTTCGATCGTGTAGGATTCGATCACCGTGTTGGCGAGCAGCTTTTCGCACATCGCCGTCACGTCTGCCTCAGTTGCGCCGTCGGCCAGATCAAGTTCGATCACTTTGCCCTGACGCACCCCGTTCACACCGTCAAACCCCATCGACCCCAGCGCGTGGCGCACAGCCTCGCCTTGCGGGTCCAAAACGCCGTTTTTCAACATGACATGTACACGTGCTTTCATCGATCTTCTCCGGCAGTTCTTTAGTTGATCAAGGTAGGTTTGGTGATCGGCGTCGACGTTTTGGGCATCACGCCCAAACGCTGCGCCACTTCAGTGTAGGCGTCGGTCAGGTTGCCCAGATCGCGACGGAACACGTCTTTGTCCAGCTTTTGGCCGGTTTCAATGTCCCAAAGGCGGCAGCTGTCGGGGCTGATTTCATCGGCCACAACAAGGCGTTGGAAATCACCGTCATAGACGCGACCAACTTCGATTTTGAAATCAACCAGACGAATGCCAACCGCGTACATGATACCGGTCAGGAAATCGTTGACGCGCAATGCAAGGCTCAGAATGTCTTCCATGTCTTGTTGCGAGGCCCACCCGAAGGCCGCGATATGTTCCTCTGACACCAGCGGATCACCAAGGCTGTCGTCCTTGAGGCAATATTCAACAATCGGGCGCGGCAATTGCGTGCCCTCATCAATGCCAAGACGTTTGGACATGGTGCCCGCCGCATAGTTGCGCACGATGATTTCCAGCGGGACAATTTCGCAAGATTTGCACAGTTGTTCGCGCATGTTCAGGCTTTTGATGAAATGCGTCGGCACGCCGATCTGATTCAGACCCGTCATGAAATACTCAGACAAGCGGTTGTTCAACACGCCTTTGCCTTCGATCACGGCCTTCTTTTCAGCATTGAATGCAGTCGCATCGTCCTTGAAATACTGCACAATCGTGCCCGGCTCTGGGCCTTCATACAAGATCTTAGCTTTGCCTTCGTAAATCTTTTTGCGACGAGCCATGAGCGTCCTTTCCCATATCCAAGGGATCATTTGGGGCAATCTGTTCCGCCCGTTTGCCGCTCTCATACGACAAGGGTCGCCGCCTCGCAAGCTGGCCTCTTGTTTGAATTCAATTCGCTGCACATATCTGGCGGGTATGCCACTGCTAAGGAGACAAAAATGAGCACTTTTGATGACCGTGAAACCGCGTTTGAAGCGAAATATGCCCATGATGTGGAAATGCAGTTCAAGGCCGCGGCGCGGCGTAACAAATTGCTGGGTCTGTGGGCGGCTGAAATTTTGGGAAAAACGGGCGATGCAGTACAGCAATATGTAAGTGATGTGATCAAATCCGACCTCCAAGAAGCCGGCCACGAGGATGTCTTTCGCAAAGTGTCCGCTGATTTGGGGGCCAAAGTCGACGAGGCGACCTTGCGGGCAAAAATGCAGGATCTGATGGTCGAAGCACAAGCTAAACTGCTGTAGTATTGTTAGCTAACAATACCTTACACGCGATAGTTCATCTTACACAAACACGAAATCCATTGGTCCACGTTAACGTGATACTCATGCCTGTCCGCTAACCAAACCGTCTTGGTTGATTGGTAAGGCAGGTCCAGATGACGCGAACACACGGCATGACGTCACGTGCAAGCAAGGTGTTACGCATTGCGTGCCCCATAAGCATTTTTGCCGTCTGCGCATGGGCCTTGGCCCCGCATTTTGCCGCGCAATCACTGGACGGGATATTTAGTCAACTGCGGGCGGTAACATGGCCGGCTTGGCTGGCGGCTACCTCGCTCAGCATCATCAGCCTATGGTCTGTTGGCTGGTACGACGGCGTCGCACACAGACATTTTGCCACAGGCATCGCCGATCATCGCGCGCGCTGGTCCGGAACAATTGCAATTTCTTTGGGACAAACATTGGGGTTCGGGTTGTTCACCAGCGCGTTTGCCCGTTGGCGGATGTTGCCAGATATCTCTTTGGCCACCTCCCTGAAACTGTCAGCATTTGTGTCGTTTTCCTTTGTGCTCAGTTGGGCTGTTGTTCTTGGGGCGGCTTGCGCATTTTTACCAGCACCGGCTTGGATCAAGCCGTTGGCATTTACAATTTTGGCCATAATTCCGGCGGCCATCTGGTTAATGTTTCGCCATCCTGTCCTGCATCTCGCACGCTACACAGCGCGTTTGCCTAGCTTGTTCAGCGCTGGTGCGATCGTGCTTTGGACAGCCGTGGACACCGTCGCTGCGGGTGCTGTCTTGTTTGTTTTGCTCCCACACGGCAACGAGGTCAGCTTTGCGCAATTTTTGCCTCTGTTTCTCTTGGCATTAGGGACAGCATTATTATCAAATACGCCGGGCGGCGTTGGTCCATTTGAATTGATGATGATCGGGCTATTCCCGCATCTGCCTGCGGGCGATGTTTTGGTCAGCATTCTCGCGTTTCGCATCGTTTACTATGCATGCCCTGCAATCTTTGCAGGTGTCGCGTTGATCATGCCATTTGCAGCGTCGCCACTGCGCTCATCGCACCCTCAGGCCAGCCTGAAACGGGCCCGTAATGCGGAACTTGGTATCATCAAACAAAACGGCGGGCGAACTTTGCAGACCCGTGACGGGGCTTGCGCGATTTGGCCCACCGGCCAAACACTGACGGCGTTATGTGACCCGATCCAAGGGAGCGCGAGTGCGACTCTCAGCGCGCTCCGCTATGAGGCGAAATCCACTGGGCGCCTCTCCATGGTCTACAAATGCAGCGCACAAACAGCCGCCAAGGCGCGGCAAAACGGTTGGTCCGTTATGCACGTTTCTGATGACGCCCTGATCGACCCGCAGGTTTATGCCCCGAACGCACCCTCAGCGCGCCAATTGCGCCGCAAACTGCGCGCTGCGGAAAAATCCGGCCTGTCAATCGAATGGTCAGGCGCTTTGCCGTGGTCCGATATGGCGCGGGTAGATGCGATTTGGCAAAGCACACATAGCACAGCACGCGGCGGAACCATGGGGCGCTTCGAACAAGGCTACCTGTCCGATCACCTGATTGTGCGCGGGTATGTCAAAGGTGTTCTCGTCGCCTTTGCCACGTTTCAACGCAGCACCCAAGAATGGTGTTTGGACGTGATGCGCCACACAGATGCAGCCCCCGATGGCACAATGCACGCCTTGGTTCATCAGGCGGTAATCTGCGCGAGACACGCCGCAATTGGTCGTGTCAGTTTAGCGGCCGTGCCGGCGTGCCCCGATCCAAACAGTGCAATCTATCGTTGGGCCGCCAAAATTGCAGTGACGATGGCAGGTGGCACCGGTTTACGCCAATTCAAATCCGCATTTTCACCGCATTGGACGCCTAGATACGCGGCCTCGCCAAATCCTGTAACGCTGGCAATTGGATTGGTCGACATTGCACGCGAGGTGCGCAGCCCTGCCCCCATTGCAATTCGCACAGAAGAAACTGCGCACGAGATTCATAATAGTGATGAAAATTATGAACTGGCCTCAAGACGAGCCTCGTGACACAGCACTTAAAACACCCCTAAGTGCGGAGCATTACATGACCAATCCCCTGATCAACTTGTTGGCCGAAAAAGGCGCATTGCTGGCCGACGGTGCGACCGGAACGAATCTGTTCAATATGGGGTTGATGTCGGGTGACGCGCCCGAGATGTGGAACACCGAAGAGCCTGCAAAAATTCGCGCTCTGTACTCCGGTGCGGTTGAGTCCGGTTGCGACATTTTCCTGACCAATTCATTTGGCGCAAATGCGTCGCGTTTGAAACTGCATAATGCAGAGAAACGCGTTCATGAATTGTCACGGGTTGCCGCCGAAATTGCGCGCGACATCGCGGATACAGCAGGTCACAAAGTCATTGTTGCGGGGTCGGTTGGACCAACGGGCGAGATCATGACGCCCATCGGCAGCCTGACACACGCGCTTGCGGTGGAAATGTTCCATGAAACAGCAGATGGGCTTAAGGCTGGTGGCGCGGATGTTGCTTGGGTCGAAACGATCTCGGCTGCTGAAGAATTTCGCGCCGCCGCCGAAGGGTTTGCATTGGCGGGCCTGGATTGGTGCGGCACCATGAGCTTTGACACCGCGGGTCGCACAATGATGGGCGTGACCAGCGCCGACATGGTGACCTTGGTTAATGACATTCCCAACAAAGCTTTGGCATTCGGCGCGAACTGCGGCACCGGATCATCGGATTTGTTGCGCACGATCTTGGGCTTTTCCGCACAAAACCCGGATTTGCCTATAATTGCCAAAGGGAACGCTGGCATCCCCAAATATGTCGAGGGGCACATTCACTATGATGGCACACCCGAATTGATGGCCGACTATGCCGTCATGGCGCGCGCGTGCGGTGCCAGCATAATCGGTGGCTGCTGTGGCACCATGCCAGAACATTTGCGCGCCATGCGCGAAGCTTTGGACACACGCACAATGACCGAACGCCCTTCACTAGAAGAAATCACCGCCAAGCTGGGTGCGTTCACATCTGCCTCGGATGGAACCGGCGACAATGAACCGGCACCGCGCCGCACACGCCGTTCGCGCCGCACCAACGCATAACACCCGCTAAAACCAACATCTTTCGTAAGCCTTGCCTGTCAAAATAAAGAAACAAGGTCGCGCAAAGCGTTGCCAATGTCGCAAACCGCAAAGTCACACTGCGACATTGTGTCAAAACGGAAATTAAGTGGCCGATTGTGTGCCCAAATTAGAGGAAAGCGCATGTCAGACGAAGACGATATTATCCTGGCGGATCTGGACGACGAAGAACTTGTCCAACAAATGTTTGACGACCTTTATGATGGCCTGAAAGAAGAGATCGAGGAAGGCGTGAACATTTTGCTCGCGCGCGACTGGACCCCTTATGATGTGCTGACCAAAGCGCTTGTCGGCGGCATGACTATTGTCGGCCACGATTTCCGCGATGGCATTTTGTTCGTTCCCGAAGTGTTGTTGGCCGCGAACGCGATGAAGGGTGGCATGTTCATTCTGAAGCCGTTGTTGGCCGAAACCGGCGCACCGCGCGTTGGCAAAATGGTGATCGGCACGGTCAAAGGCGACATTCACGACATCGGCAAAAACCTTGTCGGTATGATGATGGAAGGTGCCGGTTTCGAAGTTGTCGACCTTGGCATCAACAACGCCGTTGAAGGTTACCTTGAGGCGATGGAAGCCGAAGGCCCCGACATTTTGGGCATGTCTGCCCTGCTGACAACAACGATGCCTTACATGAAAGTCGTGATCGACACGATGATTGAACAAGGTATCCGCGATGACTACATCGTTTTGGTCGGTGGTGCCCCGTTGAACGAAGAGTTTGGCAAAGCCATTGGCGCAGATGCGTATTGTCGTGATGCCGCCGTGGCGGTTGAGACGGCAAAAGAGTGGATGGGCAAAAAGCACAACCAATTGTCTGCGTAACGTTACGCGACGACTCAAGACATTTGGGCCTGTTCTGAAACTATCAGAGCGGGCCTTTTTTGTTAGGATTTCCAGATGGAAAAGATTTCAGACAGCACGCTGACCGATCATGGGCTAGATGTGATCGAAGCCAAGCCGAAAGCCGGACGTATTTTATTGATCGCCTGTGGTGCTTTGGCGCGCGAAATTCTGGACCTTAAGGCGATCAACGGCTGGGACCATATGGACCTGACCTGCCTGCCCGCCAAGTACCATTTGTATCCTGACAAAATCACCCAAAGCGTACGTGAAGCTGTCGCCAAACACAGTGCAGACTACGATAGTATTTTTGTGGTTTATGCGGATTGCGGCACCGGTGGATTGCTACAAGCGGCTTGCAAAGAGATGGGTGTTGAGATGGTCGCAGGCCCGCACTGCTATAGTTTTTTTGAGGGAAATGAACAGTTTGCGCGACAAAGTGAAACTGAAATCACCACGTTTTACCTGACTGATTTTCTGGTGCGCCAGTTCGACGCGTTCATCATCAAACCGATGGGACTATATCGGCATCCACACTTGCGTGACATGTATTTCGGCAACTACGAAAAACTGGTGTACCAAGCGCAGACAGATGATCCGGAGCTGACCGAAAAAGCCAAAATTGCTGCAGACCGTCTTGGACTAACGTTTGAGCGGCGCCTTACCGGTTACGGAGATCTAGCGACCACGCTGGCGGATTTGTAACAGCTTACGCGCTGGCAACAGACCTGATCCGCTCGATCATGGCACGTACACCGTTGGACCGTTGCGCTGACAAGTGATCGTTCAAACCCAGTCGCGTCATCTCTGCCAATGCGTCCACATCCATGACAGCTTCGCGCGGCAAGTCATTGTAAAGATGACGTAAAACAGAAACCAATCCGCGTACAATCAACGCATCGCTGTCACCGTCAAACCGGAACACGCCCGCATCGATCACCGGATGTATCCACACCTGCGAAGCACATCCGTCAACCTTGGTCGCGTTTACCTTTAGGGCGTCATCCAGCGGTTCCATCGCCTTGCCCATATCGATGACATAGCGATACCGGTCTTCCCAATCGTCCAGAAATTCAAAATCTTCGACGATCTCTTCAAAAGCTGGGCTTGCCATTGCAACCTCATTTTGTGTGTCACGGGTGTGCCATCAACTGACAGATGCACAGGTAGGGCCGGCCTGTGCAAAGGTCCACACCCTTTTCACCGCCAGCCTTTTTAAGGCCCCACCTTTTCAAGCCCCAACGGATAGGCTACCAAACATACAAACAACCGTTGCAGGCAGACTTATGCGCATTCTCACTTCCGCCCTTTTGATTTCAGCAGTGGCTCTTACCGCTTGCGGTGCCGTGCGCGACAGTCGCGTTAATCCTGCAAACTGGTTTGGCAAATCGCGCTCGGCACCGATCGAGGTACAAGAGGCCAACACAAATCCTTTGATCCCGGCGGCCCGAACCGGCCTGTTCGCAAAACGACGCGCGGACCGTGACGCGTATTTCGGCAACCCAATTGATCAAGTCACCGGCCTTGTCATCGAGCGGGTCCCTGGTGGAGCGATTGTGCGCGCCACGGGCCTTACCAAAACGCAAGGTGTGCACGGCGTTCAGCTAACGCCGCAAACTGATGATGAAACACCGGTTGATGGTGTGCTGACCTACCGCCTTGAAGGTATTCAACCGAGCACAGCCCAATCCGTCGGCTCAGAACACACCCGAACGGTTGTCGCAGCGCGTGCGCTGACCGATCAGGATTTGCGCGATGTGCGCACTATTCGGGTTGTGGCAGCCCGAAACGCGCGGACATCCCGTCGCCGCTAAGCAGGTAAACTTCAGTTTCGCGGTCATGGTAAGGTGTGCGTGTCGCACATCAGCGCTTAGTCCAGCGGGACGATTTTCACGTCATTTCCAACCGCAGCCAAGGCAATCTTGCCTTCGCACAGTTGCAACGCGTCTTGCCCGAACACTTCTGCGCGCCAGCCCGACAGGGCAGCAACATCACGCATGCCCGCCGCAAGCGCATCCAGATCAGACGCGGGTGCAATCAGTTTAGCGGCAACGCCAGCGCTTTCTGTTTTGGCCTTTAGCAGGACCCGCAACAGATCCGCGAGTGCCGGATTAACTTGCAGTTTTTCACTGCCTGCAGGTGCTTTGGGTGCCTTTTCAGGCGGGCAATTCAGACCAGCCTGCACCGCTGCCAAAATGCCATCGGCGATTTCGCCTTTGCGTGCTTCACGTAGCAGCAAACGCGAGCGGCCCAATTCTTCGTAGGATTTTGGCTTGTTACTGGCCAATTCGACCAATGCGTCGTCTTTGTACACGCGGTTGCGCGGAACATTCCGGGTTTGAGCAAATTCTTCACGAAAGGCTGCTAGCGCCTGCACGATCGCTAGAAACTTACCAGAATTCGTGCGGGTTTTGATCCGCTTCCACGCGTTTTGCGGCTCAATGATATAGGTGCCGGGGTTGGTCAGGATGTGCAATTCTTCCTCAACCCAATGCGAACGCCCGCTTTCCGCCAGTTTGGCAGCAAGGAATTCATAGACTTGACGCAGGTGTGTCACATCGGCCAAGGCGTAGGTTTTTTGCGCGTCACTTAGCGGGCGGCGCGACCAATCGGTAAAGCGGGATGTTTTGTCGACCTGTTCATGCGCGATTTTGCGCACCAGAGTTTCGTAACCCACCTGTTCGCCAAAGCCGCAAACCATCGCGGCCACTTGGGTGTCAAACAACGGTTCAGGAAACACCTGCGCGTCGACAAAAAAGATTTCAAGATCCTGACGTGCGGCATGAAACACTTTGACCACAGACGTGTCGCGAAACAATTCATACAAAGGTTCCAGCGAAATGCCCGTCGCCAGTGGGTCAACCAGAACAGCGCCAGAATCATTAGTGCCCGGCATCGCCAGTTGGATCAAACACAATTTTGAATAGTAGGTACGTTCGCGCAGGAACTCTGTATCGACGGTCACATAGGGATGGGCTTGCGCTTCTTTGCAGTAAGCGGCCAGATCTTCGGTCGTTGTCAACGTTCTCATGCGGTGTTCTACAGTCCTATTGGCGCGAAAGTCTGTCAGGATTACACCATCACCAGATCAAAGGCTAGTCACTCAGCGTTGACGTTAAGACATCCGTGTTCACCTGTCACAAAACGACGCAACACAGCTGGATACAAGCGGTGTTCTTGCACCAGAACCCGCGCGGCTAGTGTGTCTGCGGTGTCACCATCTGCAACGTTCAGACGCGCCTGCCCCAGGATCGGTCCATCATCCAGCAAGGCCGTGACCTCGTGCACAGAGCAGCCATGCTCGGTATCCCCCGCCGCCAAGGCCCGGGCGTGGGTGTTCAACCCTTTGTATTTCGGCAGCAGCGATGGGTGGATATTCAGCATCCGCCCCTGCCAAGGTCCGACAAAACCGGCGGTCAAAACGCGCATAAATCCGGCCAGACAAATCAGATCGGGCGTGTGTTTGTCCAAGGCGGCGTTCAGGGCCGCTTCAAAACTGGCGCGGTCTTCACCAAAGGGTCGGTGATCCACGACTTCGGTTGCGATACCTCTGGCGCGGGCCCACGCGATGCCGCCTGCGTTTTCGTTGTTGGACACCACGACGCAGGCGCGCGCAGGATGATCGCCAGTCATGTCCTCGACCAGCGCGCGCATGTTCGAACCACCGCCCGACACAAAGATCGCAACGCGTCTTGTCACAAAAGCGCGCCCTTGTACGAAACGCCCTGCCCTTGTGTAATCGTGCCAATCTGCACAACGTCGTGCCCTGCGTCCGTGAATGCGGCGCGCGCGGCGTCAACTTTGTCGGCTGCAACAACGGCAATCATGCCAAGACCGCAGTTAAAGGTTTTCAACAATTCCGCCTCGGCCATGCCGCCAATGCCTGCCAACCATTTGAAAACATCGGGCAAATCCCACGCGTTCAAATCGATTTCGGCGCCCAAATCATCTGGCAAAACCCGCGGCAGGTTTTCTGTCAAACCGCCCCCCGTGATGTGCGCCAAAGCGTGCACTGTGTCGGCTTGGGCAATCGCGGCGACGCAGCCTTTGACGTATAACATTGTGGGTTCCAGCAACGCAGCACCCAACGTGCCGTCCTGCCAAGGACAATCATCGCCCCACGCAAGGCCCGACGTTTCGACCAGTTTGCGCACCAGTGAATAGCCGTTGGAGTGCACGCCAGACGATGCAAGGCCCAGCAGCACGTCGCCGGCTTGGACGTTGGCCGGCAAGTCGTGGCCACGTTCCATCGCGCCGACCGAAAAGCCTGCCAAATCGAAATCGCCCGCCGGGTACATGCCCGGCATTTCAGCCGTTTCGCCACCAATCAGCGCGCAGCCAGAGCGTTCACAGCCCGTCGCGATGCCCTCGATGATGCGCGCAGCTTGGTCAAGCTCCAGCTTGCCCGTCGCAAAATAGTCCAGGAAAAACAGTGGCTCAGCCCCTTGGCACACCAGATCATTGACGCACATGGCAACCAGATCGATGCCAACACCGTCAACGTTGCCTGTATCAATCGCGATGCGCAGCTTGGTGCCCACACCGTCCGTCGCTGCAACCAAAATCGGGTCCTTGAACCCTGCACCTTTTAGATCGAACATTGCCCCGAATCCACCAAGACCGGACATTGTGCCCGACCGCGATGTCCGCTTGGCCGCAGGTTTGATCCGTTCCACCAGCGCGTTGCCTGCGTCAATATCGACGCCCGCATCGGCGTAGGTAATAACGTTCTTTTTCGTGTCCATGGCAGCGTTCCTCTCAAGGTCGTTCAACACCCGAATGCAGTATGGGCAAGCCCATAAGCTAAAGGCGTACCAAAGGGAACATCTGGATTGCGCGCACAGCTGCTTTCGCGTGCATTTTGCGCCCGCTTCGCGCTTGACTGCACCGCCTTGTCTGGTAGCAAGCTGATATGGCGGGCCTGTAGCTCAACTGGTTAGAGCAGAGCGCTCATAACGCTTTGGTTGCGGGTTCAAGTCCTGCCGGGCCTACCA
>JAQXDI010000049.1 GCA_029251465.1 Ascidiaceihabitans sp.
TTCAAGATGCCCATGATCTGCGCGTCGCTGTATCGTCCGTTCTTCATCGTAAATCTCCTCAGATATCTTGCCGAGAAAATTCTACTTTTGAACACCGCTAATTTTAGGGGGGATTACCGCGCCTTTGGGCCGACAACGTCGCCCCAGTCTTGGATCACAAGGACAGCAACGGCGTGCCACTGGCCGCTGGTGACACTGTCGTCTTGATCTAGGATTTGCCCGTCAAAGGCGGTGGCTTTGCAGCCAAACGTGGCACCGCCGTGCAGCGCATTTCGCTGGTCGCCGACAACCCCGCGCACATCGAGGGGCGCGTCGAAGGACAGCGCATCGTGATCCTGACCGAGTTCGTCAAAAAGCGCTAAATCCCGCGTCGAAACCTAGGGCCCAAAGATCGGGTATTCCCATTCTTTGCCCGCAATCTCGGTCAGCTCGTATTTGCGTTCCAACCGTTTGGCAGCCTGCATCCGGGCTGCGTCAACCTCGAGCCGACCCATCATCTCTTTCATGTTGTGCCCCTGCAATTTCGCGAGCAAATGCGCGTCCCGCATCCGCACCACGGCGCAGATCGGTTTGTGGTGACGGGTGATCCACAAATTGCCACCCTCAGCCGTCACCAGCTTCAGCGCCGAAGACGCGTTTTTACGGAAATCGGTAAAAGAAATTTCATGAATATGCGGTAACATTTGTGTGACCCTCGGCGTTGGTTTTAAAACTGCGCAGAAGTCGTGAAAATCTGTGCAGAACGCCGTTTTGGGGCCGGATATCGGGCAAAAAAAAGGGCGCAAACTGCACATTTTCTTGCGAAATCTGTACAGTTTGCACGCTAAAACATGCCGATTTCGGCTGGTTTAACCAACCGCGCGGTGGCTTATTAGTGGCCGAAGGATGCGTTTTCCATCCAGTCCGGTTCGCCCATTCCGGCGCGCATGTGTAGGCAAGCAGACCCTGTGCGCTGGAAGTATAGCGCGCTCAGTTCGCACCATCCGGCAGAGGGCACTTTGACGGTTGCAGGATCGCTTTCTTTGCAGGGATGACGGCCGTCAAAGAACGCAACTTCCTGTCCGCCGATCTTGACCTGCAGCCCGTCATTGCTAAGGAAATCAATGGTATAGGTGCCTGCTGCGTCAAAGCAACGTAGCCGGAAATGTCGGCGACCACGTGGTGGGCCTTGGTGGATGTGAGCGTCTTGTCACCGTCTTTGGTGTCGATGTAATCCATGCCCGCAAGCGGTTTTCCTGGTTTGGCACCTTTGGCAATGCGTTCGGCCTGCGACAATGATTTCACATCCGCGGGGTAGGCGTAGGACACTGCCAAGCCTTCTGTCAGCCCACTAGGTTGCGGATTCGCAGGCGTCAAATTCAGCGTCCCTGCAAACGTTGCGGATGCGCAAATTATGCCGCAAGCAGTTGTAATTATTTTATTTTTTATGGTGTCTTCCCTTGTCGATTTAGGCCGCTTTCGGGCTCATTGATCACTATCCTAACGGATCAAATCTATCGTACAAGGGGGGCAGATCAGGGTGCGCGGTAGAACAGATATCGTTCGCGATCGATGCTGTCAGGGCCCCAGATTTGCGTGAATCCCACCAATGGCTGTTGCGACACGACCAATCCGCCGGGCACCATCACGGCCGCGATTAAGGGCGACAAACGAGCACCCTCTTCGACGTCTTTTTCTTTGATGCCAAAGCCGAAATCGTAGTGCGCCAAAGCGACTTGAGCGCCTTTTTTTGCGAGCTGTGTCAGCATCTCGTCGGCCTCGCCCTGAAGGAAATCAGCCTCGGGCGGAATGCACGACGGATGACATTGCAACACGCGATCAATCACCCAAATGCGGCGCTTAGCGTTCTCGCGTAGGTGGTCATAAGTGCGCCCGTTTCCAAGCCCCATTTCCAGAATATCGCCCTGTACTTCGCGGGTCTGTTCAATGGCCCAATTGATGCCATCGATTTGCGCGGTAAGGCGGCGGCGAAACGATTCAAGTCGGCTCATTTTATATAGTCTTTCATGGTCACGCAGGTGGCCCCGCCGTTTTGTAGCTCGCTTAGAATACCGCGCGAGAAGTCCCAGATTGGGTCGTCATGCACAAGGTGATGCGTCAGATACCCCAAAGGTTCGCTCGCGTCTTGGGCGCTAATACGACGCGCGTCAAGCATCGTTACGGTTTGTTCAATCACGTCATTTGGGTCGACTAACCCACGGTGACCACGCCAAAAAATCGGATCAATGTGGGTATTGATCTGCGCAATGTTCAGGGTGTTTGACCGAGGTCCAAACGTGGACAGGGCACCGTATCCTGCCGATTTCAATTCGGATACTAACGCCGCGTCGATCCGGTTCCACGGGGGGACGAACATTGCGATCAGTTGCTTTCCAAATAGGGTCTGCATCCGGGTCAATGCGCGGGTTGCATCAAGGATCGCCTGTTCACGAGGGACACCAAATTCCGACTTCTTCTGACCCTGAGGGGCGGTGTTGTGGTGCGCCCAACCGTGCACCAAGGGATGCAGAAAAGGGTCGTCGTTGATCACAGGCACAAGGCTGTTTTGCGCATGCGCGGGTATGACGGCCAGGTGGGCTGGAATGTGCAGATCACTGGCCAGATTGCTGAGGCGACGCAAAGCGGCAGAGGGTTCAATCGCGTCATCATCGCGCCACCAGATCGGGACAGAAATGTTGTCTGCACGGCACCGCGCCAGCGCTGATCGTAAAGGGGACCAGTCGATCATGTTGCCGACCGTTTCAAGAACATGCTTTCAACAATCCGCACCGTTTCATTGGCGCCATCGTAGCTTCCGGTGCTTGCGCGTTTGGGCCCGGAAATCGCTGCTTTGACGGCACCTTGCAACGTCGCAGGCGTCAGATCACCATTTTTCACAAGCTGAATTTGATTGTGGTTTGCCAATGATTTAGCACGCAAAGACTGCTCAACTTCGCCACCTTCATCAAAAGGGATGAACACGGCAGGCACACCGGTTTGCAACACGTCCAACGCAGTGTTGTAGCCGCACATCGACACAGATGCGGCAGCGTGGTGCAGCATCGCGCGAAAGTCAGGGCGCGCGGCCTCAACCACCAGATTGTCAGGGGCATTCGACTGCAAATGGCGCATGCGGTCACCGGCCTTTTGTCCGCCCACCAGAATGCGCCATGTGTGATCGGATTCCAGCTGCGCCGCTTCTTTTGCGGTGTCAAACAGATGCGTGCCAACATCGCCGCCACCAGCGCTAATTAGGATCTCGTTTTTGCCTGACGCCTTAGGATGAACGGGCGGGGCAGGGGGCGCGACGAACCCGGTGTAGTGCAGCTTGGGCACCATCGTTTTGGGCACCGGCCAGCTAAGTTCGAGGGGTGTTATTGTGGCATCCGAATGCACCAGAACACCGTCGTAGAATTGCGCGATCACATCATCAGCAAACTGGGCCTTGGTGGGTTTGGAGGGCGGCGCAAGGATGTCGCGGATCGAGGACAAAATCAGCGGAGGTTTTGCCAAAGCCTGCGCCGCGCGAAGCAAGTGATCAAATTCAAATCGCAGTGATCTGCGACCAAAGGGGAACAGCTCGGTGATCAAAACGTCCGGCTGAAGATCGTGAAATGTCGTGCTTAGTTTTTCCTGTCGATCACTGTGATACTCAAGGCTGGCGTCGTTGCCGTGATCATCTAGAAGACGTGTGAAATTTACCCCGTCCGAACGCAAAGGCGGCAGCTGGATCATGTCCACCCCGTCAGTGTTTAACTGCGGTGCGGGCATACCGCCTGAGGCCAAATGCACATCATGACCGGCCTCTCTAAAAGCCCGCGCAAGTGTTAGTGCCCGGCTCAGATGGCCGGTGCCCAACAGGTGCGTGACGACGATCAGTAACTTCATGCGGTGCGCTCAATCAATCGGACTGGGTCGGGCTGCGCGGTCCATTGATTTTGATCAATGTGGATCACAAACAGACGGTTGCGTTTGATCTGAAATGGGGCTGGTCCTGCGAAATTCCAACCCGTTGCATGGGCCATAAACACCCGCATCACGCCGATATGACAAACCGCGACGGTGTCGGTGGTTAGCCCATTCGCCCAAGGCAGCAATCGATCGCGTAGCGCGCCGACATTCTCACCGCCACGCGGGGCGAAATCCCAACCCCAATCTTCGATATCCGTAAAGCCGCTGGAGGGGGCCGCGCGTAGGTCTTTGCCATGCTGGCCTTCCCATTCGCCCCAATCCATTTCGGTCAATGCCGCGTCGGTCAAAGGTGCGCGTCCTGCCACCAATTCGGCCGTATCATACGCGCGTTTCAGAGGGCTGGACCACAGCTCGGCGTCTTGCCATTGGCTCGGTAATTGCAGGGCGCCCAATTGCGCACGCGCATCGTCATCCAAAGCAATATCGGTGCGCCCTTGGATGCGTCCTGCGCGGTTCCAAGGGGTGTGTCCGTGGCGCAAAAGTGCAAGTTTGATCATGTGGCCGCCCGCGTAAGTGTGGTCAGAATATCGTGAAGTGTTTGCGCCGCCGACGGACGCAAATGTGCCTGCGCAACAAAGGCGCGCGCACCTGTGGATTGGCTGTGGTGATGGTCAGGGTCTTGCATCAATTTCGTGATTGCCTGCGCCATTCCGGCAGGTCCCGCATCTATCGACGGCTGAGGTCCAAACGTCACATCACAGACGCCGGGCCGGTCTTGGGCGACGACCGGAACACCGACTGCCTGCGCTTCGAGATAGGTCAATCCAAAGGCTTCGTTTACACCGGGCCAGAACAATAGTTTGGCTTGAGAATACAGCGTTGCTAGGGCAGCGGCATCCAGTGCGCCGTGAAAAGTGACGGTCTGTGCAAAGGGTGCAAACAAGTTTTCGACGTCAGCACGTGCGGCCCCATCCCCAACAATATCAATATGTTGCATGCCTTCAGGCAATTTCGCCAAGGTTTCTGCGATCAGTTTGTAAGACGCCAGTTTGTCGCCCTGACGCATCATTGCAACGCTCAGCATATTGCCTTTGTGGGTCGACATTTCTGGCAGATCAGAGCGATCGAGAAATGGATGCAGATGGATCAATTGCTGGCCATCGGGCGCGTCACGCCGCAACGATTGAGCATCACGTTCGGTCACAAAAAATATTGCTGATGCCGCATCACAAGCCGCCTCAGCCGCTTGCGCAAAGACATCCCAAGGGCCGCCAAGGCGCTTTTTGGCGCGGGTTGCCTCGACCAAAAGATACGGGATCCCTAGCGCTGCCGCAACCGTCGGCCCAATCAGATCGGGGGCCTTGTAGTAGTTGTGATAGGTCACCCATGCCGCCCAGTTTTGACGTTTCCCAATCGGGATGAGGCGCTCAATTTCGCTTGCGGCCTTGGTCATCAGATTACGCTGGGCTGTGGGTGATCCAGATGGTTCAAAACTGCGCAGATCAGAGGCGATATTTGCCTGATGCCCGCCATCGCGCAGCGCAGACAGCAAGGCCCGTGCCACGGCGCGATCACCCGATGGGGTCGGATGATCCGCAGGCTTTAACGGCGCGTAAAACGCCAGTTTCACGGGGTTGAACCGGCCAGCATTGCACGCAATCGAACGGCGAGCTGTCCGATGCCCGGGGCCATCAGAAAATCTTTGGTCAAGCGCGCAAAAGCGGCGTTGGCCATCGTTGCGCCAAGGGCCGGATCATAGGCAAAGCGGCGCATTTCGGTGGCCAAAGCGTCCGGGGTATCGAGGCTCAGGACGCCATGCACTTCGGTGTCGATAAATTCCGGAATCGCAGACACAGGCGTCGACAAAATCACCAATTTTTGACTGGCGGCTTCCATCAAAACGTTGGGCAGGCCGTCGCGGTCGCCGTCTTGGGCGACACGGCTGGGCAACACGAACAAATCTGCCGCGCGCATGGCGGCAATCACCTCTGGCTGATCACAAGGACCGCGCCAATCGATGCGGTCGTGCACCCGGTGATCATGGGCCATCTGTTGCATCTGATCTTGCAACGCGCCACCGCCAATATGTATCCAGCGCCAGTTCAAATCAGCGGGTAACAAAGCCAGCGCGGCAATCAGGCGATCAAAGCCCTTTTTCTCGACCAAACGGCCAACGGACAGCATCACAAACGGGTCGTTGGGTTGGCGCAATTCACGTTTCGGCGGCGCGGGAAAACGCGCCAAATCAAGGCCGTGATAGACCAGATCAACAGGCGTGCCGTTTGCCAAACCGTTCAGATGATCGGCCCCGAATGCGGTGCACGTCGCCCCAAAATGTGCGCCATGTGATGCATCTGACAGCTTTTCACCCAGCTCCCATTCGGGCGAGGTCCAGATGTCTTTTGCGTGAGCGGAAAACGACCATGGCAGGCCCAAAAGGATAGCAGCGTAGCGCGCAACCGACGACGGAGTATGCAAAAAATGGGCGTAAATACCGCGCAAAGCGTCGGGGGTTTCATGCGCCATCACGCAGGCTTGGCCCCAACGGCGGCGGCGATTTGGCGTGTCATCGCGCGCCAGATCCGCGCGAAACGCAGCCTCGGCATCCGCAAATCCAGGCATCACGCGTGCGGCGTCCATTGCGGTGGTGACACGCTCCGGTTCGTCGCGCAGATATTCCGGCAAATAACGCACGCGGGCCTGCAAGCGGTCGTGCAACGGGTGGCGCTTTACGTCCGTTGGGTGGCGCAATGACCAGATTTCGAATGGCAGGCCGGCTTCTTCCAAGGCAACCAATTCTTGGGCGATGAAAGTCTCTGACAGGCGCGGCCAGCCTTTGACGACGATCGCCAATGAGGGGGCAGACGCGGTCATTGGGCAGCAGATTGCAGAGCGGGCAATCCCATCAGCGTACGGGTGCGTTCGATC
>JAQXDI010000013.1 GCA_029251465.1 Ascidiaceihabitans sp.
CTGCATCTGCGCCTCAGTCAGCCAATACAAATTGCTCATCATATCCCCCTACAACTAGGGGTCGTGAATCATAACAACACGACAGGCTCAATCAGTTAATGGGTCCTGACCCTAGCTACGATGCGGCGCACACACAACACCAATAAACGGCACGTGGCAAGAATGTCATCGCCTCATGCGTCCCGAATGGACCGGACACAGCCGTCAGCACAATGGCAATCGCCCAGATGCCCAAAGGTATCCAAAGCCACTGCATTTCACGCACCGTCAACGGTTTGCCCATCCAAATTGCAGACTTTCACGAAGGGATCGCCCCTTTGGCGCATGGTCAATTGCGCGAAAAATCATTGTCCGTCCTAACGGTTGTATCTTTTGAAACACGGACACTGACATGATCCTCGCCCCCCTTCAAAACGCACCACTTGTAGTGCAGGCACACGCAATGGTGACCCTGTTCCTCGTCATCCTAACTCTGGTCCTGTTTGTATTCAAACGCGGATAAAGGTTTCACCGCATTTTGGGATGGGCTTGGGTGATTTCAATGGGTTGCGTCGCATTTTCCAGCTTTTGGATCAGCACAATACAGCAATTCGGGCCGTTCAGCCTTATTCATCTGCTGTCTGTTTTCACGCTAGGGGCATTGGTGATGAACGTGCGCGCGGCCCGATTGCACAACGTAAAAGCGCACCAAAGAGGCATGAAATCCCTCATTTTTGGTGCGCTTGTCGTCGCCGGAATATTCACGATATTGCCCGGCCGAATTATGTTTGAGGTGTTGACCGGCGGTTAAGCGGTCAGCCCTTCCAGCTCTTCCAAACCGTTGGCGCGGCAGCACGCCGTGACCGTATTGGCGAGCAAGCACGCGATCGTCATTGGCCCAACGCCGCCCGGAACTGGCGTGATGGCCCCTGCGCGCGCGGCACAAGATTCGTAATGTACGTCGCCCACCAACTTGGTTTTGCCCTCGCCTTTTTCTGGCGCGTCCAGACGGTTGATGCCTACGTCGATGACGGTTGCACCTTCTTTGATCCAATCGCCCGGAATCATTTCAGGACGACCCACCGCGGCAACAACAATGTCAGCACGGCGCACAACGTCGGCCAAATCTTTGGTCCGCGAATGTGCGATGGTGACGGTTGCACTGTCGTTCAGCAGCAATTGCGCCATCGGTTTGCCCACAATGTTCGAGCGACCAACAACAACAGCGTCCATGCCCGAAATCGACCCGTGGTGATCGCGCAGCATCATCAAGCAGCCCAGCGGCGTGCAAGGGACCATAGATTTTTGACCCGTGCCCAACAAACCAACGTTCGAGATGTGAAACCCGTCAACGTCTTTGGCGGGCGAAATCGAGTTGATGATCAAATCTTCGTCCAAATACTTTGGCAGCGGCAATTGGCACAGGATGCCGTGGATTTCAGGATCATTGTTCAACTGATCGATGACGGCCAGCAAATCGGCTTCGGAGGTGTTCACATCCAGCTTATGCTCGACTGACTTCATGCCGACTTCGACGGTCATTTTGCCTTTGGAACGAACGTAAACCTGGCTCGCCGGGTCTTCGCCTACCAAAACCACAGCCAAACCCGGCGTAATGCCGTGATCTGCGACCAAACGGGTCACGTGTGTTTTCACTTTGTCACGCACGGTTGCCGCAAAGGCTTTGCCGTCAATTACTGTTGCTGCCATCTGAGACACCCCATCATTCGCTGTTCAAATACTCACCGCCGATGTGGCGGTCTTGACGCCAAAGGCGTTAAGGGCGGAGCGATTGTGGCTCGATGCCCAATCGCTCCGCCCTGTTTTCTCGCAAGCCTAAAGGTTTAGAACAACCCTTCGACTTCGCCTTTGTCGTTCAGGCAGATTGCCTCGGCGGATGGGACACGTGGCAGACCCGGCATTGTCATGATCTCACCGCAGATGGCGACGACAAAACCCGCACCCGCGCTCAAACGTACTTCACGCACAGGCACAGAGTGGCCCGTTGGCGCGCCGCGAACTGTTGGGTCCGTGGTGAACGAGTATTGCGTTTTCGCCATGCAGACCGGCAAGTTGCCGTAGCCTTGGTCTTCCCATGTTTTCAGCTGATCGCGGATCTTTTGATCCATCAACGCTTCGTCCGCGCGGTAGATACGCTTGGCGATGGTGTTGATTTTTTCGGCCAGTGGCATGTCATCAGGATAGATCGGTGCAAAGTTCGCAACACCTGAGTCTGCGATTTCGGCAACACGTGTGGCCAAATCTGCGGACCCTTCGGACCCCAGTTCCCAGTGACGCGACAGGATCGCTTCGGCGCCTTGGCTTTCAACATAGTCCTTGATCGCTTGCACTTCGGCGTCCGTGTCCGTGACAAAGTGGTTGATCGCGACGACCACTGGCACCCCAAAGGATTTCAGGTTTTCAACGTGACGACCCAAGTTCGGGCACCCGTTTTGAACCGCTACGACGTTTTCAGAACCCAGATCAGCCTTGGCCACTCCACCGTTCATTTTCATCGCGCGCACTGTGGCAACGCAAACGACAACAGACGGGGACAAGCCCGCTTTGCGGCATTTGATGTTCAGGAATTTTTCAGCGCCAAGATCCGCGCCAAAGCCTGCTTCGGTCACAACGTAGTCCGCCAGTTTCAGCGCTGTTGTGGTCGCGATAACAGAGTTACAGCCGTGCGCGATGTTCGCAAATGGACCGCCGTGAACAAATGCCGGGTTGTTTTCCAGCGTCTGTACGATGTTTGGCTGCATTGCGTCTTTCAACAGAACGGTCATTGCGCCGTCGGCTTTGATGTCGCGTGCATAGATCGGTTTACGTTCGCGCGTGTAGGCCACAATCATGTCGCCCAGACGGGTTTGCAGGTCTTGCAAATCTTTGGACAAGCACAGAATGGCCATAACTTCGGACGCCACTGTGATGTCAAAACCGGCCTCACGTGGGAAGCCGTTGGCCACACCACCCAAAGATGCCGTGATCGTGCGCAAGGCGCGATCGTTCATGTCAACGACACGGCGCCACACGATGCGGCGCACGTCGATGTCCAGTGCGTTGCCCCAGTAAACGTGGTTGTCGATCATCGCGGACAGCAAGTTGTGCGCGGATGTGATGGCGTGAAAGTCACCGGTAAAGTGCAGGTTCATTTCTTCCATTGGAACGATTTGCGCGTAACCGCCGCCAGCAGCCCCGCCCTTCATGCCAAAGTTTGGTCCCAGCGACGCTTCGCGGATACAAACGCAGGCGTTCTTGCCGATGCGGTTCAGGCCGTCACCCAAACCAACAGTTGTTGTGGTTTTACCCTCACCCGCTGGTGTCGGGTTGATCGCAGTGACCAGGATCAGCTTGCCATCTTTGCGGTTTTGAACAGAATTGATGAACTCTTGGCTGACTTTTGCTTTATCGTGGCCGTATGGCAGCAGGTCGTCCGTCGAGATGCCCAACTTTGCGCCAATCTCTTGAATTGGCAGTTTGTTGGCTTCGCGTGCGATTTGGATGTCGGTTTTATAGCCCATGAGAATCCCTTTACTCGGTGGTCAGGCAGAAATGCTTGTCGCCTGCATACTCCCGTGTACGGGTTCAACTAGGTTGCATTTCCGACATTTCCCGCCGTTGATGCGGCGTTGGCGCGTAATCTGGTTTCTTTTCGGAAACGATTGGGCTGTGTACTCAGGTAAACAGATCACCCAAAGGCGGCCACGCCCGCTGGTCAGGTACGTGCAGGCGCAGCGTGTCGCCGATCTGAAACAGCCCCTCGCGTTCGACCCACGCGGTCACCCCGCGCCGGTCTTTGGCCGCGGGCTTGAACGCTTTGCCAAAGCCTTTGTGCTCGGCCTCGATTTCGCGGCCCGGAAACACGCAGGGGCGGTTTTCCATGTCGATGACGATGCTCGTCCCGCATTGCAATCGTGCTGAGGGCGGAACGTGAGTGAAATCGGGAATGCCCTCGATCACCATCGACACCCCCATCAGGCTCGGGTCGATGTCGTCGAGCTTCATGGTCGCGGCGATCCCGGCGATCTCTTCGACAGAGAGCACGCTCAGCTGGCGCACATTTCGGATTTCCGTGCCCTCAGGATACTGCGATCGCACGCGCACACACGACGACCGTGTCGCACCGCCGTGCGCCTCGCCCTCAAACCCGTCAAAGCTGGTAAATGCGCTTTGCAACGGTTCAGAGCGCAGCGTGCCCCCGTCTTGCACGACACGTCCAAGCCACGTGATGCGGGCGGTGTACTCTGTGGGGGCAAGGGCTGGCATCAGATTCTCCTGGTCGGTTCCCCCAAACATTGATCCAAAAACAAAGGCCCCGCAAGTTGCGAGGCCTTTGATCTGTGATGATGTTTTGTGAGAAACCTATCTGATTTCGTGATCAGAGTTTACGTCGGCTCCGGCAGACCGTCATCCGCAGGTGGCGGCGTCTTTTTCGACTTTGCCTTTGGGATCGCGGTCAAGCTAGGGGCATTGCCGCCGTCTGATGCATTGTCATCCTCGTCCTCAGGTGCATGCGGTGGTTCGCCCCGCATCACGCGCCCGATTTCGTCACCTGTCAGCGTTTCATATTCCAACAAGCCTTGGGCCAGACGTTCAAATTCGACGTCTTTTTCCTGAATGATTTTCATCGCCCAGTCATAGCCGTCTTGGATGAACAGCTGCACTTCTTCTTCGATCAGCTCTTTGGTGTTGGCGGACACGGACAGGCCTGTGGTCTTGCCGTTGTAGCCCTCGGCCGCTTCGGCGTAGTCAATGTTGCCAACCTTGTCGGACATGCCCCAGCGCAGCACCATCGCACGCGCCAAACCTGACGCTTGCATGATGTCGCCCGCAGGACCGTTTGACACAGAATCCGCACCGTATTTGTGGATTTCAGCCGCTTTGCCCGCCATGGTCATGGCCAAACGTTGGTGGCATTCGTCCTTGAACATGTTCAGGCGATCCATTTCAGGCAGGCTCATCACCATGCCCAACGCACCCCCGCGTGGAATGATCGTCGCCTTATAGACCGGATCACATTTCGGCAACGTCATGCCAACCAGCGCATGGCCAGCCTCGTGATAAGCCGTCATTTCTTTTTGCGCTGTGGTCATAACCATCGAGCGGCGCTCGGCCCCCATCATGATCTTGTCCTTGGCGGATTCAAAATCAGCCATCGCCACAAACCGACGCCCAATGCGCGCTGCGGTCAACGCCGCCTCGTTCACGAGGTTCGCAAGGTCAGCACCGGAAAAGCCCGGTGAGCCACGCGCGATAATGCGCAGATCAACGTCAGGGCCTAGCGGGGTTTTGCGCGCATGCACACCCAAAATCTTTTCGCGACCTTTGATGTCTGGATTGCCAACAGTCACCTGACGGTCAAAACGACCAGGGCGCAACAAGGCTGGGTCCAGCACGTCTTTGCGGTTGGTGGCGGCGATGATGATGACACCTTCGTTCGCCTCAAAACCGTCCATTTCGACCAGCAATTGGTTCAACGTTTGCTCGCGCTCGTCGTTGCCACCGCCATAGCCTGCGCCACGTGAACGGCCGACCGCGTCGATTTCATCGATAAACACGATGCACGGCGCATTCTTTTTGGCTTGCTCGAACATGTCGCGCACACGCGATGCACCCACGCCGACGAACATTTCGACAAAATCAGACCCAGAGATGGTGAAGAACGGCACACCCGCCTCGCCCGCAATTGCGCGCGCCAGCAGTGTTTTACCCGTACCGGGAGGGCCTTCTAATAGCGCGCCTTTCGGGATTTTGCCGCCAAGACGCGAGAATTTCTGCGGATTGCGCAAGAACTCAACGATCTCTTCCAGCTCTTCCTTGGCTTCATCAATGCCGGCCACGTCATCAAACGTCACGCGACCATGCTTTTCGGTCAGCATCTTGGCCTTGGACTTGCCAAAACCCATCGCCCCGCCTTTGCCGCCGCCCTGCATCCGGTTCATAAAGAAGATCCAGACACCGATCAGCAGCAACACTGGTAGGATGGTCAAAAGGAATGCGCTAAAGCCGCTTTGAGCCTGCTTTTTCGCTTCAAAGCTGACATTGTTGTCGATCAGCAATTCGGTGACGGCTGCGTCACCCGGAATGATCGCCACGCGCCGTTCGCCATTGCGAACATATGTGACCTGCTCGCCGTCAAGCTGGACGTCGTTGGCCGCCCCTCTTTTGACGTCAGCCACGAACTCGGAATATGTGCTGCCACCGCTTTGCTGCGATGTGTCCGCCCCGTTAAAGAGGTTGAACAGTGCAAGAACCAAAAGGAACAGAACCACCCAGAAGGCGATATTGCGTGCGTTGCCCAAGGAAAATCTCCTAAAAACTATGGTCGCAGCCTAGGAATTTGGCCCGATCCGTTGCCTATAAGATAGAGGTCGTGGGGATTTCTTCAATGCGAAAGCAGAAAGGTTTGGAAATTTGCGACAATCTGCGCGCTCCAACCCTGATTGTACCCTGCAATTGGGGCTGCGACTAAATTTTTGCCCCGAAAAATGGCGGGTGAGGCCATCAAAGAGCGCCGTGGCACCCCCGAATCCCGCCAGTTCGGGCAGTCCGTGATCGCATCGCCCAGCGCGCGCACTTCAAGATCGTGTGAATGAGGGCCGTCCAAACGCCAACGCCCGTCCCAAATCTGATCCGTCGGGCATTTCGCATCCCGAACTGTGTTGAATTCGCGCGTGATGCGGATGGCCCCGTTTTCAGCGCTTAGCACGCAACCGGCAACCGTATGAGGCCGGGCGTCCGGCAGACGCATTTCCACATGCGGGATCGCATCTGCGCGCGGCGGATACCCGATGCCGCCAATCCACTGGATCGCTTTGCCCAGCAGCCGGCGTTCGATGTCCATTGGCAACGGGGGGGCAAGCGGCAATACGATGTCACCGCCCTGCTGAACCTCGCGCAAGTCAGCCTCTTGGCGGGTGTAGTGTTCCAGCGCTGTGCGGGCTTGTACCATGTTGTAGCTGACAGCTTGCAGCGTTTCGACGTCGATCCCCAGGGGAGCAAGTGTGTGCAACGCTTTCCGCGCACGGGTGCGAGAATAGCTGGGATCATCGTTGGTCGGATCCTCGGCCCAATGCACGTCATGGCGACGCAGGTAGTCGCGCAGTTCGGACCGGCTTTGTTGCCACAAGGGGCGCGCCCAACGGATGCCGTTGCGTTCAAAATTGGTGTTCATCGCGGCCAGACCATCGACGCCAGCCTTGCGTCCCAACCGCATCAAAAATGTCTCGGCAACATCATCGCCGGTGTGGCCCAAAACGATACCTTCGATGCCGCGGGTTTTGGCCCAATCCGCCATCAACGCGTAACGGGCATCGCGGGCAGCGGCGGACAGATTGCCCTGACCGGTCCAACCGGTCCATTGCAACGTGGTGTGTGTAATTTTCGCGCGCTGGCACATCGCGCTGACCATCGCTGCCTCATCCGCGGCTTCGGGGCGCAGACCATGATCGACTGTGACCGCTTCGATCAGATGGCCCGTTTGTGCCGCACAGCGCGCCAGCAGATGCAGCAGTGCCATGCTGTCGCCACCGCCAGAAACAGCGATGCCGATTTTTTGAGGAGTCTTGCGGCCAAAACCGGTACTAACGCAGTGCAAAAGCGGCGCGTCCTGCCCCTGCTGTCGCAGCCAGTCCGTGTCTAGCTGCATCCGATGTTGCGCATCTGCGAATTGGCGAGCAACGCAGAAGGATCATTCGGGAACCGCGCAGACACTTCGCCCAAAGTCACACAAGCCTCGCTGGTTTGACCCAGTTTGCCCAGCGACGCGCCCAATTTGTAGAGCGCCTCTGCCGCATCCACACCGGTTTGGTCCTGACTGAATGCATCAAGATAGGCGCGGGCCGCATTGCGGGTGTCACCCACTGCATCCAGCGCATCGCCGCGTTTCAGATCGGCAGTGGTCGCTAGCGGACCACCCGGATAGGTCTGATTAAAGGTCGCAAACTGCTCTGCAGCGGTTTGAAAGCTACCGGATGCGAGCGCCTCCGACGCCCGCTCAAAGTCTGCCTGTTCTTGGCTTGCAAGTTGGCCTGTGTTGGTCGGCGTCGTTGGTTCGGGCACCACGGCTGTGGTGGTCGTTTGCCCTGCCCCGCCAAGGGTCGATGTTTCGGCCAACGCGCCCACATCGCCGCCTTCAAGTTCGACCAGACGGAATTCCAGATCACCGATACGGTTTGTGCCGTCAGTCACAACGCGGTCAATGCGGAATTCCAACTGTTCGGTTTTGTCGGTCAAACGCTGCAATTCGGATTCAATCGAATTGACCCGGTCCAGCAGACCACCAGCACCAACCGTTCCGTTGGAGCCGCCGGTGGTCGACAGTTCGCGTTTAAGCTTTTGGGTTTCGACATTCAAAATCGTCAATTCCTGACGAACGTCTGCCAGCGTTTCGCTGTCTTGCGCTTGTGATGCCAACGGCAGCCACATCACACAGACAGCAATCAAAGCACTGTATCGCATCAAAACCCCACTCAAACCCTAGTTTATCCAGTTAAGCCCGCTGCCAGCACCGTCACAGCGCGACGGTTTTTGGCATAGCATGCCTCTTCAGAGCATACTTCGATCGGACGTTCTTTGCCATAGCTGACAATTTGCAAACGGTTCGCTGGCACACCTTTGGAAATCAGGTAGCTGCGGGCGGCGTCTGCGCGTTTGTTGCCAAGGCCGATGTTGTATTCGCGTGTGCCTTGCTCGTCTGCGTGGCCTTCGATGACTGCGGTGTAATCGGCGTTGGTCGTCAGCCAGGCGGCTTGTCCGTCCAATGTGGCTTGGCCCTGCGCGGTCAGGCTGGATTGATCAACTGCGAACAACACACGATCGCCAACGGCTTGCTGGAAATACGCGGCCGAGCTTGGGTCATTGGCGCTGCCGGCAACCACGCCTGTGTTGGCACCCGCATTCGGGTCAAGCGCGCCACCATCGCCGCCAAAGCGGTCAGGATTTGTACAGGCTGCAAGGGCCAGCGCCCCAACGATCAAAAGTGCTTTTGTGGTGGTTTTCATAGTGCTCTGCCTTATCATTTTCCGTATTTTTACGAATACATTTACTCATGTGTTAACACGTGTTTTGCGCCCTGTCATACCACGGCGCATTTCATTTTATTTCTGTAGCGGTGACCAGCTAGGATCAGACCCGCCATCAGGCGTTTGGACGGGCCGCAAATTACGTCCCGTGATATCGACTGAATACAAGGATGACCGGCCAGATGCCCCTTGGGTTTCGCGGTGAAACATAATCACGCGGCCATTGGGGGACCATGTCGGACCTTCGTCCAGGAACGACGCCGTCAGCAGCCGTTCTTCGGACCCGTCCACACGCATCACACCGATGTGGAACCGGCCTTTGGATTGTTTGGTGAAGGCAACCAGATCGCCGCGCGGTGACCAAACAGGCGTGCCGTACCGGCCTTCGCCAAACGAGATCCGCTTGGCCTCGCCGCCACTTGCCGACATCACATACAGCTGCTGATTGCCGGAACGGTCGCTCTCAAACACGATCTGCGATCCATCAGGGCTAAAGCTAGGTGAGGTTTCGATCGACGGGGCCGACGTCAGGCGCGTGGTGCGACCAGTATTGACGTCCATCGTGTAGATGTCGGTGTTGCTGCCCGTCGCTTGGGAATAGACCACCGTCTGCCCGTTGGGGGCAAAGCGTGGGGCAAAGCTGCTGGAACCTTGCGCGCTTTCCAAAACGCGGCGCTGAACCGATCCGACATCCAAAACGTAGATGCGCGGGAAACCGGTTTCGTAGGATGTGTACAACACGCGGTCACCCGTCGGACTAAAGCGCGGCGCCAAAACGATGGACCGGCTGTCGGTCAGGTATTTCACGCCGGCACCGTCATAATCCATCACGGCAAGACGCTTTGCCCGCTTGTTCTTGGGGCCGGATTCAGAAACGAACACCACGCGGCTGTCGAAATATCCGCTTTCGCCGGTGATCCGGCTGTAGACGGCGTCTGCAACCTTGTGCGCCATGCGACGCCAGCCTGCGGTGGTCCCTTGGAACTGCAGACCTTGGCCCAGTTCAGCACCCGAGAAAATATCGTACAGGCGGAATTTTACGGTGACATTGTTGCCCGAGACATTGACCGCCCCCGTCACCAACGCCTGCGCATTGATCGCGCGCCAGTCGGGGTAATTTACGGCTGCGCCAAAATCCGACACGCCGCTGACAAAGGCCGAGGCCGGGATTTCGCGAAACAACCCGGTGCCTTGCAAATCTGCCGCGACAACGCGTGCAAGCTGCGCGCCCATGTCCGCACTGCCGGCGTTTTCGGCGACAAAGTTGGGGGTCGCAAAGGGCAACGGTTCGATCACACCTTCGGTGATTTCGATCCGCAAGGGGCCAGACTGAGCCAAACCAGTGCTTACACTCAGCATCATCGCCAAAACGGCGGCCAAAAATCGTACCATCATTTGATGCGCATCCTTTCAGGATTGAACGTCATTTCAATGTCTTTCCACTGTCCGTATTTGTCACTTGGCAAATCATACCCCCCCTTTGCACAGCGAATAATCGCGCGCCGGGCGGCCTCGAATGCCTGTTTTGCTGCCGATGCAGAGCCACCAGAGCTGCCGGTCATCCGGATTGAACTGGTGTTGGGCTTGCCGTCTTGGGCCATCGACACGGCCACAACGACCGTGGTTTGCAATGCCTCGGACGACAATGAGCCCACGTTCCAACAGCTGGAAACAGCGACGCGCAGCGCGTCTTTTTCACCCGCTGACAGGGGCGGACCGCTGGGGGCTTCTTCGCTCAGAACCCCGGCAAGCGCGTCGTTGATCGCGTCCGTTGGATCGCTGGTCGCAGGCGCGCTCGGCGTCTGGGGTGTCTCGGCTGCCGGTTGGGTTTCGGCCTGCTGCACAGGTTGTTGCGCAGGCGGCTTCGGGCGACGCGCAGGTGGGCGCACAGAGGTTTCCGGTGCCGAAGGTGTTTCGGCCTCCGTCACGATTTCGGTCGTCGCCTCTTCGGGGGCCGTCGCGTCCTGCGGTTCTTGCACCGTGTCGCCAGTCTGCGATTGCTCAACCGCATCTTGCTGCACAGGATCGGGGGTCGCCTCGGGCTCTGGCAGGGCCACAGGTTCGGGGGCGACACGATCAGAAGGGCGCGGCACGGGGCGGTCGCTGGATTCAGGCACGGCAACCGCAACATCTTCGCTGGGTTGTTCCAAAACGGGCGCTGTATCTTCGACTTCGGCCTCGGGCGGCGGGGTCAGCTCGGCAATTTCAGGCGTTGGATCGACAGTCGGGGTTGGGGCGACTTCGGGGACCTCTTGGGCCACGGACGTGTCTTCTGACTGCGGCACCTCGACGGGATCGTTCGTGACATCGGGCTGCACAGGCTGCGCCACATCCGTCGCAGACTGCGGGGATTGCTGGGCGGCCATCAACGCCTCGAATGCCTCGCCAGAGATGACGGACACTTCTGTCGCCTCAATCGGCAAGGGTTCGGCGCGAAACACGTTTCCAACCAGCAACCAGCCGATCAGCACAAAGTGCCCTGTCCCCGATATGATCTGACCTGTGTTCAAAACACACCCGTTTTATTGGTCGGATTGATTGGAAACGGGGGCGTCAAGATTTGGCCCACCGATATCCGTCACCAAACCGATGTTCGAAAAGCCACCGGCATTCAGCGCGCCCATAACCTGCATCACGTCACTATACGGCACCGCCCCGTCTGCACGCAAAAAGACGCGGTCGCTGTCACGTTCAGCCGCGATAGCCCGCAGCCGCAGAACCAATTCGTTGCGCGGCGTTTCGGTGGTCTGGATCTGGACGGACCCTGCGGCCGTGATGGTTACGGTCAGCGGTTCTTCTTGATCTGCGGGCAACGCACCGGCTGAGGTTTTTGGCAACTCAACCGGCACGCCCACAGTCGTCAAAGGGGCCGCAACCATAAAGATGATCAGCAACACCAGCATGACGTCAACAAACGGCGTGACGTTGATTTCAGACATCGGACGCGCGCGCCCGCCACGGCGGCGACAACGCGTCCCGCCAGAATCCTTTTGTGCTACACCAGCCCCCATGACTTAGCTGTCCAACTGACGGCTAAGGATGGTGGCAAATTCGTCGGCAAAGGCTTCGTACCCGCCAAGGATGCGATCACTGTCTGCGTTCAGTTTGTTGTAAAACACAACCGCCGGGATCGCGGCCAGCAGGCCAAGACCGGTAGCCAACAACGCCTCGGCGATACCCGGTGCGACAACGGCCAAATTGGTATTTTGTTGCTCTGCAATCTCGATGAACGCGTTCATGATGCCGATGACCGTCCCGAACAGGCCGATAAACGGAGCCGTGGAGCCGACCGTCGCCAAAACCGACAGGCCTTTTTCCAGCTTTTCGGCCTCTTTCGCGATGGCGACATCCATGGACCGGTCAATGCGGGCCGTGGCCCCGGCGATCAAACCACCATCATCGCGGTGCGAGCGGCGCCATTCCATCATGCCGGAAGCAAAAATCTTTTCTGCCTGACCTTTTGGATCGGTCCCGATCTGATCAAACAAGCCGTCTAGCGGTTCTCCTGACCAGAACTTGTGATCAAATTCTGCAGCCTCGGCGCGGGCACGTCGAAAGCTGATCAGTTTTTGGACGATAATCGACCACGACCAGAACGACGCGACGATCAACATGATCATGACGATTTTTACAGTAAGTGTTGCACGTGCGAATAAGGCCCACATGGAGAAATCAATCTCCTGTGCCAAGGCCAGTGTTTCTGCTTCCATTTGCCTGCTCTCGTTGCGGTCAGTTTTTAGACCATCATTACGCCAACCGTTACCGTATCATAACGGGGAAAGCCAACATTACCGCGTCACGGCTGCGTTATTTGGCAAATGATGCGCGGATTTCCGCAGGAAGGCGGGTTGGCTTACCCGCCGTAGTCATGCAGGCGGCGGTGACTTTGGCGCGGAAAATCGGTTTGCCGTCCAGTTCGACCAGCTGATCAAAGACCCAACGCACAGCGCCTTGACCGTGATGATCGGATTTGACGATCAGACGATCGCCTAGCCGCGCAGAGCCTAAATAATCCGCCTCGACCCGCGTGACAGCAAACACAATGTCCATGTCGCGCATCGCCCGTTGATCAACGCCCATCTGTTCGACGACTTCGGAGCGCGCCCGCTCAATGAACCGCAAATAGTTGGCGTAATAGACGATACCCGCCATGTCGGTGTCTTCGTAATATACGGTGACAGGAAATTCATGGGTCATGTGGAACTCCGGTTTAGGCGTGGGGCCCAGTGTTTCGGTAGGTAAAGCAGAACGCTAAGGCAGCCGCAATCAATCCCCAATACACGCAAATTTTCTCCCCTTTGGGGCCGATATAACCCTCTTGGACAAGCACCGTTCTAAAGCTATGGGAAAGACCAAAAGCAGCAATCACCCCAATAAGGCCGAAACCACCGATGCCAATAAAACCCGGCAAACCGTCAAGCCGATCTTGAAGTATGACCAGCAAATAGCCCAGCCCCATAGAGGCTGCAAAATACGGCACACACATAATGACCACACGGAACAGGATTGCTACTTTCTGGACAAATGGCACCTCGAACGCCAAGACTGCCGAATAACCTTGGGCTTTGGCAATGAAATAGCATGTCGGTGTGATCGCAAGCGAAAACCACAATGCGTTGCTCACAGCGTCACACCAACCCGCGCCGCCAATCGCAGCGCATGGGTCTTGTCTTGTGTCGCCACTGGCAGCACCGGATCATAAGCGGCGCGCAACAACGCCCCGATCTCGGGGCGCAAGACAACTGTTTCGCCCGCAACCTCCAACGGCGATTTGTCCATGAACGCGACATCCGACCACAGCACCATCGACTGCACCACTTGCGACAACGCCAATGTCTGCGCAGGAACGTCACTCAGTGCTTGGTCCATGCGCAGGAACACAAAGACCGCTTTGATCGGGCCGCTGTCATCGAACCGGAACACACGGTACTGGTTGGCGTCGACGTCTTTAAGGCGGACCACAAGCGGTTCCAGGTCAGGCACCATGTCGCCAAGGCGCGGCACCTCGAGCAATTCGTCCCAGTCACGGAAAAAGAACCACATGTAGTTGCTGCCGAGTTCGGCGTCGCCGTCCATCGTCTCGTGACCGGATACCTGACACACAGCCTCGATCGCGCCTTTGATAACCGACAGGGTCGCATCATCTACGCCAAACACCACCGGAGCCAACGGCCGCCCCCAACGCGCAAACGCAAAACTGCCGTCGCCGCGGGTGAACATCTTTTCGATCTCAGAATGGTCCATCGTCACGTCCCGTTGGTTTTAGTCAAACAAATCGCCGCGCGATTGTGGCGGGGCCATGCCCAAATGCGTCCACGCCTTTTGCGCAAGCATCCGACCACGCGGCGTGCGTTGGATCAGACCTTGCTGCAACAAATACGGCTCGATCACTTCTTCTAGTGCATCGCGGCTTTCGCTGAGTGCTGCGCTGAGGGTTTCGATGCCAACCGGTCCGCCCTGATAATTCTCAGCGATCAATTTTAGATAGCGACGATCCGCGCCATCAAGGCCCAAATGGTCGACACCCAAACGGGTCAACGCGCTGTCGGCCAGTGCTTTGGTCACGCGCCCGTCGCCTTCGACGACAGCGAAATCCACTACGCGACGCAGCAAGCGTCCCGCGATGCGTGGCGTTCCACGGGCACGGCGCGCAATTTCGCGCGCGCCGCCTTCGTCCGCAGGCGCACCTAGTTTGCGGGCATTGCGTTCGACGATGATGAACAGTTCATCCTCGGTGTAAAATTGCAGTCGCGTCGGGATGCCAAAGCGGTCACGCAGTGGTGTGGTCAGCAGGCCCATCCGCGTGGTCGCCCCGACCAAGGTGAAGGGTTGCAATTCGATCCGCACAGTGCGCGCCGCGGGCCCTTCGCCGATCACCAAATCCAGTTCGAAATCTTCGAGCGCCGGATACAGCACCTCTTCTACCGCTGGGTTCAGACGGTGGATTTCGTCGATGAACAGGACATCGCGGGCCTCAAGGTTTGTCAGGATCGCCGCCAGATCACCCGCCCTGGCCAGAACCGGCCCCGAGGTCATCCGAAAACTGACCCCCAATTCACGCGCCATGATCTGCGCCAAGGTCGTCTTGCCCAGCCCGGGGGGGCCGTGGAACAGCGTATGGTCCATCGCCTCGCCGCGTTGTTTGGCGGATTGGATAAACACCTTGAGGTTCGCGCGCGCTTCAGCTTGACCCACGAATTCGTCCAACGCTTGCGGACGCAAAGCGCGGTCAAAATCCTTGGCCGTATCTTCGGGTTGCTCTTGAGCACGCAATGTTGGGTCAGGTTCGATCATACGCACATCTATGAAGTAAGGTGTGTGGTTCTTCCAGAGGAAGGTTCACACACCGCGCCTACCCTTTCGGAGCCAGCAGTTTCAATGCCGCGCGAATGAGAGCAGGCGTTTGCGCATCCGGGTTTTCGCCCGCTGCCTGCGCCACAGCACCCGCCGCGTCGCCCGGGCCATACCCGAGGTTGCCAAGCGCCGACAACGCCTCTGCCTGCGCCGAGACGTTTTGGATCACCGGCGCGCTTGGCGTTTCGATCACCTCGGCGTCTGCGTCGCCCATCGCTTGGGCAATCGTGCCGCCCATCGCCATAACTGACGGCGCTTTGTCTTTTAGGTCTAACACGACTCGTTGCGCAATTTTGGGGCCTACGCCTTTGGCCACCTTGATCGCGTTCCAATCACCCAACGCAATGGCGCGGCTGACACCGTCTGTGCCCAACGCACCCAAAATCGCCAGTGATGCTTTGGCCCCAACGCCCTGCACGGACGTCAGCAAACGATGCCATTCCTTTTCCGCCAGTGTCGGAAACCCATACAGCTGCATCAAGTCTTCGCGCACCACCAAATCGGTGAACAGCGCGCAGACCTCGCCCACACCGGGCAAACCGGCCATCGTGCGATCCGACACAAAGACGATGTAGCCGACCCCGCGCACGTCGATCAGAATGTGGTCGGTGCTGCGATAATCAATACGGCCTGTAAGTTTTCCGATCATGCGATTGCTTTCTTTAACGCTTCGGCCAAACCGCTGGCCCCGCCGTGGTGCGCGTGACAAATGGCAATGGCCAAGGCGTCTGCCGCATCAGGGCCTTCGATCTTGACGCCCGGCAATTGGATTTTGACCATGTGTTCGACTTGGCCCTTGTCGGCGTGACCAACCCCTACAACCGTCTTTTTGACTTTGTTGGGGGCGTATTCGCCGACACTCAGGCCAGCTTGGGCAGGCACCAGCATCGCGATGCCGCGCGCTTGGCCCAGCTTTAACGTACCAGCGCCGTCTTTGTTCACAAATGTCTGCTCGACTGCAGCCGTTTTGGGACCGTAGGTATCGATCACATCCGTCAGGCCCCAGTACAGCGACAACAATCGCTGCGCCAAATCATCCTTTGGCGAGGAATGCACAATACCGTTGGCAACGTGGCTCAGACGGGGTCCATCAGCGTCAATGATTCCCCAACCCATGTTTTGTAGACCGGGATCAATGCCCAAAACGCGCACCATGTGCTGCTCCTGCCTGCTTTGTTAAATCTTTTTTTACCAAGTAGCACGAAACGCGAACATCCGCCAAGAGGGTTTGTGTTAATCCTGAAGATGCTGCAGCGCAGCATGAAAGCGGCATTTGCCATCAAAACGCGACACGCACAGGTCATTTCCGACAGAACTCAAAGCAAAATCGACACGTTTGCTGCCTCATTTTTGCCTTACTTTACCGTGTGTTAAACTTGATTTTGCACCTATGCAATGAGTGCATATCGAACATGCGCAAACGGTGGTTGCTGAAAAAATGTGCAAGACCTAAATACCACTCATCAAGACCGGACGATCCCGGCCAACATTTAAAAGGACTGCTTCAATGGCAACTTTCACAACAAACCGCACAACCACCGGCACTGCCCCAGTTGCAGCCCGTATTTCCGCAACCGTACACGCGATCGTTGACGCGGCCGTTTCCTGGAACGACGCACGCATGACACGCAACGCTTTGTCTGCGTTGTCTGCACGCGAACTCGAAGACATCGGCCTGTCCTACGCGGACATCGAAACAGTCGCCGGCCGCCGCTAAGGTCGCGACGTAAGAACGACCTCAAACGAATAGGTTGGCAACAACGTCCTCCCTCGGTGTTGCCACTTTGTTTGAATAGAAAAACCGCGCAGTGCCTCATGGGCCGCGCGGTTTTTTTGTGCCCTGCATAAAGCGAGCTTAGAAATTTCGAAGGGAAATGTGGTGGCGCGCCTTAGCGCAGCACCGGACCCATCAATTGGGCAAGAACCTGAGTGGCGGGGTCTGCTTGCATAACCCAAGCACCACCGCGTTCAACAAATGTACCGTTTTCAAGCTTTGCCACCCGCTCGCCGTAGCCATCAGGCCCGACAGATGCCAAAATCAGAGCTTTGAACGCGAACAGGCCAAGTGCCAGCAGAACCAAACCCTTTAGTGGAAAGCCGCGGCGCGCGACATGACGCGGTTTCACGACGATCAAGCCGTCAGCACGCATTTGCGTCGTATAGCCATTGGCCATTTTGGAATGTTTGCGCCTTAACAGGTGCAGTCGATTGTTAAATTGAAGCTTGGAATTAACCATGGCAGCCTCCGCAAAAAGATCAGTGCCCCCACCAATCTCATGAGAATATTTATGCCCTCAGAATGTGGCAGAAACGTGGCATTTCGCTCAAATGCGTCTAAAAACAGGCAGCAATTAAGGCTTTTTACGAAGTGTTAACGTCGTCCATTCAACGATCTCTTCGCGGTGGACAAAATTGATGCCATTTTGTGCATAAACAGCGATCACTTCGTCCGCTTGCTCGTTCAAGATACCAGAAAGAATCGCATAGCCTTCGGGGGCTAGGTGTTTGGCCATATCAGGGGCCAGCGCCACAAGAGGACCTTTCAAAATGTTCGCAAACACCAAATCGTAAGGTGCAGCGGCCAAAAGGTCGGGGTGATCAAAGCCTGCGGCCTCAACCGCGATGACCCGTCCGACCAGATTATTGGCAGCAATATTAACCATAGCGACGTCAACCGCGACTTGGTCGATGTCCGACACCAGCACCGGATTTGGCCAAATGCGCGCCGCCGCCATGCCCAAAACGGCCGTGCCGCAGCCGATGTCAGCCACGTTGTGACCGACGAAACCGTCCTTGTCCAAACGATCAACCGCCCGCAAGCAGCCCAGCGTCGTGCCGTGATGGCCGGTGCCGAATGCCATTGCCGCTTCGATCAACAGGGGTTCGCACACCTCTGGCACCTTGTCTGCGTCGTGTGACCCGTAGACAAAAAACTGACCCGCCTCGACCGGTGCCAATTCACGGCGCACGTGCGCGACCCAGTCGGTTTCCGGCAATTCCGAGATCACAAACGGTTTTGCGCCCATCGCGGCAGCCAGCAACGCCAGCGCCGTTTCATCCGGGCTTTCGGTGAAATAGCCGCCAACTTCCCACAGGCCCGATCCGTCCTCGACCTCGAACACGCCAATGCCCGTGGGTTCCGGCACCAGCCGTTCCATCGCCTCGCCCAAAGCTTCACCCGGTTTTTTGCCCATAAGTGTCGTGAGTGCAGTAAAGGTCGGCATCAGCGGCTCCTGTATCTGTCGGGATTTGGATAGGGGCGCGGTTTGGCCACTTTGGTTCCGACATTAGCGTTCAAGCTCGCCACATAGCGCCACCCCCACAGTGCCGCAAGGGTGCCCATGATGACGCCCGCGACGGCTTGGCCGTAAATCACGCCAGCCGCGCCGAAACTGGCAGATAGGAATGCGGCTGCTGGCCAGCTGATCACCCCGTCTTTAAGCCAGTTCACCAACGTGCTGCGTCCCGGTTTGCCAAGATTGTTGAACGCCGCGTTCGACACAAACAGCGCACCAACAAACACAAAGCCACCAACCCCAATGGATGTGAACGCGCGCAAGACGTCTTCGCCCTGCCCTGACAGTCCGAATGCTACGATAATCAGGTTTGTCGCACTGGCCAACACGGCCCACATCAGCAGTGTGTAAAAGAGGCAAAAGATCAATGCGTCGCGATAGGTGCTGCGCACACGGTCATAAAAACCTGCGCCAAAGTTCTGGCCAAAAATGCCACCAATGGCGCCCGACAACGCAAAGATGCCGCCAAAGGTCAGCACGGTCAGGCGTGCAACCACGGCCCACGCAGCAACGGCATCGTCACCAAACGGGGCCATTACGATGGTTAGAATGTAGTTGCCAACAGGCGTCGACATTTGCGTGGCAATCGCAGGTCCAGCCACGATCATAAACGGGATCCAGACGGCGCGAACTGTGCGCAACGTCGGGCGCGCGAGCAGTGAAAAACGATAAACCGCGAAATACAGCGCCAGCCCCATCAGACAGAACCGGAACAGCACGAGGCCAACTCCAGCCCCCTCCAAACCCCATTCCAGATACAGGATCAGGATCGGGTCAATCACCATCAAAACAAGGCCCGACGTCAGCGTCACATACATCGCCTCTTTGCCATACCCATAAGCACGCAAAGTGCCTGAACAGCTAAGCGAAATTGCCATTGGGATAAGCGACATGATCGTCAGCGCCAGATACCCCGCCGCATTGTCCGCCGTCTCACCAGTGGCCCCGGCCATCGCCACCAGATCGTGGCGAAAGGTTAGAATCGCCAGCGCGACGCCCCCTTGGATCATCGTTGAAATCGCAGCGGCAGCCGCTGATTGCGTGCGTGCAAGCTCTGCCTCTCCGCGTCCAATACTGCGCGAAACCATCGCTGTGGCCGCGATCATCAACCCCACGCCGATAGACACGGAAAAGAACTGGATCGCATAGACAAAACCGATCGCGGCGACCAATTCAGGCTGATCCAGTTGTGACAGCCACAGCAAGTTTGCAGCATCCACCAGAAACACAAACGTAATTCCAAACGCTCCCGTCGCCGTCATCCGCACCACATGGCCCAGTGTTGACCCGGTCAGAAAGCGGCCTTCTTGCATGCTATTCGGCCGCAGCCGTCAGCCGGATTTTGAAAATGGTTTCGTGCCCAGGGGCCGGGTGGCGCGGGATCAACAACGCAAGCATCAATGACACGCCAGCCATGCCCGCCGCGATCAAGAACACCAGCAACGGCGACACCAACCACAGCAAACCCAGCACGACAGGCAACGCCACAGCGGCAATGTGGTTGATCGTAAATGCAACGGCAGCCGTGGGCGCAATGTCTTGGGGGTCCGCGATCTTTTGAAAGTAGGTTTTCAACGCCAGCGCTAACCCGAAAAAGATGTGATCCACAACATACAAAAACGCCGCAATCGCCACGCCCCAGCCCAGATAGTACACCCCGCCGTAGGCCAGAAATACAGCAACCAAGCCGGTATATTCAAAAACCAGCGTGTTACGTTCACCGAATTTGTGAACGACGTTGCCAAGAACGGGCGCGATGAACATATTGATTACCAGATTGATCAGAAACAAACCGGTCAGCTCGTGCACCTCGTAGCCGAATTTTTCGACCATCATGAAACCAGCAAACACCATGAAAATCTGACGGCGCGCACCGGCCATAAATTGCAGGGCGTAATACAGCCAATAGCGGCGGCGCAGCACCATCTTTTTCAGCTGCGGCGTTGGCCCGTCAAATTGCGGATACGCCACCATTGCAAACACTGCGATGGCAACAGTAACCATGCCGCCAACCATGTAGACGATGTTGTAGGTAAGGCCCAAAGGCTCCCAAAGCAGCAGAATGATCAAATAGACAACAAAGGTCGCAGCCGACCCTGTTGCCACAAGCCATCCCAAAATCTTGGGTGCGCGGTCTTTGGGAAGCCATTGTAATTGCAGCGATTGATTGACGGTTTCGTAGTAGTGAAATCCGATCGAGCTGAGCATCGTCAGGGTCAAAATCCCGCCCAAGCTGGGAAAATACGCCGTCACGGCCGTCGCCACGCCCAGCAAAATCAGGGAGACCATCCCCAAAACCTGTTCACGCACATAAATAATGATGGCGATGACACCAATCGCCAGAAACCCCGGGATCTCGCGCACTGTGTGCAGCAAGCCAATGTCCGAGCCGTCAAAATCAGCGACCTCGATCACAAAGTTATTCAGCAACGCCGCCCAAGTGTTGAAAGCAATCGGCATGGCCACAGCCATCAAAAACAGCAGGACCAACGGGCGTTGCCAACGCGGCAAATGAACGGCTTGCGCCAAAGGGATAGGATCAGACATATTCTTGCAATACGCCCAAAGCCTGGCAAGAGATATAGCCCAGACGCATAGCAGCCATGCGCTCATCGGCGGACTAAAATCCAAAGCCCTTGTTCTGATCAAAAATACTCGCGCGCGCAGCGCAAACCTATTTCTGAATCAATAAAAACTCTGCGGATCGATATCGACAGCCAGCCGCACATCGCCCTTGATCTGAACCTGCCGTAACCAACTGGAAATCGCACTTTGCAAGGCAACGCTCTTGTCCGCCTTGATCAACATGCGCACACGGTGACGCCCCCGCACACGCGCAATTGGCGCAGGGGCTGGTCCAAACACCTGCGCCCCGACGCGGCGCAACGGCGCGTCATTGCGGGCCAAATGGCTTGCCAGATCAAAGACCTGCGCCACATCCGGACCGCTCACGATGATACCAGCCATGCGCCCGAAGGGCGGCACGCCGGCTTGCTCACGTTCTGCCGCTTCGGCCCGCCAAAACCCTTCTTCGTCACCAGCAAGGATCGCGCGGATCACCGGATGGTCGGGCTGATACGTCTGCAGCATCGCCGTGCCTGGTTTTTCTGCGCGCCCTGCCCGTCCGGCGACTTGGCGCATCAATTGAAACGTGCGTTCAGCGGCCCGCAAATCCGACCCTTGCAGACCCAAATCCGCATCGATCACGCCGACCAACGTCAAATTCGGAAAGTTGTGCCCTTTGGCCACCAACTGTGTGCCGATCACGATGTCCGCGCCTCCTGCCGCAATCGATTCAATCTCGGCTTTTAGCGCGCGGGCAGACCCGTACATGTCCGAACTTAGGGTCGCGATCCGTGCGTCGGGCCACAATGCTGCCGCCTCTTCGCCCAGCCGTTCCACGCCCGGACCAACGGGGGCCATCCGACCTTCTACGCCACAGGACGGGCATTTTTCCGGCATCTCTTTGCTTTCGCCGCACTGATGGCAAACAAGGCGTTTTTGAAACCGGTGTTCGACCATGCGCGCATCACAATCGTCGCATCCGACCTGATGACCGCACGCACGACACAGCGTGATCGGCGCGTAACCACGGCGGTTGATGAACAACATCGCCTGTTCGCCCGCCTCGATGCGCTTGTCGACTTCGGCCTTCAGCACCTCTGACACCCAACGATCCGACGGCAATTTTGCATCCCGCATGTCTATCGTTTTCATCGTTGGCATCACGGCAGGACCAAACCGCGAGGTTAACTCTAACCGTTTGTACTTGCCGCTTTCCGCATTCGCCCAGCTTTCGAGACTGGGGGTCGCGCTGGCCAAAACCACATGCGCACCACAGATCGAGGCGCGTAAAACGGCCATGTCGCGGGCGTTGTACAGCACGCCCTCTTCTTGCTTGTACGAGGTGTCGTGTTCTTCATCGACCACAATCAAACCAAGATTTTGGTAGGGCAAAAACAACGCTGATCGCGCACCAATCACGACTTGCGCTTGGCCATGCCCAACCATGCGCCAAATCCGGCGGCGTTCTGTCATTGTGGCGCCTGAGTGCCATTCGGCTGGCCGCGTCCCAAAGCGTTCCTGGATCCGTTTCAGAAATTCAGCCGTCAAAGCGATTTCGGGCAGCAGCACCAGCGCCTGACGTCCAGCGCGCAAGGCGGCGGCGACAGCCTCGAGGTAGACTTCGGTTTTGCCCGATCCCGTCACCCCGCGCAGCAAGGTTGTGCCGTAATTGCCAGACGCGACACCTGTCGCCAGATACGCCGCAGCGGTCGCCTGATCCTCGGTTAGTTCTTTGGACGGCAGGCTTGGGTCCATCCGCTGAAACGGCAAATCACGCGGGCTGTCTTCCTCAGACACGCAGCCCTGTTCGACCAATCCTTTGATCACGGGGGCTGTTACGCCGGCCAGTTCGGCCAGTTCTTTGAGAGTGAAAGACAAGTCACCGTATTCTTGTAACGTGTCCAGAACACGCCCCCGCGCGTCGGTCATCCGCGATGGTTCGCCCGCACCCCGTCGGTAAATCTTGCGCATCGATGGCGGATCACCCAGCCCCGGCGCGCGGGTCGCCAGACGCAGCATCGCGTTCATTGGGGTCAGAGTGTAGTCCGCAGCACGGCGCAAAAAGTCGCGCATTTCCAAACGCATCGGTGCTGCATCCAGCACCCGGTAGGCACTGCGCACTTTCTTGATGTCCCAATTGCCGGCACCCGGCCCCCAAACGACGCCGATCACCTTGCGCGGCCCCAATGGCACCTCGACAAACGCGCCCAAATGACAGCCACCTTCGGGTGCCTTGTAATCCAGCATCCGGTTCAGTGGCTGTGTCGTCAGCACGCCAATCAGCGCGCCTGCCTCGTAAAATTCCGGAACAAAAGCTGGACCGCTCACGCACCACTCCGCCTATTTCAGGGTTTGATGATTTCTCCCCGTTGGGGTACACGCAAATCAAGGAATACACCACAGCCTGAACACCTCTGTTTCGGGCAGGAAACTCATAAGGAAACGATCCATGAAATTCTTTGTCGACACAGCCGTAGTTGAAGAAATCGCCGAACTGAACGATCTGGGAATGGTTGACGGGGTCACAACCAACCCGTCCTTGATCCTGAAATCCGGTCGCGACATTCTGGAAGTGACCAAAGAAATCTGTGATTTGGTCGACGGTCCGGTGTCTGCCGAAGTTGTGGCGTTAGAAGCCGATGCGATGATCGCCGAGGGCCGCAAGCTGGCCGAAATCGCGGAAAACGTGACCGTGAAATTGCCCCTGACGTGGGACGGCCTGAAGGCCTGTAAGGTCCTGTCATCCGAGGGAAAAATGGTGAACGTGACGCTGTGTTTCTCTGCAAACCAAGCGCTGTTGGCCGCAAAAGCGGGCGCCACATTCATCTCGCCGTTCATCGGCCGTTTGGACGACATCAACCTTGATGGCATGGATCTGATCGAAGACATCCGCAACATTTATGACAACTATGGCTTCCAAACCAACATCTTGGCCGCGTCGATCCGGTCCGTGAACCATATCCACGACTGTGCCATGGTTGGTGCCGACGTCATCACCGCACCGCCGTCCGTTATCAAGAAACTGGCCGATCATCCGCTGACCCAAGCCGGTCTGGACCAGTTCATGAAAGACTGGGCCAAAACCGGTCAATCTATCTAAGATTAGCGCGCTGGCGTACCCTGTTGCGCCAGCAACGCCCGCAGCTCTGATGGGCTAAGCGGGAACAGATCGCTGGCCGTTGTGGGTGATCCGTTAACGTTTGATGTAAATTCGACCATGTCGGGCATCATGCACGCATTTTTGCACCAGTCAGGGGGAGAAAACCGCCCCTTTCCCCACTTTGACGCGAATTAGCAACAAAAATGAGCAAAACACCGCTATTCGCTTAAGAAAAGTGAAGAATTGAAAAAATGCGCGTGATATAAAGGCGCAAATATATAGAGGCTGAAATGAGCAGTAGCCCCAAAATCGAAGACACATTGCGCGAAGCGATCATTTCGCAGCCCGGCGTGATTCTGGACGACAAGGACGTGATGCGCGCCCTTATCGCCGCCAATGAGCGTGCGATGGGCGGCAATATCGTTGACTTGCGAGGCATCGCGATGGACCGTTTAGAAAGCCGTCTTGACCGGCTCGAGGACACCCACCGCTCCGTGATTGCTGCCGCCTATGAAAACCTTGCCGGCACCAATCAAGTGCACCGTGCGATCCTGCGGCTGTTGGACCCGATCGAATTTGAATCCTTCTTGCGCGATTTGTCTGGCGAAGTTGCTGAAATCCTGCGCGTCGATGCCGTAAAACTGGTTCTGGAATCCGTGCAAAACGACAATGATCCCGCCGTCAAACGCTTGGGCGAAGTCCTAAGCGTCGCTGAGCCGGAATTTATCGACGACTATCTAAGCCAAGGGCGCGGTGGCCAAGTCCGCCAAGTCACTTTGCGTCAGGTCCAAGATGCATCAGACACTATTTACGGCGATCAGGCCGACTGGGTCCGCTCCGAGGCCTGCCTGAAACTGGACTTTGGCGAAGGCCGTTTGCCCGGCTTGTTGGTCATGGGGGCAGAAGACCCGCACATGTTCGGCCCACAGCAAGGTACTGATTTGTTAGCGTTTTTCACCGGCGTTTTTGAACGCGCGATGCGGCGCTGGTTGTCGTGAGCCTGATTTCGCCTGCGGCGCGCGATGCACTGCAAGCGTGGCTGGATCACCAGAAATCACTGAAGGGCGCAGCGCAAAATACGCTGACCGCCTACACCGGCGATGTCACCGAATTCCTCGTGTTTATTTCTGCGCACAAAGGCCAGCCTCAGGGTCTAGGCGCGTTGGCGAAAATCACCATCAGCGACATGCGCGGGTGGATGGCAAACAGTCGATCCGCTGGCGTTGGCCCCAGATCACTGGCGCGCAAATTATCCGCGGTCAAAGCATTCTATCGCTGGTTATCCGCACGCGAAGTGTTTGAACCGACTGCCGTTTTGTCGACACGCTCTCCGAAATTTACCAACAAATTGCCGCGCCCTTTGGCCGTAGACGCCGCGCGCGATTTGATCGAAGCGGTTGAGCTGCAATCGCTCGCCCCTTGGGTTGCCCTGCGCGATGTCGCGGTTGTGACCTTGCTGTGGGGCTGTGGCTTGCGGATTTCCGAGGCTTTGGGGATCAAAGGCGGCGACGCGCCCCTGCCCCAAGTCATGCGGATTATCGGCAAAGGCGGCAAGGAACGGATCGTGCCTGTTGTCGATGCCGCGCGCGATGCGGTTGATGCCTACATGCGGGCTTGCCCCCACAATTTGGACGACGACGGGCCGCTGTTTCGCGGTGTGCGTGGCGGGGCATTGTCACCGCGCGCGATCCAAAAATCGATGGCCTCTGCGCGCATGCAATTGGGCCTGCCTGCAACAGCAACCCCGCACGCAATGCGCCACAGCTTTGCCACGCATTTGCTAAATGCAGGTGGTGATTTGCGCGCGATCCAAGAGTTGCTTGGCCACGCATCGCTGTCCACAACCCAAGCCTACACGGCCGTCGACACCGCCCGTCTGATGGAAGTGTACGATCGCGCCCACCCAAAAGCCTAAGGTGCTCTGACATATTCTCTCACGCAATCGTGCAACACTGTTAAGGGCTATTTCATCCCTGATCTGACAGATTGTCGCACAAGGAGTGCAACAGGCATGCCAAATGATTCTGCGAACAACAGGGAATACTCATGACACTTACCACGCGCTTGACCGCCGCCGCATTTGGCCTCGCTCTTAGCTCTACAGCTGCTTTTGCCGATTGTGCTGACCTGACCGTCGAAGACCAGTTTGACCTCGAAGAAGACCAGATCGTCACGCTTTACGAATGTCTCGAGGCGAAAATGGCCGAAGGCTACGCAAAAGAAGGTGACGAGATCGGTTCAAATTTCCGTTCTTGGGCCCCCACCGCGACACGTGGCGCGATTCAAGGCGCACACGGCACCCGCATTTTGAACACCTTCGCCAATGACATCGCCGCCGAGCAATATCTGAAATTCGCTGACGAAGGCGTCAATATGCCCGTTGGTTCGATTCTGGCCAAAGAATCGATCAGCCTGTCCATCAAGAAGAAAAAGGCCCGCCCCGGCCCGCTGTTTATCATGACCAAAATGGAAGCCGGATCCATCCCGGAAACCGGTGACTGGCTGTATGCCGGCCTGCAACCAAACGGTAAAGTGATGAAAGTTAAACAGTCTTTCTGCCACGATTGCCACGCGGCCTATGACGACAGCGATTTCCTTGCCTATCCAGTCGAAGAGGTGCGTTTGGGGCAGTAACCCCAACGCCTAAAACTGACGTATAAAAAGCCCGTCGACACTGCCTTGTGGAGTGTTCGGCGGGTTTTGCTTTGCATCTAGGCCAGTCTTGGGCCATGTACGCCTAATGACTGATAAATTACGCGCACTTTCCGTCCACTTACTCACTGCTACGGGTGCTGTGTTTGCGATGCTTGCAATGCTTGCCGCGGTTGACGGCAAATGGGATCTGATGTTCCTTTGGCTTGTCGTGGCCTTTTTTGTGGACGGGATCGACGGACCGCTGGCGCGCCACTTTGATGTCAAAAAGAACGCGCCCGAATTTGACGGCGTCCTTCTTGATCTTATCATCGACTATCTCACCTACGTGTTTATCCCCGCCTTTGCCTTGTTCAAATCAGGCATTATGGACGGGTGGAGCGGTTGGGTCATGATCATCATCGTCACCTTTGCATCCGCTATGTATTTTGCAGATACACGAATGAAAACAAAGGATAATTCATTTTCCGGCTTTCCAGGATGCTGGAACATGTTGATCATTGTGTTGTTCGCACTGAACCCGCCGTGGTGGGTGTGCCTGATACTGGTTACGTTCCTCAGCATCACGATGTTTCTGCCGCTTAAATTTGTGCACCCGGTGCGCACAGAACGCTGGCGTGCGCTGACACTGCCTATGGCGTTGGCGTGGACATTCTTTGCAGGCTGGGCCGCTTGGGTCGACTTCCACGCCGAAAGCTGGGCGCACTGGGGGTTGATTGTGACCAGCATTTACTTGCTTGGTGCCGGCATCGCGCAACAGATCATTCCGCAAGCTTCGGCTCAGAACACCTAGATCAGCAAACCAGCTGCTTTTTCATGAAGCAGCAACGCGACCTTGGTTTCCACCCCTCCTGCACCTGAAAATCCCGTCAATCCTTTGGCCCCCATAACGCGGTGACACGGGATAATAATCGGGATCGGATTGCCACCGCAGGCTTGCCCGATTGACTGGGCAGGCACACCAAGTTCCTTTGCGATTTCGCCATAAGTCCGCGTGAATCCAAAGGGGATTGCGAACATCAGATCGCACACATCCCGCTGCAGTTTTGATCCATTGACGTGCAACGGCAGATCGAAGACTTCCCGCGTGCCAGCGTCGTATTCTTGCAACTGGCGAACGGCTTCGTCCAACACAGCAGACGCGTCTTGGCGCGGCGCATGTCCCCAATCGACACGGGTGATCGCATCGTTTTCTTGGGTCAGGAACAACTGGCCGAATTGGGTGTGAACATCACGTGTGAGCATGGCCAGACCCTAAACCGATGTACGCTTAAGACAACCCGATCCTTGCGGAGAATGCGGATCGTTTTTCGAAGATCATCGTTCCAATTCGAACAAGCAGATACCCATCAAACGAAAAAATGCCCCGCCCATTTATAGGCGAGGCAATTAATTTCAAGTTGGGAAAACGCTGTTAGGCCGTGGCCAACAGGCCTTTTTCTTTTGCCAATTCGCGCATCCGCTGCTGCAGTTTTTCAAATGCACGCACTTCGATTTGACGAATACGTTCGCGGCTGACGTCGTATTGGCCGCTTAGATCCTCAAGCGTGATCGACTCGTCGCTAAGACGGCGTTGGGTCAGGATGTCTTTTTCGCGATCACTCAACACGTCCATTGCCTCGGCTAACATCTCGCGGCGGACCGACAATTCGTCGTTTGCCTCATAGTCACCCGCTTGGTCAGCACTTTCGTCCTCGAGCCAGTCCTGCCATTGCATCGTGCCTTCGCCCTCAGACCCGACTGTGGCGTTCAAAGACGCGTCACCCCCGCTCATCCGGCGGTTCATGCTAATGACTTCGGCCTCGGTCACGCCCAGATCTGTCGCGATCCGTTTGACGTTTTCGGGGCGCAAATCGCCATCTTCCAGCGCGCCGATCTTGGATTTGGCTTTGCGCAGGTTAAAGAACAGTTTTTTCTGAGCAGACGTTGTGCCCAATTTGACCAACGACCACGAGCGCAGAACGTATTCCTGAATGCTCGCGCGGATCCACCACATCGCATACGTCGACAGGCGGAACCCTTTTTCCGGATCAAAGCGTTTGACCGCTTGCATCAGGCCCACGTTGGCCTCCGAAATCACCTCGGCTTGGGGCAGTCCATAGCCGCGATAGCCCATGGCGATTTTCGCCGCCAAACGCAGGTGCGACGTGACCAATTTATGGGCCGCGACGGTGTCTTCTTTTTCGACCCACGCTTTGGCGGCCATATATTCTTCTTCAGGTTCCAGCAGCGGAAACTTGCGGATTTCCTGCATATAGCGGTTTAGGCCGCCTTCTGGCGTTGGTGCTGGAAGATTTGCATAATTTGCCATGGTCTGTTCCCTCCGGTCTTTGTGTCTCGCGGTTGTCGCGAGGCCCACTTGATGTTTATGGGCTTAACATTCGATATGGGTGGCGTTTTGAGCCGTTTCAAGAGGCGCGTTCGCCGATACCTTCAATATTGCATGCAAATCGTTCAAAGCCATATCTGTGTCACGCGCCTCACGCATCTGTGCTGTAGGTGACAAACGGATATTAATGTTTTGTGAACAAATCGTACAAATCGGGCGTTTTCATGCCTCTGCTGGCCGCTCAAGTGCGGTGATCAGATCCGCCATGTCTGCAGGCAACGGTGCTTCGAACCGCATCTTTTCACCGGAAATCGGATGAATAAAACCCAAAACGGCCGCGTGCAATGCTTGACGTTTAAAGCCATCCAAGGCTGCAAATCCTGCTTCGCTCAGGGATTTTTTCGGCAATTTGCGCTTGCCACCATACGTCGGATCACCGACCAAACCGTGCCCCGCGTGGGACATATGTACACGAATTTGGTGCGTGCGGCCAGTTTCCAGCCAACATTCCATCAGCGCCAAAACTTGCGGCTGACCGTAACGATCCACCGTGCGGGCGCGGGTGACGGCATGCCGCCCCCCTTGAAACAGCACGGCCTGACGTTGGCGATCCGTTTTGTGACGGGCCAATTGTGTGGTCATCCGCAAGATGTTCGAGGATTCAAAGCTGGCCCCCCGAATACCGCGCAGGCGCGGGTCGTTGGCATCTGGCACACCGTAGACCAGCGCCTTGTAGTAGCGTTCGGTCAAGTGATCGGCGAATTGATCCGCCAGCCCGTGATGCGCTTTGTCCGATTTCGCGACGACCAAAAGACCCGAGGTTTCCTTGTCGATGCGGTGCACAATGCCGGGGCGTTTCATGCCACCAACACCGGACAAACTATCGCCGCAATGGTGCAGCAATGCGTTCACCAAGGTGCCAGACGGGCTGCCGGGCGCTGGATGCACAACCATGCCTGCGGGTTTGTTCACCACGATCAGATCATCATCTTCGTAGACGACCTCTAGCGGGATATCTTCAGGCAAAATGTGGCTGTCTTCGGCCACAGGCACCGTGATCAACACGTCTGCACCTTCGGCGACTTTTGCCTTGGGGTTGGTGACAACAACGCCGTCGACCGTCACGGCACCATCGGTGATCAATTTGCTCAGACGCGAGCGCGACAATGACGCGTCTACTGGCACATCGCGCGCAACCGCCTTATCAAGACGTGCGGGCGGAGCCTCATCAATACGAAAACGAACGGAAGTGGTGGACATGACAGATCCTGTTGAGCCGGCGAACCTAAAGTTCTTGCGGCGGTTGGTAACCGTGTTGACGGCCACAATGTTGGTGGGCGTTGTAGTGGTGGTTGGCCTGCTTGTCACGCGACTGTCGAACAAAGGGCCGCGCTTGCCCGAAATTGTCACGCTGCCGGACGGAAAAACCGCCACCGCGTTCACCCAAGGCGACGGCTGGTTTGCGATTGTGACAACGGACAATGAAATTCTGATTTACAATCGCATCGACGGGCAATTGCGCCAAACGGTGCAAATTTCGGATTCTACCCTTTCGAACTAGTACAGACCTGCGGCTAAAATAGTGGTAAAAGGGCGCAGCACTTGCGCCTAGTCTTGCAGATATTAAGAAAATCAATTTTTTGATCAATTTATTAACACCGGAGAATTTTCTGTGCGTATTTCCTTTTATTCGGGTTCAACATTTCTTACCAGCTCTTGCCTTGCCGCGCTGCTGTTTACGGGCGCAAAACCTGCGTCGTCCCAAAACACAATTCCTGCGGATGCGGGTGCTACATGCGCTGTTTCGCAATCAGAATTTGAAGGATGGCACGCCGGCGGCACAAACGCCAATCCTGTGTTCGCAGCCCCTGACGGTTTCGGCGCGCAATTCACCGAACCTTGCCAGTTTTTCAAATGGGGCGCGCAGACATTCTTGTGGCTGACGTCCTCTGCCCAAGAAGATTATGTCTTTGATCAATCGGGGTTCTTCGATGTCGTGCATGACGATCAGGGCACTGAAAAGATCGCAAAGGTCAAAGTCACGCCAAACGGCCAAGGCCACCCCAATATCTTTGCCCTGCGTGGGGTCAAATCCGACATCCGCGGTGGATCAGGTCAGGCTGGCGGCGGTGGTGCTTTGGTCAGTCAAAAGGGGTCGCTGACCTACTACGGCATGCATGTGAACGATGCCTATGTCGCATTTCGCCATGGCATGTCCGAGGATCCTGAGGCTTTCAATTTCACCGACGCCAAAAACACACAAGAATTCCAATTCCCCTCCACCGCCGAAGCTATCACCCAGATCGTGAAATACGGCCGCGCCAGTGGCATCATTGACGGCGATGGATCGGTGGCGCAGTTGGCAGGCACGCTCGAGGTCAAAACCTCTTGGGTCAAAGCCGATACCGTCGACAGAGACGCGTTCGTGATTGTCACAGCACAGGTGCCGAAATTCGATACATCTTTGGATACCGTTTGGGCCGCTGATGGGACAGAATCGATCGAATTGGCGATGGTCGGCATGCACATTGCGGCCCCCGTGACCGGCCATCCTGAACTGGCTTGGATCACCTACGAACATCTGTCCAACACCCCGATCGGCGCGTATCTCTATACCGATACCTCGGGCGCGGCAGCGACGTATGACTACAACAGCGACGGGACGTGGACATTCGCAAAAAGCGGCGCATCCGGCCAAGGCAACATGGTGCCAAACGCCAGCGTAAACGCGGCTGGCGACATTCAAGCAGCCGAGGGAAAAACCGTTTCTGCCCAAGATATCGTGCTGTTCAACCCGTGGGGGCTTGCGCCGATGACCGCCAATGATCTGGCCAACAACACCGATCTTGTGTCGCTGAACGCAAGCCTGATCGCCTTGCTGGGCGCTGATGAAAACGCGTGCGACAAGTATTTTCAAGTCGGCGGTATTTGGACGGACGGCACACTGCCAAAATATCAGGACTACGACATTGAGGTCGGCGGCCTGGATCTGGCCAATTCCACGATGGAATCGTTTCACCAGTTTGGCGCACAAAAACCCGCCGACTTTACCCCAAGGAACTGTTTTGACTGCCACAGCGTGTCTGGCGACAATGCGTCAGCCCCCGAACACAATCTGGGTGTCAGCGTCAGCCACATCTTTCAGGGTATGAAACCCTACACCCCTTAAAACAAACAAAGCCTCGGCACGTGAATGCCGGGGCTTTGGTTTTAGTGGTACCACCTCCTGGTCTCGAACCAGGGACCTCCTGATCCACAATCAGGCGCTCTAACCAACTGAGCTAAGGCGGCACTTCGTCGGGATTTAACTGCCTCTTTCACCAAATGCAAGTGCATCAAAAGCGATAATTTTCAAAATCGATAGATCCATGTCTGCTCGACCAAATCGCAACCAAACGAATGGACGGGTTCAGATGCCGTTAGCGTCCAACCTGTCGCGGCATAAAGCGCGCAAGCAGCGCGGTGGCTTTCGTGGGTCCACAATTGCATTCCCGCATATCCGGTGTTTTCAGCAAACCCCATACACTGCGCAAGCAAGCGTTTGCCCAATCCCTGCCCACGCGCGTCAGGGGTCAACATGAACAGCCGCAGCTTTGCCGTGTCATCGTTCAAACGCACACAAAAGATCGATCCCAAGCGAACCCCATCCATTTCGGCAATCCAGCCACGTTCGCAAACCGGATCATGGTCACGATTGAACTCAGCCAAAATTGACGCGACAAGCGGGCCAAATGTGTCGTCGAACCCTTCGTCGCGCGCATAGTGCAGCCCGTGTTGTTCCACCAACCAATCGGTGTCATCGGGTCTAAAGTGTCGGATGTTCGCAGTACTCATACGCGCAGGATGCCCCAGCGTCGCTTGCGTTTCAACGGCTCAATCGCTACCCATCCTTATCAACAAAGGGGACCGCAATGGGTATCAACAGCGAACGCGACATCGAAGCAAACATGCAAATCGGGCCAACCGATCAAGGCATGGTGCGCATCTTTATCGAATCCCTAGGCGTCGAAGTCCCGATGGATTTTGAACCTGAAGAAGCCGAAGAAATCGCTGAAGAAATCCTAGCTGCTGCGGCCGCAGCGCGCGTGGTCAAATAGTTCATTTCGAACGTCATTGACGGGGAATCAGTCGCCTTGAATGCCTGCTTGGGTGGCGGCATCCAAGGCTCTGGTGGTGCAAAACGACCGGCACGCCGGTGCTATGCATCACATAAACGCCTCAGCCTCCAAAATTATTCACCAAATTGTTCCGAATCAAAAGCTGATCCCAGCCCCCGGGTCACGTAGTGCCTGCAATCGTCGCGCGGCGTGGGTCGCGAATTTCTGCACCATTACTTTGCGGCGCGCTGGCGCGATTTTGTCTGTGGGGGACATGCGAATGATTTCTGCGTCGTAAGCGTCCGCAATAATCAGGCCAGTTTCATCAGGCAACAAATCTACTGGAAACTCCGAATCAACGGCCCAAAAAAACCGATCACACCATTCCAGATAGCCTTGCCATTTGTTGTCGGTCTGGAAATCAGCGCGGCTGGATTTACATTCCACAACCCAAATTTCGCCTTTGGGTGTTAGGGCGATGACGTCAACACGCAGCCCGCGTGCAGGCACGAATTCTTCTATGGAAACAAGGCCTAAGCTGGACAAGTGACGCGCGACACCACGTGCCAGTTTTTGACCGGGGGCCAGGGTTTCAAGTGTGTTTAATTCCATTGGTCAAACATGAACAAAGGCAGAACAAAAATCAAGGACTTGAAGTGATACCAAAAGGTACCCCATAAAAGAGATACCAAAAAGTATCGGATATCAAATGCCCCCAAACATCCAAACCGGATTTCGCGCACTGGCCGACCCCACGCGGCGCGACATTCTGCACCTGCTGGCGGGTGGCGAACAAACCATCGCCGGCCTTACAACCCACTTTGATATGACCCGCGCCGCCGTGAAAAAGCATCTGAACGTGCTCAGCGACGGCGGGCTTGTCACCACGCGCACACAAGGGCGCGAACGTTTGAACGCGCTTGATCCCAACGGGCTTGAACCCCTGCGCGACTGGATCGGTTTCTTCGAACAATTCTGGGATGAAAAACTGAGCAACCTTAAATCTGCAATCGAATCAAAGGACTGAAGCCAATGACCGACACAACAATCCGCAAATCTATCTTTGTCGCCGCTGATCCCGAAACCGTATGGGCGCATCTGACAGACGCCAAACTGCTGGGCACGTGGTTTCATCCTGCCAAGGCCGATCTGGTTGAGGGTCAGGAATTCACCCTTGTCAGCGCAAAAGACGGTGAACGCATGTGCTATGGTTCCGTGCAAACCGCAACGCCGCACAGCCATATGAAATGGGCGTTCAGTGTTGGGCCGCTGAACGGGCGCATGACCGATGTGGACTGGCATTTGACCCCCATTCAAGGCGGCACGCGCTTGACGCTGGAACACCACGGATTGCTCGATAGCGCCGAGGCCGTTGGGCTGCTTTATGCGCTCGACAAGGGGTGGCACGGATTTTTGGGCGCGCTGTATTCCCAAGTGGCGTAAGATAAACAGCTGTTATTTATGATGCCGCCCTTGCCCTAAGCGGGGCGGCACCATAACTTGGATGGGACGGGTTCTGCCCTTCTCGATCATTGGTTACGTTCCAGTGGCCTTAAGCATTTCCGAGGGAGCTGGCTCTGTCCTGGCCCTGGCCTAGTTACCTGGCACCCACCTGTACATACAGGTCCTCGGGAACACAGAACCAACCGGCTGCGGTGGTTCCCGTCACTCCTTCGCTGCATAGATGCACAGATGTCCTGCGTAAGCGCCAATTGCGTGCGCGCATGTGTCGTTTATCTATCGATCAACGCACCATTGATCAGGAGTTTTCCACATGTCCCTCAGGCCCACTCTCGAAACCCGCGCCGCCCAGCCGACAATGGAAGGCGCAGGCGTCAAATTACACCGCGCATTCGGTTTTCAAGACCCGTCAGAATTGGACCCGTTCTTGCTGTTCGATGATTTTCGCAACGAACACCCGCGCGATTTCGAAAAGGGTTTTCCGTGGCACCCCCACCGTGGGATTGAAACCATTACCTATGTTTTAGCAGGAACCGTTGATCACGCAGATTCGCTGGGCAATGACGGCAGTTTGGGGGCCGGTGACGTGCAATGGATGACCGCCGGATCAGGAATTTTGCACCAAGAAATGCCGCATGGAAACGCACGCGGTCAGATGCATGGCTTTCAATTGTGGGGCAACCTGCCTCCCGCGCAAAAGATGACGGCACCGCGCTATCAAGACGTCACGGCCGCTGACATTCCCGAAGTCACGGACGACGACGGCGTGCACGTGCGCATCATCACCGGCGCGTTTTGGGGAAAAACCGGACCTGTCGACGGGATCGCGGCGGACCCGCAGTATCTGGACATCTTGGTGCCCGCAGGCGTGAAAAAGACATTCCGTATCGACACTTATCGCCGCGCGTTCGCGTATGTGTTCGAAGGGGCCGGTGCGTTCGCCGATGCCTCGGCACCCACGGGTGTCTTGTTGGAAAAAGAGGTCGGCGGCCAAGAGGTCAACATCCGCGACATGTCAGGGGATCGCACGCTGATCCGCTTTGGCACCGGCGACGAAGTCACCGTTCAGGCTGGCGAAAATGGGCTGCGGTTCTTGCTCATTTCGGGCGCGCCCATCGATGAGCCTGTCGCGTGGCACGGACCGATTGTGATGAACACGCAGGCCGAGCTGCAACAGGCGATGCGCGATTTACAGAACGGGACGTTCATCAAACCTGCACATTAGCGTTCTGAAATCGGCCAGCTGGGGCACCCCTTAGCTGGCGCCAACCGCGTTGCGCACCATTTGCCAATATTGATCTTGGACTTGATCAAGACGCAGCCGTCCGCCGCTGCGAAACCACGTATTGACGCCGGTTAGCATGGCAATCACGGCAAAGCTCGCGATCTGGGCGTCCGCCACATCCCACGCCCCAGTGCCCTGCCCGGCGGTCAAAATCGCGCGCAGGCGTTCTTCGTAGCTGCGGCGCATGTCCTCGATCACAGCAAAATTCGGTTCTGACAAATTGCGCAGTTCCATGTAGGCAATGAACACCGCGTCAGGACGATCGTGGTGAAAGGCAATGTGAAAGCGCACAAATGCTTCTAGCTGGTCGATCGGGGCAAGGCTGGAATCCTGTGGCATCGCGGCCATCAATTCCACCATGTGTGCCTGCATCAGATCAAACAAAAGGCTTTGTTTATCAGGGGTGTAGTTGTACAGCGCCCCAGCCTGCACGCCAACTTCGCCTGCGATTTGGCGCATCGACACTGCGGCATAACCGTGCTCGGCAAACAGACGCAAAGCCGTTTGTCGTACTTTTGGGCCAGTGATGCCCGAATGTGATCCTGCTGTGCGCGCCATGCCATGCTCTTAACTGAACAGATGTTCAGAACCAAGCATGACTTGCACGCACACGACACCTCGTGCATCAAGATAGCACCAGACGAGCAATTTCTCTGGCCCAACGTGGACCCTGCCCAGATGCGCCCAATTGCCTTTGTCATGATCTTGTCCCTTGCCGGATGCACCCAGTTTCCAGAGCTGGACAGTGCATTATCAACGGGCGCACAGGACGCGGATTATCCCGATTTGGTGCCGGCGCAAGGTTTGTTGGCCCAAGCAGAACCGCGAAATGGCACGCCAGAAGACACCGTTAATACGCTAAACGCACGCCTTGCCAATTTGCGCAATCGCGTTGATCGCCTGCGCGGAACGGTTGTTGATGCCTCGACCCGCAGACGCATGCAAAACGGCGTTGACGGCACCTGAATTGCTCCGTTGCATGGGGGCCGCGAACCCGTTACACGCGGCAGTCAAATAACCACCGATTTGCCCTATTTGTCTAAGGATAACTGATATGTCGCAGCCTCTTCGTCTTGGGATCGCAGGATTGGGCACAGTTGGTGTCGGCGTTGTAAAAATCATCCGCCAACATGCAGCGATGCTGACAGCACGCACAGGCCGCGATATCTCGATCAGCGCCGTGTCAGCGCGCTCCAAAGACAAAGATCGCGGCGTGCCATTGTCAGGCTACGCGTGGGAAGATGACCCAGTCGCTTTGGCCACCCGCGACGATGTCGATGTGTTTGTGGAACTGATGGGCGGATCAGACGGACCGGCCAAAGCCGCGACCGAGGCTGCCATCGCCGCAGGCAAACACGTGATCACAGCGAACAAAGCGATGCTGGCGATGCACGGCCAAGCATTGGCCGAAGCCGCTGAAACCGCTAAGGTATCCTTGCGTTACGAGGCCGCAGTGTGTGGCGGCATCCCCGTGATCAAAGCACTGACCGAAGGGTTGGCAGGCAACGACATCACCCGCGTGATGGGTGTGATGAACGGCTCATGCAACTATATCCTGACGCGGATGGAAGATTCTGGCCTGAACTACCAAGAGATTTTTGCGGAAGCCGACGGGCTTGGCTACCTCGAGGCTGATCCGCAGTTGGACGTGGGTGGCATCGATGCCGCGCACAAATTGGCGATCCTGTCATCCATCGCGTTTGGCACCAAGGTCGATTTCGACGGCATCACCCTGGAAGGCATCGAACGCGTCAGCATCGAAGACATCACCGCCGCCGCCGACATGGGTTACAAAATCAAACTGCTGGGCGTTGCCCAAATGACCGGCCGTGGGCTGGAACAGCGCATGCAGCCTTGCCTCGTGCCAGCTTCTTCACCGCTAGGGCAGCTTCAGGGCGGCACGAACATGGTCGTGATCGAAGGCGACTCGATTGAGCAAGTTGTGCTGCGCGGGCCCGGTGCCGGCATGGGGCCAACCGCAAGTGCTGTGATGGCAGACGTTTGCGACATCGCACGTGGCCTGAGCATTCCGGTCTTTGGCGTTCCTGCCGACACGTTGACCACCAGCCAACCTGCCGTGTCCACCGCCCCTGCGCCCTACTATTTGCGCATGGGTTTGGTCGACAAACCGGGTGCCTTGGCCAAAATTGCCACCGTTCTGGGCGAGGCCGGTGTCAGCATCGACCGCATGCGCCAATACGGACACGCCAACACCGCCGCCCCCGTTTTGATCGTCACGCACAAGGCGGCAAGTGCCTCAATCGAAAACGCGTTGCAAGCGATGGAAACCACGGGCGTTCTGGCCGGAGCACCGGTTGCATTGCGCATCGAAGAGTTGTGACAGCGCTACCATAGTTGTGCGAGGCCACCCGCCTCGCTACACACGCCCAAACAAAACACACCCACTAAGGATTTCTGGCATGGATGCTTCTTCGCAATTTCAAGATCGTATGTTGTCGCTGGGCCTTGCCCGCGTTTCCGAAGCCGCCGCTTTGGCCTCGGCCAAACTGGTCGGACACGGCGATGAAAAAGCCGCAGATCAGGCGGCCGTGAACGCCATGCGCGAACAGCTGAACCTGCTGGATATCGCAGGTATCGTGGTCATCGGCGAAGGCGAACGTGACGAAGCCCCGATGCTGTACATCGGCGAAGAAGTCGGCACCGGCAACGGCCCCGGCGTCGACATCGCACTGGACCCGCTCGAAGGCACCACGCTGACCGCCAAAGACATGCCAAACGCGCTGACAGTGATCGCAATGGGCCCACGCGGATCGATGCTGCACGCCCCTGACACCTACATGGACAAACTGGCGATCGGGGCGAGCTATGACGTTGATACCGTCACGATGGAAATGACGCCGACACAGCGGGTCGAGGCACTGGCCAAGGCCAAAGGTTGCACCACGTCCGACATCACTGTCTGCGTTCTGGAACGCCCACGCCACGAAAAAATGATCGCTGAAATACGCGCCACGGGTGCGGCGATCCGCCTGATCACCGACGGCGATGTTGCAGGCGTCATGCACTGTTCCGAACCGGGCACGGGCATCGACATGTACATGGGCGAAGGCGGCGCACCCGAAGGTGTTTTGGCTGCAGCAGCTCTGAAATGCATGGGTGGGCAATTCTACGGTCGCCTCGTATTCCGCAACGATGACGAACGTGGACGCGCCGCCAAAGCAGGCATCACTGATTTCGACCGCATCTACACCGGCGACGAACTGGTCACCCAAGACGTGATCTTTGCCGCGACAGGTGTCACCGGCGGATCATTGCTGCCAGCGGTTGAACGCGAAGTCGGGTGGCTGACCTGCGAAACATTGCTGATGCGTTCGCGCACCGGATCGGTCCGTCGCATGAACTACCGCACCCCGATCGAAGACTAGGAAAATGTCAGTGTCTGCGGCGTTTCTGGGGGTTGAAGCATCTATGACGGGGCGGCGCTGGGTTGGCCCGCCTGTCGAAGTTGACCGCGCGGCCGAAGCGATTGCACAGCAAACCGACCTACCCCGCCCCGTCGCCCAAGTTTTGGCGCGCCGCGGGGTCGAAGCCGCAGATGCAGCAGCATTTTTAGAACCGTCCTTGCGCGATTTACTGCCGGACCCGCGCAGTTTGCGCGACATGGAAAAGGCGGCAGGCCGGTTCTTAGCGGCTGTTCGGTCACGCCAGCGCATTGCAATCTTTGCAGATTACGACGTCGACGGTGGCAGTTCTGCCGCCCTTCTTATCGTTTGGTTGCGCACCCTTGGCATGCATGCAACCTTGTACATTCCTGACCGCATCGACGAGGGCTATGGCCCCAACGACAAGGCAATGGCAGCGCTGGCCGCCAAACACGACCTGATCATTTGCGTTGATTGCGGGACTCTATCGCACGGTCCCATCGCAGCTGCGAAAGGTGCCGACGTGATCGTTCTTGATCACCACCTGGGCAGCGAAACCTTGCCCGAGGCGCTCGCTGTCGTGAACCCGAACCGCCAAGACGAAGACGGCGCGTTGGCGCATCTTTGCGCCGCTGGCGTTGTGTTTCTAATGCTGGTCGAGGCAGGGCGTCAAATGCGCGAAGCAGGCGCAAAAGGCCCTGACCTGATGGCGTTGCTCGATCTTGTTGCCCTGGCAACTGTGGCCGACGTTGCCCCGTTGGTTGGCGTGAACCGCGCATTTGTGCGCCAAGGGTTGCGCGTGATGGCGCGCCGCGACCGCCCCGGATTGGCCGCGTTGGCAGATGTCGCACGGATGGACACCGCACCGTCGTCTTATCACCTTGGGTTTTTGCTGGGTCCGCGCGTGAACGCAGGTGGGCGCATCGGCAAAGCCGACCTTGGCGCGCACTTGCTCGCAACCGACAATGAATACGAAGCATCCGCCATGGCCGAACGCCTCGACATGCTCAACACAGAACGACGCGACATCGAAGCAGCCGTACGCGCAGCTGCCCTTGAACAAGCCAGCGAACGTGGCTTTGACGCACCGCTGGTTTGGGCCTCGGGCGCGGGCTGGCACCCCGGCGTTGTCGGCATCGTTGCCTCTCGCCTCAAAGAAAAAGCCAACCGTCCCGCAATCGTCATCGGCGTCGAAGACGGCATCGGCAAAGGGTCTGGTCGGTCCGTTTCGGGAATCGATTTAGGTGCCCCGATTCAACGATTGGCATCCGAAGGGCTGCTGATCAAAGGCGGTGGGCACAAAATGGCTGCCGGTTTAACTGTCGCCGAAGATAAAATTGACGCTGCGATGGAACGTTTGGGCGAATTGCTTGCCAAACAAGGGGCCGACACGATCGGAGCCGCAGACCTGCGATTGGACGGAACGTTGATGCCTGCAGCGGCCACCGTGCCCCTGTGCGAACACATCGAACAAGCAGGCCCATACGGTGCAGGTGCCTCCGGGCCGCGCTACGCGTTTGCCGATATGCAGGTGTTTTTTGCCAAGAGAGTCGGCGAAAACCACCTAAAAGTTAGCTTTGGTGACGCTGGCGGCGCGCGCATGGAGGCCATTGCATTCGGTGCTTTTGACACCGAGTTAGGCCCTGCAATCGAACAACATGGCGGTGCGCGCTTTCATTTGGCGGGGCGTCTGGACATCAATACTTTCCGAGGACGCCAGAGCGTACAGCTGCGTCTAGAGGACGCCGCACGCGCTTGAGAAAAAAATCCTCTAAAATGATGTTTTTTTGGGTTGCGCCATTGGCCATGATTGTCTTATGAACCCCTCACCAAGCGTGGCCCGTTCGTCTATCGGTTAGGACATCTGGTTTTCAACCAGGAAAGAGGGGTTCAACTCCCCTACGGGCTACCATGGTACTCCCTCTAGTTTCGATGACTGATGATGGCGCCATTTGGTGACCGCCACTTTGAATCTGACTGTCCAGAATAGCGGAAGATAATATAACTATTTGTTCGAAAGACACGTCATATTATTTGTCATGTATCGTCTAGATCGTTCTTTCCGTTGTTCTGAGGTTTTTCATTGATGGCGCAAACTCATGAGAATGCGACATTCTACGAAAAAGAAATTTAGTCGTAGTTCACACACGTTATCTAACGCGTTTTTCGACACACTTGTCTGTAGTTCGGAATCCAATCTGACGCTCACGGCGTCACACCCACCCCAAGTATAGCGGCTCTGCTCTCTTCTTAAGTCGTAAAGTGTGATTGAAGGATACCGCTTGTTGGGGTGCGACAGCAAATCTTAACGGAAACTTTTCCGAACCCCATTTACTCAAGCGGATTTTGGTAATTCGCGCCCAGTTGGCGGCGCAGTATTCCTTGCGTCGTTTCGAAGGCTTGGGCTGTAAAACGTCTGCTGAGCGCGCCCGGCATGTTTAGAGGCGTATAATGCGACATCTGCATCGTCGAACAACTGTTCGGCAGAATACCCACTGTCTGGCTCATGAAACACTGTTCCAATACTCGCTGAAATACGACATTCTTGCCCTTGGAACGCAATGGGCACTTCAAGTCGCTTGATGATCCGCCTTCCGATCCCGATCAATGACTCTTGATCGCGGATGTCAGGCAATAGAATGACGAATTCGTCGCCGCCAACACGTGCAACCGTATCCGAATCCCGAGTTTCTTCGACCATCACGCGTGCGACCGTCTGCAAAACGTGATCACCTGCGGCATGGCCCATAGAATCATTCACGTCTTTGAAGTAGTCGAGATCAAGATGCATCAGTGCAAACTGCCGGTCCCATTCCAAGTGGCGCGCCAAAACGTGATCCATTGCGCGGCGGTTTTTGAGGCCAGTCAATGTGTCCGTAAATGCTTGTTCCTCTGCCGCAATCTTGGCCCCTTGCAAGCGCTGGTTCAGCTTGCGCGACGCTTCCATCGCGGCGGATTTGGCCTCGATAAGGTACAGCATTTCGATAGTCAGATCAGTTGATGAGAAATCGGCACTGGTCAAACCGTACTCTCCTACTGCTTCGACAACTGAAAAGCCGAACGACAGGTTGATGATACTCCGGTGTTCGTCCATCCCGTCAATCAACAAACCCTTTAGTTCGGTTTGTGGATCGTCACGCATTTGCAGATGCAACTTCATGCCAGAACTTGCACGCAGGTCATTGACGGATTTGATCGCGCGCGGGCGTTTCAACATGAACACCTCTAGAAAACGCTGCCCAACCAGTTCGACGTCAGGCCGCAGCTTTCTAAGCGTCGGACCCACATGCGCGATGTGCCCTGTTGCATCCAACGCGAGGTGCATCGGGCACAACACATCTAAAACCCGTTCCATTGCTTGTGCTGCACTCATCCGACACGTGCCCCCAAATCAAAACTACGTCCGGCGGAAAATTCGGTAACCACCAAGTTGATCGAGATCGTTTCGACCCCCTGCCCGCTGCCTGTATGTTCCAACAGCGCCAGAACACCGTAGTCATCAGCCATCGCACGCAAGATCCCCATCATCACGTTCCCAAACCCCTCAACCGGGCTTTTGCAGACCAGTGAAAACTGGCTTTCGGAATGATCCAACAATTCAATCTGCGGCATATCCAGATCGGGAACCGCGAGATGCGTTCGGCCGGGCAAATCATCAAGCGAATGTAGAAATTCAACGAAGGTAACACCGCCGAAACGCAACAAGCGCCGCAATGCTTCGGTATTGGTATGAGAGACCAAATATGTGCCGATATCTTCCATCAAATCCACGCGTGGCCGTTCCAGAACCGCACTGGCCGCGTTCAAGATGTCTTGGGTCATTTGGTCTGGATAAATCAGCATCGATTCAAAATCGATAAATCCCAGGTCTGCCATCTGCGCGCATTCCACCCATTTGGATGCGCCGTAGCTGTCTGTGACAAAGCACTGAATCGCGCGATTTGTTAATCCATGCATACCTGTCTCGCCCTTATGTCCCAGAGGAAGCATGCGCGAAAAAGCGTTAAAATAATGCAAACACGATGACGTCATCGTTAAAAAGGTAAAGGCTTTAGAAGTCGGTCGGCGCGCCGCCCTCTGCTTTGCGCCGCGCGACAAATGCAGCTAATTCTTCACGAATAGCCGGGTCCATTGGCGGTTCTTCAAAATTTGCAACGATCTCTTTGAACATCATATGTGCGCGTTCTGGCGTCCAAACAGCACCTGCGACTTCCCAACCTTCGTAGTTCTTCCAATCACTTAGGAAGGGCTGGTAAAAGGCGGTAGTATAGCGGTCTTGGGTGTGCTGAATGCCAAAAAAGTGGCCATCGTTGCCAACCGATTTAATCGCGTCCAGCGCAATCTCGTCTGGGCCAGTGGCCCACAACGCAGGGTCCAAATAACGTTGGATTTGTTGTAAAATTTCGCAATCCATAATGAATTTTTCGGGGGACGCGATCAATCCCCCCTCAAGCCAGCCAGCTGCGTGATACACCATGTTGGTGCCCGATTGCACCGCCGCCCAGAGGCTATTGGACGTTTCCCACATCGCCTGACCGTCCGGCACATTTGCCGCACACACGCCTGAGGATCGCATCGGCAATCCATAAAATCGCGCCATTTGGCCGGTCATCTGCGTCGCGCGCATGTATTCGGGTGTGCCGAACGCTGGCGCGCCGGTTTTCATGTCGACGTTCGATGTGAAGGTGCCAATCGCACAGCACGCGCCTGGGCGAATGTACTGGGCCAACGCAATCGCGCACAGACCTTCTGCCAACGACTGCGCCACAGCGCCGGACATGGTCACAGGGGCCATTGCCCCTGCCAGCGTGAACGGCGTCACCACCAGCGCTTGATTGGCACGCGCAAGGCGCATCCAGCCGTCCATCATCGGATAGTCGTGCTTTCGCGGCGAGGTCGAGTTGATGTTGGTGTACATCTTTGGACTGGCTTCGAATTCCTCAACCGTGTGCCCGCCTGCGATGCGAACCATTTCCATCACGTCCTCAACGCGTTCCTTGCCCAAACTGTAGGCGTGCATCACCTTGTCGCAAATCGTCAGCTTGTCGAACAGCACGTCCAAATGCCGGACCGACGCGTGAATATCCACAGGTTCGACAGGATAACCGCCCGCAAAGTGGATGCAGTTAAAATACTGGGTTAAGCGCAGCAAATCCTTGCACATTTCACGCGTGCCCGGAACCTTGGTGCCGATTTCCATGTCCCAATAATTCGGGGGCGAAGACACGTTGCCAAAGTTCAGGTGATTGCCGCCAACGGTAATTTTGCGATCCGGATTGCGTGGGGTAATATCGAATTGGCTGGGGGCGAGCGCCACCATTTCCATGACCCACTCACGGCTCATGCGGACGTTTTCGCCGTCCACCGTGCAGCCCGCTTCTTTTAGCAAAGCGACCGCTTCGGGGTGAAAAAACTCGATCCCGATTTCCTCGAGAATGCGCATCGCACCGTCGTGGATCGCGGCCACCCCTTCGGGCGTCAAAGGCTCGACCGGTTTGTCCACCATGATTGGCGGATTCCACGGCATCTGTTCAATCACCGCTGATCCACGACGTGCCGCAGCCCCTGCCCGACCGCCAGAGCGCCCCGTACGTGCTTTCGGTCCCGTACGTGCTTTGCGTTTTGTATCATCAGACATCGGTGTGCTCCGCCAATAGGTTTCACCCTATCCAAGCCGCACACCCGCAAGAGCGCCAGCTTGTTAGCGACAGCTTACGTCGTTTTCAGCGGTTCAGGCGTTGGCGACCAACCACGCCGGAATATGCCCGACATCGGGTAACACCACATCTGCGTGCGGGGCCAGATCGTCTTGATCCGCCATGCCCGTCAGCACCGCGATGCGCAACATTCCGGCGGCTTTGCCCGCGCGCAGATCATGCGTACTGTCGCCAACCATCGCCACACGCGCCGGATCACAACCCGTCGCAGCGCAAAACGCCAGCAGCTGACCGGGCCCCGGTTTCGCACCATGGCCGCTATCAAACCCTGCAACAAAATCTAGACTGTCCAGCACACCCGCTTTGCCCAAATGGGCCATGGCGGGTTCTTCGGCATCATTGGTTGCAACGCCGACTTTTAGCCCCATCGCATGCAGGCTGGCAAAGAATGGCACCAAGGACACCGCCTCTACCTGAGGGGCCATTGCGGCTTCCTCATTAAGGGTGTCCAGGATTTGCGCCTGCGAGCGGCCTGGAAAACACGGGGCCAGCGCATCTGCAACTTCGCCCGGCGTTCCCGCGATCACCACGCTGTCGCGCGCAAAACTGCGGCTGTCCATGTCAAAGCCGATCAGCGCACCGAATTCGCGGGCCTTGGCGCGATCGTCGTTTGTCATGCGCAGCAAGAACGCTTGCGCCCATGCCTCCCATGTTGCGGCGAATTCAAAGAGTGTACCGTCTTTGTCAAAAATGATGCCCTGAAGGCTCAATTCGGGCGTTTGTGTCATGTCCAGCTCACCTGCTCTCCGCCCGGCAACATTTGTCGCGCGTGCATGGGGGTATGGTATGAAACCTGAGCCTGATCGCAAAACTGCATCACCCAAGCGTCATCCATCATTAAGAAGTCTAAAACGGACCCTAGAAACACCGGATCGCTGGCACCAGAGCGCACATCAGCCTCGCTGGCCCCCGTTGCCCCAAGAAACACAGGCAAAAGATCTTCGTTTCCAGCCAACCAAGCCAGAGCCTGCAAAGCCGTCGTTTCGGCGGATTCTCGCGTTAATGACATCGATCGATCCATTTTTTGATAAATAGAAACACTTTGTTAACCTAAAAAGACAAAACCTTACACAGGAATGAACACTAGCGGAATTGGAGGGTGAAGGATGCACGGCAAAATCTTGATCGTCGAGCCTATTGCAACCAACCGTATTGTTCTAAAAGTAAAATTATCAACTGCATATTATGATGTTTCTCAGGCTGGAACGATCCAGGAAGCCGTCGCGATCGCGTTGGAAACCTGCCCGGACGTGATTATTTCAGCGGCCCAAATGCCGGACGGAGATGCGGGTGCCTTAGCAAGTGCGTTGCGTGACGAGGCCGCGATTGGCGAAGTTCCGATCATCGCACTGGACAGCGAGGGTGCCAGATCAACCCGCCACGCGCTGCTTGAGGCAGGTGTAGACGATGTGCTGGCAGCCCCTTTGGATGACACTTTGTTGCTGGCGCGGATCCGCAGCTTGGTACGCGCGCTTTCATCCAGTTCCGAATGGCAATTGCGCGACGACACAACCCGCGCGTTGGGATTGTCGAGCACGGCCATTGACGCCGAAGATGCGACTGGCAGCGCCGTCTTGGTCAGCAATGATGCCCCAAAAATGCACGGCTGGCTTTCGAAACTGCGTCAATTGCTGCCCACACAACTGAGTATGGTCACAACCAAAAAGGCGCTCAGCCCGTATGGACAACTCGCAGCCGGACAAAGCCCGGATGTGTTCGTGCTGGTGATCGAGGAGGGTGACCCCAACGACATGATGCGCCTGCTGGCCTGCATCCGATCACACAGCGATACGCGCCATTGTGGAGTGTTGATTTTGTTGACCACGCCCGATCCGGTTGTTGCGGCCCAAGCGTTGGATTTGGGTGCAAATGACCTGATGTTTCATGGCTTTAACCCCGAGGAACTGGCCCTACGCCTGCGCAGTTTGGCGCAGCGTAAAAAGATCGGCGAACAGTTGCGTGCGACAGTCCGCACTGGGCTCGAAGCGGCGATTTGTGACCCACTGACCGGCCTGCATAACCGTCGATATGCCATGCCGCATCTAGACAGAATTGCCCAAACCGCGGCCAAGACGGGCAAACCTTTTGCCGTGATGGTCGCAGACATGGATCATTTCAAGCAGATCAACGATGTGTACGGGCATGCAGCCGGCGACGCCGTGTTGATCGAAACCGCACGGCGGCTGCGTGAAAACCTGCGCGCTGTGGATATGATCGCAAGGATCGGCGGCGAAGAATTTCTGATTGTCATGCCCGGCGTGACCTTGACCGCTGCGCGTACGGCCGCCGGTAGATTGCGCCAGATTATCGGCGAAACGCCTTATAAATTGCCTCACAAAAACACCGCGCTGCATGCCACGGTTTCGATTGGTTTGGCTGTTGGTGATCCGCAAGCACCTGAAAACAAATGTAACATCACCGCTTCGCGTCTGTTGTTAGAAAGTGCGGACCAAGCCTTGTTTCGTGCCAAAAACAATGGCCGCAATCAAGTCACGCTCAGCCAGCCTGCGGCCTAGGGCTTGCCGCCCTTTTTTGGCCCACGTTTGCGATCTAATTCGCCCTGAACCGCGTCTGCGTAAGCGCGCCGTTCTTCCAAATTCATTTTTGAAACCAAATTTAACCATTCTTCTTGCACGTTTGATTGCAGACCAAGCGAGGCGGCTTGCTGTTTGCTCAGCACCGCATTCACCGCGGCGCGATCCAGTTCAGGCGCACGCAAGGCGGCAAGCATATCGTCAAACAAGGCGCGCCGTTCGGGGCGGCTTAGGCCGCGCGCGTCACCAGACTTGCGTACTTCGTCCAGAATCGAACGCCGGTCCGCGTGTGGTAGGGCTTTGATGTAGGCACCCGCATAACCGCTGACACCACTCGGGCGTGGGCCTTTGGGCGCACCTCGAAACGCAACGCCAGAAACGATGCCGATCACCGCAAGGTTCGCCGCCAGCGAAAGCCCAAAAGCGATCTTGATCCAGCGTGGCATGCGCCCCGATTTGGGCGGCCCAGTCGTGTTCATATCTTGCGCCATCCCTTATCCCTCTTCCAAATCCCAGCCGAACCCAAGCAGGTCGGCGGTGTCTACGGTGTCGCTGTAAACCGCGTCCATGTTCAACAATGTTTCAAACGACGCCGGCATTGTGTCTGGCGGGTTGATCCCTATCCAGAAGCCCGCGCAAGTCGCAGCCACCAGACCGCCCATACCTTGCCAGCCCCCCAGCGTAGACAAAATCTGACGCCACCACGCAGGCTGCGCGATCACCGCAACAGGCTGACGTTCCAGCGCGTCTTGCAAGACATGCGCCATGAATGCTTCGCTCGGGGCCATGTCTGAACCCTGCGAGGCTTGCGCAAATAGCGCGTCAAGCTGTGCCATTTCGGCGTTATCTGGATCAGGCTGTGTCATCGTCATATCCCAAAGTGTCACGTTGCGGGGCCATTATGGTTGCCAACGCGCGTTTTCCACGCGCCGTCAGGCTCTCCACGGCCTCAGTGCTTATGTCTAGTATCTGTGCAATGTCCGGGTTCGCCAAGCCTTCAATGTGGCGAAGGATCACCGCTTGGCGTTGACGTTCCGGCAGTTGCATCAAACCGGCTTGTAAGGCGTCCATGCGCGCTTGCGTTTGCAATTGCGCCTCAACGCCCGGGGTCGGGTCCGTCGGCTCGGCGATGTCATCCAGCGCAACACCGCGCCGCTTGCGCAGACGGTCCGTGCATAGATTTGCCGTGATCCGATAGAGCCACGTTGTGACTTTGGCCCTGCCCGCTTCCCAATCAGGTGCGATCTTCCAGAGCCGGACCAAGGCCTCTTGCGTCACGTCCTCGGCCTCTGCTGTGTCACCCAAAACGCGGGCGGCATGGCGGAAAACAACGGGTGTCAAACGGGCAACCAACAAACGGGCCGCCGCTGCGTCACCACGTGCATACCGCGCCAACAGCACATCATCGCCAGTGTCTATTTCTGCATCCAAGGGCATACTCATACCGATCAGCGTTACTGACACCGCGCGCGAGAAACAAGTGTGTCACCCGCGCGCACCGTTGCCTTATTCAGTAGCAGGCTTGTCTTCACCGCGGTTTTTGCGCATTTTCTTATGCGCAGCGTCGAATTCTTCTTTCGACAGACCACCGCTGTTGTCGGTGTCAAGTTTGGCGAAACGGTCACCCTTGCCACCACGTTTGCCCATTTCTTCGACGGACAGTTTGCCGTCTTTGTCAGCGTCCAAATATTTGATCATGCGGGCTGATTTCTTTTTCGCACGCTCTTGGCCAGCGGCCTCGATCTCGGATTCTGTAAGAAAACCGTCACCATCTGTATCCGCTTGGGCAAAACGTGCAGCACCATGTGCCTGCATTTCGGCCTCGGTCACCTGACCATCCTGGTTTGTGTCCAGTTGTTCAAACGTGACTTTGGGTCCGTGTGTTTTGTCGCCTTTGGCATAAGCTGCGCCACCGATGGCCAAACCCATCAAAGCTGCTGCGACAAGTGTCATTCGAATATTCATATTGTTACTCCAGTTACTCGTGGGACCGCCTATTGTTTGGGCTGTTCACAAGTAAAACGGAGCACTCAGACGGTTCCGTCGCATAAATTTCAATTTTTTCTGCGCGACAACGCGCCGCAAGGACATCCTGTCACCTTTAATTCATGGTCAACCCAACGCATGTAAGGTGTATCACAAAGGATACCGATGATGGCGAGCACTGATACAGACATCACTATTGAAACCCCAGAACGCCCGTTGCGCATTGCAATGTTGCGTGGATGGCGCTGTAAATGCCCCAATTGTGGCAGTGGTGCGCTGCTAAAAAGCTATCTCAAGGTGAACGACACTTGTACTGTGTGTCGCCAAGAGTTGCAGCACCACCGCGCGGATGACGCGCCAGCCTATCTGACCATTCTGATCGTTGGGCACCTGATGATCCCGCTGCTGCACTATGCTTTTGTGACGTGGCGTCCTGAGCCTTTGACGCTTTTTACCATATTTGCGGTTGGAAGTGTCGGCCTCTCGCTTTACCTTCTTCCTAGACTGAAGGGGGCTGTGATCGGCTTTCAATGGTCGCGACACATGGGCGGTTTTGGCGAACAGCGCTAAAACAAGCGCCCCGAACACCGTTTAGGGGCGCGCATGACCATCGACAAAACCCAAATTCGCAACGCCTCTACCGTTATTGTTTTGCGCGACCGCATGACCACGCCGCGCATTTTGATGGGTCAACGCGGTGCTAAGGCTGCGTTTATGCCCAACAAATTCGTGTTTCCGGGCGGCGCTGTCGATGCAGGTGACGCGAACATCACCCTTGCCGGACAGCTGTCTGATCTGTGTGGCGAGCGCTTAAAAGAAGACGCGAACCCTGATATGTCACACCCGTTGGCGGTCGCTGCAATTCGCGAGTTGTTTGAGGAAACCGGTCAGGTCTTGGGCAAAAAAGGCGCGTGGCACGGCGACGTGCATCCCGATTGGACCGATTTCGCCGCCACCGGTCATTTGCCAGATGCGTCTGCTTTGCAGTTCGTGTTTCGCGCACTGACCCCACCCGGCCGTCCGCGCCGTTTTGATGCGCGGTTTTTTCTGGTTGATGCAGATGCTTTGGCCACTGATCCGGATGATTTCACCGCCGCCTCGGACGAACTTTCGCACCTGCAATGGGTGTCATTAACCGACGTGCGCGCCTTTGATATGCCGTTCATCACGGAAGTCGTGCTGAGCGAAATCGAGGCCCGCGCCACTGATCCTGAGCCGCCGCAAAGCGTTCCGTTTTTCAGAAACAACGACGAAGAAAGCCTGTTCATCAGGCTGCGCGGTCACGCCCCCACCGACTAGTTTCGACACATCAGATCACCAAAACCAGCATCAGCACTGAACTGCCCAAAATCGCCATGCCGATCCATTCGCGCAACACGATGCGCTCGCGGAAAAAGATCACCGTGACCATCAGGCTAAAGATCAGCTCGATCTGGCCCACGGCCTTAACGTAGGCCGCGTTTTGCAGCGCAAATGCTGAAAACCAACAGAACGAACCCGCCATTGATAGCACCCCGATCCACGCCGTCACGCGCCGTGCGCGCCACACGGCACCAATCTGCGGCGCATCCCGCCAGGCCAGCCAAATTGCCATTCCAATCAATTGCATAGACGTAACCATCGCCAACGTCACAGCTGCACGTGCCCAGTGATCACCCATATCAATCTGCAAAGATGCGCCACGATAGCTGACCGCAGACACCGCAAACAACGCGCCTGACAACAGACCCAAGCCCGCCGCGCGGTTGGCAATGTCACGCATTTTGAACCGCCCTTGCTCCGGCGAGGCGGACAACACCAAAACCCCAATCACGCCCAAGACAATCGCGCATAATCCCCAAGCAGTGACCTGATCGCCCAAGATCACAAGACCGGTCACAACGGCGAGGATGACTTCGGATTTCTTGAATGTAATGCCGACCGCAAAATTACGGCTTTTGAACACCATGACGACACAAACAGTCGCCAAAACCTGCGCCTTGCTGCCACACACCGCGTAAATCCAGAATACCGGCGGCAAAGTGGGCCAGCTTTGACCAGTTTGCGCCAGATAAATTGCGGTGAAAAGAACGACAAACGGCGCGGAATACAGGAACCGTGCAAAGGTGGCACCGGCCGCAGACAACGTTTGCTTGGCCATCATTTTTTGCAACATAAAGCGCAGCGTTTGAAACACCGCCGCCGCAATTGAAATACCGATCCACAAGCTCATGAGATCGCTGATGGCGGTTTTTTAGACCAAAGGCCAGCGCGGATGCGGCACGGGGTCTTTCGCCTTAAAGAAGTGCTTTCGAAAGATCTGCGCATAAGAGGTGTAGACATAGCCGTTGTTGCAGGTTTGATAGCTGGCTTTTTTTTCGCGGTACAACCTCGGCAAGACATGCCAAGCGACTTTGGGGTGCAGGTGATGGACGACATGCAAGCTGTTGTTTAGGAACAAAAATGATAACACTCCACGCCCTTCTACGATCACGGTACGCGCTGTTGGATCGTCCTCTGTGCGGTGTTCTAAAAACGTACGGATTTTGAGAATGCTCATCGCGGCGTAGCACGCAGCCAGATACGTAAGCATTGAAAAACCGGCCCAACTCACGATCAAAATCGTCGTCAGAATTGCCGGTATGTGCAGCGCCCACGCCCGTGCGATTGTCCGGTTTCCGGCGATCATCTCTCGCGCATCGGCCCACATGAACGTCCATTGCGAGATCGCAGGGCCGACCAACATGCGCCCAAACATCGTGTTGTTGAACCGCAGTAGCGCACGCGCCCACGCAGGCTTGGCCGCCCAAACCGCAGGGTCGCAAAAGTTACTTTCGGGATCATCATAGGGGTCGGTCGACCGCTCGTCGACATGATGCGCCAAATGCGTGTCGCGAAATCGGATGTAGGGCACAAGCAGGCCAACAGCCAGCAGGCCCAGAGCATTGTTGATTTTGAGGTTCGTAAACGGATGGCCGTGCAGGATTTCATGGCTCAGCGACGATTGCAGAACCAAAACCACGACCAGCGCAATGCAGGCCAACAAAAACGACACCTGCGGCAACATAAACAACGCAGCGCCCCACCCAACGTAACACGCAATCCACAGGCCAAGTGTCGGCCAATCCCCGATCTGCACCAACGGTACCCGATGAGAGACATGAAATGTTGTGGTTTTTGTGGATTGCAAGAAGACCTCTGACTGTTGCCAAACCCTACCTCCTGCCAAGAACTGTCAACATTCCGAAAATTGTTAATATTATACCTGAGCTACGCCAAAACCCGAAAATTTACATGAGTTATGACGCGGAAATTGTCTGAGACTTGACTTCGGAAGGTTTTCCAATCGTTTGGGATGGTTTGTCGGAAGAACTTCAGGATCGCATTCGCGAACTGTTTTTGGGTTGGGTAA
>JAQXDI010000014.1 GCA_029251465.1 Ascidiaceihabitans sp.
GCGATGGGGGCAGCAAAGCGTGACATCAGAGTGATTCCTAATGAGAGGTGGCAGACTGCGAACGTAGATCAAAAAACAGGGAGGTAAACTACAAGACTTTGCCCTTTCTGTCAAAACACCTACATTATGTCGCGTGACCGTCACAGATTCTGTGCATAAACCGGTGGGAAACTTGTGGATAAAATTGTGAACCTAATCAAACTGTCCGTCGGCACCGAAACGGTCGAGGATCTTGCCCTGTGGCAGGCGACAAAACGCGCGCAAGCGCCAGACGGTTTACCGCGACACGTCACGCGCATGTGGCCCAAACGCGAAGCTGAAATCATCGCCGGTGGCTCCATTTATTGGGTGATCAAGGGCGTCATCCAATGCCGCCAAACCGTGCTGCGTTTGGACGAAGTAATAGGATCAGACGGCATCCGCCGCTGCGCAATTGTGTCTGATCCAAAGCTGGTCCGCGTTGCGGGTAGCCTAAAGCGTCCATTCCAGGGTTGGCGGTATTTACAACCCGCAGACGCCCCACCAGATTTGCCGAAGGGGCGCGAAAACGAAGACCCGCTTCCGATAGAGCTGAACAAAGCGCTCGCAGAAATCGGTGTGCTTTAGATTTGCTCAGCCGAAGCGCCTCAACAGATCGTCCATCACAGCCTGATCTGCGCCTTCGACGTGCGCGGTATGCGATGACCACAGTGTCGCCTGTGACGCCAACATCAACCCATCCGCCAAAATCTTGAGATGGTTTGCCTCTAGCGTCGCGCCAGAACTGGTGATGTCCGCAATCGCCTCGGCAGTCTCATTTGCCACGGTGCCTTCGGTCGCGCCTTGGCTGTCGACCAGTGCATAATCGGCCACGCCCGCGTCCTGTAAAAATTCACGGACTAAGCGGTGATATTTGGTGGCAATGCGCAAACGCATGCCGTGATGTGCGCGAAATGCAGCCGCAGCTGCGTCCAGATCATCCAGCGTATCCACGTCGATCCACGCGGCAGGCACCGCCATGATCAGGTCTGCATGGCCAAACCCCAGCTCGGCCACAGGCGTTACTTGGGCCTTCCACAAAGGTAGTTTTTCGTGAACCAAGTCAGTGCCGGTCACGCCCAGATGAATGCGTCCGGCGGCCAATTCGCGCGGAATTTCACCGGCAGACAGCAGCACGAGGGATACGCCTTCGATCCCGTCAACTTGACCCGCATATTCCCGCTCTGACCCTGCCCGAGACAGTGTTATGCCCCGCGCAGCAAACCACGCGAATGTGTCGTCCATCAGCCGGCCTTTGGACGGCACGCCTAGCTTGATCGTCATGGCGCGCCCTCCAATTCGACGATGATACCGGGGCGCAAAACTGCCCCAACAGCCGGAATTTCCGCGCCATCGCCCAAGCGACGCGTCAGTGCATCGTATCTGCCGCCACTGGAAACTGCTGGTAAATCAGGGTGTTCGACTGCGTAAAACCCAAAGACAAAGCCGTCGTAATATTCCATCGATGTGCGCCCATAACCGGCCTCAAAGCCGAGGGTATCAACCTCGACCCCGCGTGCAGCCATTGCTGTGCTGCGTGCCTCAAGGCGGTCCACCGCAGAGCTGATCGCGGGCAAATCACGCGCCAGTGCACGCAATTTTTTCAAGGTATTTGGCACAGTGTCGTTGACCGCCAACAACGCCTCGATCGCGTCGATTTCGCGGGCGCTGATCGGCGCGACGGCCGCGTCATCGCGCAACGCTGTGACGCGCGCGTTGATTTCGGACAGGCTGCGTTTGCCGATCATCGGGGCCGTGATTGCAACAGATTTTGCCAACAGTGCCGCCCGTGTTTCTGGCACCGGCGCGCGTCCGGAAAAGCGATCCAGCAAGGCACGGAACCGACGCGGGCGCCAGACGTGACGCAGCAAAGCGGCCTTGCGCGCATCGCTCGTGTCCAGCCCCGCGACGGCGGCCATCAAAATGCCGATGTCACCGGTGGCGGCACGCACGTCGAGATGCGCAAGCGATCCAGACACAAGCGCAAACACCTCGGCGTCCGCGGCAGCAGGGTCAGTGCGGTCAAACACTTCGTAGCCGACTTGCATGTATTCGCTGGCGCGGTCCGGGTCATGTTCCTGGCGGCGGAAAACTTCGCCCGCATAGGTGTAACGCGCGGGATCAGCCCCGTGCGCCATGTGCATTTGCACCACTGGCACCGTGAAATCAGGGCGCAACAATTGTTCGCCCCGCAGTGCGTCACTGGTGATGTAGGCGCGGCCACGAATATCCTCGCCGTAGAGATCCAGCAGCGTTTCCGCAGGCTGCAAAATCGGTGGCTCAACGATCTGCGCACCTGCCGCCACAAAACTGTCGCGCAGGGCAATCGCGCGCAATCGAGCATCAGCCATTTGCTAAAATCTCTTTGACCTTGGCGACCAATTGATCGCGTGGCACTTCGAACTGGCTGGGCAATTCTTTCCATTCCTCAAGGGTCGCGGTTTCCGCAATTTTGGCCCCGAGGATCAAGTCTTTGATCTGGACAACACCACGCTCTTTTTCCTCGCCGCCTTCGATGATGGCAATGGGGGATGCGCGTTTGTCGGCGTATTTTAGCTGGTTGCCAAAATTCTTGGGATTACCAAGGTAAACTTCGGCGCGAATGCCGGCTTGGCGCAATTCTGCGACCATCGCTTGGTAGTCCGCCATGCGGTCGCGGTCCATCACGGTCACGACGACGGGGCCTGGGTTTTTGGCCTCCATCCGGCCTTTGGCCTGAAGCGCTGCGAGCAAGCGATCGACGCCTATCGAAATGCCTGTTGCTGGTACTTCTTGGCCGGTGAACCGCTTGACTAGATCGTCGTAACGACCACCCCCTGCGACAGAGCCAAAGTTGCGTTTGCGCCCCTTTTCGTCGAGGATTTCGAAGGTCAATTCGGCCTCGTAGACCGGTCCGGTGTAGTAGCCGAGGCCGCGCACGACAGAAGGGTCGATTTCGATCCGGTCCGCGCCGTACCCGCCCGCGTCTAGCAATTGGGCAATAGTTTCAAGCTCTTGGACACCGGTTGTACCTGTCGCAGATCCGTCGACCAATTCGTACAAACGCGCGACTGTTTCGGCACCAGTCTCGCGCTTGGCTTGCATGAAGCCCATGACGATGTCGGCCTGCGCATCATCCAATCCCGCGCCGTCGGTGAAGTCACCACTGTCGTCCTTGCGACCCTTGCCCAGCAAGGCGCGCACGCCGTCCAGCCCAAGGCGTTCCAGCTTGTCGATGGCGCGCAAAACGATGCCGCGCTCGGCCGCTTTGTCATCACCGGACAGGCCTGCAACTTCCATCACACCGTTCAGAACTTTGCGGTTGTTCACACGCACGACGTAGTCGCCGCGCGGGATGCCGACCTCTTCCAAAGTGTCAGATAGCATCGCGCAAATTTCGGCATCTGCGGCCATCGAAGCCGTCCCAACGGTATCCGCATCGCATTGATAAAACTGGCGAAAACGGCCCGGACCGGGTTTTTCATTACGCCAAACCGGACCCATCGTGTAGCGGCGATAGGGATTTGGCAGATCGTTGCGGTGCTCGGCGTAGACGCGCGCCAACGGGGCGGTCATGTCATAACGCAGGGCCAGCCAATCGCCGGGTTTGTCACCCTCGGAATCCTCTTGCCACGCAAAAACACCTTCGTTCGGGCGGTCCACGTCGGGCAGGAATTTACCCAGCGCCTCGACTGTTTCCACGGCACTGCTTTCGAGCGCATCAAACCCGTAGCGATGATAAACCGCGCCGATTGCATTCAGCATCTCGGTGCGCTGCGTCACCTCGGTGCCGAAATAGTCGCGAAAGCCTTTGGGCGCTTGGGCCTTTGGGCGCGGGGTTTTCTTGGGCTTTGCCATGACAGGGTCCTTGATCGTATCCTTGGCCCACGCTCTAACGGATGCACCCCACAGGGGCAACTTAGAACAGCATTGCGCATCGTTAGAAGGCATTGCGTGTGCCTGCAAAAATGGCCTAGGAGGCGATCATGGAAAAACTAGAAGAAGATATCGCCCACCTGACCCGCACAGTCGAAGACCTGTCCGATATCGTCGCGCGCCAAGCAGAAGAAATCGATAACCTGACACGCCGCGTGCACATGTTGATGCAACGCGAAGGTGAACGCGAGGCCTCAGGCGCTGGCGGCGCTGTTATTGGCGACGAACGTCCACCGCACTATTAAGCGTTGATCAGGTTTAGGGTTTTTTGATCGCAGCTGCCAAAACAGCACCATCGTGGATCAAAATATCTGCCCAACGCGCGTTGTTGACAAAGCGTTCGTACGTGCTGATGAAAACCGTATTTTTTTCCAACTCGCCAATCTTTGCGCCACAAGGTTTGCGTTTGCTGACGCGGCACACTGATGATTTCACCTTTTCATAGGCTTTGTCGGTTGTGGAATACGGGTATTCATCGCTGGGCAGGCCATAGCGTAATTGTTCGTGCAACGTTGGCGCGCCCAACAAAGCAAGGGCTGCGGTGAACTGACGGGGGCAGCCATCGCCAAATCCGGTGACGTAAAATGTGCGTGGTGCTTCGCTGTTTGGGGCGCTGTCATACAACGCATAGCCACGTCCGCGCGCTGGTGCTTTATCGATTTTGCGGCCCAACGGGCGGCCACGGGCAGAGCATACACGGGCGACCTCGCCGTATGGCAAGACTTCTCCGTATTCCACGTCGCGGGCGTCAGGCCCCTTGCGCGGTGCACTTGCTGTTGTGCCGCCAAAAAGGCCGCGACGTTTTTTAGGTTCGACACTTAACTCAGGCACCGGTTGGGCCAAGGCATCGGTTTGCGGCGCGGCGGGTTCCGGCGACAAAGATGCCGTTTGCACTTGCGTCTCGTCCACAGTTTCAGGCTTGAAAATCCCAAGTAGACCTCTGCGTTTTTCGGCCTCGACGACAATGGCAGGCGCGGCCTCGGGGGCTGGTTCACTGACTTGGGGGATTTCTGCAGCAACTTCGACTGGGGCATGCGCTTCGACAGGTGCAGATATTTCCGGTGCCACTGGAACGGCTGCTTGAGCCGTGTCTTGCGCCTTGGCTCGATCGGCCGAACGGCGCAACCATCCCCGCACGCCGGTTGGCGCAGGTTCGGGCGTTTCCAAAGCCTGCGCTTCGGTCAGCGCAGCGGTTATCGGATCAACAGGCGCATCCAACGTCACGCCTGTCGTCGAGTCAGACACAGCCGCATCTTGCGTAATTTCAGATACAGGTGCTGCGACAGGTTCAACCGCCTTGGGCGCGATCAACCGCGAAAGGAATCCGCCCTCTGATTGCGTTTCTGACGCATCTGGTAAGGCCTGCGCGATCGGCTCTTCTGGTGCCAGCTCAACATCACCGATCTTTTCGATGTTCGCCAACGGGTCGCCGCACGCACTGAGGCTTGCAAGCAAAATGAGAGCCACAAAATATCGCACGCAGGACTGCCTCGCTGTGAAAGGTTAAGAGATCCTTAACGTAAGCAGGCGACACCTGTCTACTAATGGCTTGGTTAACGTGACGGGGAAAATTCAGAGATCTTCGACTTCCAAAACGCCCATCAACGACTTGATCGCGCCCTTGATCTGCGGATTTACTGGAAAATCCTGACCCAAATCGATCTCGACTTCGCCCGGTAACCCCGCGTCCATCAAGCACAATTGCACCGGTCCACGCCCGGCCGCTTTGGCAGCCGTCGCAGCCCCCTCAAGCACCGAAGCAACAGCCGCAATCGCGCCAGCATCCTCGACAAAAATCTTAAGGCCCATGCCGCCAACGTCCGCGACAACAGTGTCGATTGGCACGATCGAGCGGCCCAATAATTTCAACTGGTCGCTTTCCAAGGTCGCCTCGACCGTCACGATTACCTTGTTGCCGGTGACCAAATGATCCTGCGATTTTTCCAAAGTGTCTGAGAAAATCGTGATCTCGTAGGCCCCGGTTGTGTCACTCAGTTGCGCAAATGCAAAACGGTTGCCGCGCGCAGATTTGCGAATTTGAACACCCGCAACGACGCCCGCCAACTTGGCGATATGCGCGCCACCTTCGGCACGGGCGCGGACCTGATCCAGCGTTTTGACATCCTTGCGTTTCAGCGCGCCCATGTAGTCGTCGAGCGGGTGACCGGACAGGTAAAACCCGACGGCTTTGAATTCTTCGCTCAGGCGTTCGGCGGGTTCCCAATCGTCCATCGGCAAGATACGTGGTTCGGGCAAATCGTCGCCTGCGTCACCAAACAAAGACACTTGGTTGGACGCTTTTTGTTCGTGGATCGCGGCGGAATATCCGACCAGACCGTCCAGTGCGTCAAACACGCGACGCCGGTTGCGATCAAGTTCGTCGAACGCGCCAGAACGCGCCAGCATTTCCAACGGACGCTTGCCGACACGCTTAAGATCAACGCGGCGGGCAAGATCGAACAGGGTTGCGAACGGCTTGCCGTCACGCCCGTCAACGATCAGTTTCATAGCCTCGACGCCGACGTTTTTCAGCGCACCGAGGGCGTAGACCAAAGCACCATCGACAACTTTGAACGTCGCGTCCGAACGGTTCACACAGGGCGGCACCCACGGCAGGCCCAGCTGCTTGCGGACTTCCTCAAAATACACCGCCAGCTTGTCTGTCAGGTGGATGTCGCAGTTCATCACACCGGCCATAAATTCGACCGGGTGGTTCGCCTTTAGCCACGCGGTTTGATAGCTGACAACGGCGTAGGCGGCGGCGTGTGATTTGTTGAAACCGTAGTTGGCGAATTTCTCGAGAAGGTCAAAAACCTCTTTGGCTTTGCTCTTGTCGACGCCATTTTCCATCGCGCCTTTTTCGAATTTCGGGCGCTCCTTGGCCATCTCTTCGGCGATTTTTTTACCCATCGCACGGCGCAGCAGGTCGGCCCCGCCAAGCGAGTACCCCCCCATGACCTGAGCGATCTGCATAACCTGTTCTTGGTAAACGATAATCCCTTGGGTTTCGGCCAAAATATGGTCGATGGACGGGTGGATCGATTCCAGTTCTTTTTGCCCGTTTTTGACCTCGCAGTAGGTCGGAATATTCTCCATCGGGCCGGGACGATACAGCGCCACAAGGGCCACAATATCTTCGATGCAGTTCGGTTTCATCCGTTTTAGTGCGTCCATCATACCGCTGGATTCCACTTGGAACACGGCGACGGTTTTGGCGCTGGCGTACAGTTTGTAAGAGGCCTCATCGTCCAGCGGGATGGTCGCGATGTCGTCAATCAAACCTTCGGGCGGCGTGAACAATTCGACGTCGTCCGCGCGGATGTGCAAATGCCGCCCTGACGCCTTGATCTGCTCAACTGCGTTTTGGATCACAGTCAGGGTTTTCAGGCCTAAAAAGTCGAATTTCACGAGGCCCGCTTGTTCAACCCATTTCATGTTGAATTGGGTGGCCGGCATGTCGGACCGCGGATCTTGGTACAGCGGCACCAATTCGTCCAGCGGGCGATCACCGATCACGACACCCGCCGCGTGGGTCGAAGCGTTTCTCAGCAGTCCTTCGACCTGTTGGCCATACTCCAGCAGTCGCGCGACAACCTCTTCATTCTTGGCTTCTTCGCGCAGGCGCGGTTCATCCGCGAGCGCCTTTTCGATGGAAACCGGTTTGACACCTTCAACCGGAATCAATTTCGACAGACGGTCCACCTGCCCGTACGGCATTTGCAAAACACGCCCGATGTCGCGCACGGCCGCCTTGGACAAAAGCCCACCGAAGGTGATGATTTGTCCGACCTTGTCGCGCCCGTATTTGTCTTGGACGTAGCGAATAACTTCTTCGCGGCGGTCCATGCAAAAATCGATGTCAAAATCGGGCATCGACACACGTTCCGGGTTCAGAAACCGTTCGAACAGCAGCTGATAGCGCAGCGGATCAAGGTCAGTGATCAGCAGCGCATAAGCCACCAGCGAGCCCGCACCGGAACCACGACCCGGACCCACTGGAATGTTCTCGTCTTTGGCCCATTTGATGAAATCCGCAACGATCAAGAAGTAGCCGGGAAAGCCCATGCCTTCGATGATTTTCAGCTCAAAATCCAGACGTGCTTCGTATTCGGACACCTCGACCGCGTGCGGGATGATCGACAAACGATAGCGCAGGCCTTCTTCGGCTTGGCGGCGTAATTCGGCAACTTCGTCGTCCGCAAACTTGGGCAGGATCGGGTCGCGACGATAGGCTTGAAATGCGCAACGCTTGGCGATTTCAACTGTATTTTCAATCGCTTCTGGCAGATCTGCGAACAGCGCAACCATTTCGGCTTGGGATTTTAAGTAGTGCTGCGGGGTTAGGCGACGGCGCCCATCCTGTTGGTCAACATAGGCCCCGTCAGCAATGCAAATCAGCGCGTCATGGGCCTCGTACATTTTGGTTTCGGGGAAATAGACATCGTTTGTCGCGACCAACGGCAGGTCCATCGCATAGGCCATTTCAACAAACGGACGTTCTGTAGAACGCTCTGTGTCGGGCAGACCGCCATCACCGGGGTGACGCTGTAATTCAACGTACAGGCGGTCGCCGTAGATACCGGCCAACCGGTCCATCAACGCTTGGGCGGCGGGGATTTGACCCGCTTGCAACAACTGCCCAACAGGGCCGTTCGGGCCACCGGTCAGGCAAATTAAACCCGCGCCGTATTTCGCCAATTCATCGACTGTAACTTGCGGCAACTGGTCATTGTTGCCCACGTACAGGCACGAATTCAGCTTCATCAGGTTTTCGTAGCCGGTTTCGTTCTGCGCCAGCAAAACCACAGCAGCTGGCAGGCGCGGCTTTTCACCGGGGCGCGATTCCATGAACGTCACATCGACCTGACAACCGATGATGGGCTGAATGCCCGCGCCAGACATGGCTATCGAATATTCCAACGCCGCAAACATGTTGTTGGTGTCTGTTAACGCCATCGCAGGCATGCGCGAATCTGCACACAAGGCCGGCAGTTTTTTTAACCGCAGCGCCCCCTCTAGAAGAGAGTATTCGGAGTGGGTGCGCAGGTGAATGAATCGGGGATCAGCAGACATGAGTAAACTTTAGGCCAAACGCACAGCGCCCGCCACACACCATTGCATCCAAAACCAAGAGACTTGCCAAAAAGCTTTTCCCCCTGCAAAGTCGGTCCACATTTGGCCCGCGCCCGTCTACGCCACATCGACGCCGCGCACGACTTCGGGCTTTGGTATCGTGGCGGGTTGCTCTCACATGAACGTCTCTTTTCGGCTTAACGGAAAGGCCGTGGACCTTGTGGACGTCAGCGCCACAACCACTCTCCTTGATTGGCTGCGGATCGACGCCGGATTGACCGGCACCAAAGAAGGCTGCAACGAGGGCGATTGCGGTGCCTGTTCTGTGATGATCACGGATGACAGCGGGGCCAAAGCGCTGAACGCTTGTATTTTGTTTTTGGGCCAGTTGGACGGCAAGGCGATCCGCACGGTTGAAGGCATCGCCGCACCCGACGGCACGCCGCATCCTGTGCAAAGCGAGATGATCAAGCATCATGGGTCGCAATGCGGATTTTGCACGCCCGGTTTTGTTGTTTCGATGGCCACGGCACATCTGAACGGTGCGACAGATCACGACACGCAGCTGGCTGGAAATCTGTGTCGCTGCACCGGATACGCCCCGATTGTGCGCGCAGCCAAAGCCGCCGAAACGGCCGCCATTCCCGATCACATGCATGACGTGCCGCATTTGAGCGCGGGGAAATCCGGGGCTGTGGACCATCCGACAAGCCTGAATAATTTTGCCAATTGGTACGCAGACAACCCCGACACAACGTTGATTGCGGGCGCAACTGACGTTGGTCTCTGGGTCACCAAACAGTTCCGCGATCTGGGGAAAACCGCGTTCCTCAATCGCATTCCAGAGCTGTCGGGCATCTCGATTGACGACACGCATATTCACATCGGGGCGATGACAACGCTGACTGATCTTGAAGTCGCAATCGAGCAGTTTCACCCCAGTTTTGCCGCGCTGATCCGTCGTTACGGATCGACCCAAGTGCGCAACGCGGCCACCATCGGCGGCAACATCGCCAACGGATCACCTATCGGGGACGGATCACCAGCACTGATCGCTCTGGACGCGACGTTGCATCTGCAGCACGGGACCACGAAACGCGACGTCCCGCTGGCGGATTTCTTTGTCGAATACGGCAAGCAGGATCGGAAGTCCGGAGAATTACTAACAGGCGTCAGTATCCCAAAAGGTGCCGATCATTTGCACTGCTACAAACTGTCCAAACGCTTTGATCAGGATATTTCCGCTGTTTGTGGGTGTCTTTGGATCGAGGTCGAACACGATAGGGTTAAAGCGGCGCGCCTGGCATTCGGCGGCATGGCTGGCACGCCGAAACGGGCCACATCTGCTGAGGCAGCGCTAGTTGGGCACGACTGGAGCGAATCTACCATACGCCAAAGTATGGAAGCGTTGAGGCAAGATTTCACACCTCTGACCGACATGCGCGCAAGTGCGGACTACCGAATGCAAACAGCCCAGAACATGTTGCTGCGTGTCTGGCACGAAAAGCAGTGGCATTTGACCTCTGTGCATGCGGTGACATCATGAGCGTCGCCAAGCCCCTACCCCACGATGCCGCAGCTTTGCACGTGTCAGGACAAGCCCGCTATGTTGATGATATTCCAACACCTTCGGGCACATTGCATTTGGCGTTTGGCACAAGCCCTGTTGCATGCGGGACGCTTAACGAAATTGATTTGGACGCTGTGCGCTCGGCCCCGGGCGTTGTCGATGTTCTGGTCGCAGCCGACCTGCCGCACGAAAACGATGTGTCGCCGTCGGCGCATGATGAACCCTTACTGGCAATGGATACGCTAGCGTATGTCGGGCAACCTATTTGCCTAATTGTTGCTACGTCGCACGGAGCAGCGCGGGCCGCAGCGCGCATTGCAAAATACAATATTTCCGAAGGCGCACCCATTTTCACAATCGAAGATGCACTGGCTGCAAATGCGCGCTTCGAGGACGGCCCGCGCGTTTACGGGCGCGGCGATGTGTCGGGGGCCCTCGAATCCAGTCCGCAAACTGTAAGCGGGACCATCCATCTGGGTGGACAAGAACACTTTTATCTCGAAGGCCAAGCCACCCTCGCGCTGCCCGGTGAAGATGGCGACATGTTGGTGCACTCCTCGACCCAGCATCCGACGGAAATTCAGCACAAGGTCGCCCACGCCATTGGCAAACCGATGAACGCTGTGCGCGTCGAAATCCGCAGAATGGGTGGCGGTTTTGGCGGCAAAGAAAGCCAAGGCAACGCGCTGGCCGTTGCCTGTGCTATTTCAGCAATGCGCACTGGGCATCCCTGCAAGATGCGATACGACCGCGACGACGACATGATCATCACTGGCAAGCGCCATGATTTTCGGATCGACTACACCTGCGGTTTTGACGCGGACGGCACGATAACGGCGTTAAACGTTGTGCATTACACGCGCTGCGGATGGGCACAGGATTTGTCGTTACCCGTCGCGGATCGTGCGATGTTGCACGCGGACAACGCCTATTTCCTGCCGAATGTGCGGATCGAAAGCCATCGTTTGAAAACTAACACTCAGAGCGCGACTGCATTTCGTGGGTTTGGCGGCCCGCAAGGCATGATGGGGATGGAGCGGATTGTCGATCACGTTGCCCATGCCTTGGGTGTTGATCCGCTAGCTGTGCGACGACAGAATTATTATGCCTCCAGCGGGAGTATTTCTGATCAGAACAAGCAGGACACGCCGTACGGGCAAATCGTTGAAGACGCCATAATTGAAGAGTTGAGCGCTGAGGTCTGCGCCTCGTGTGACTATGATGTTCGTCGGGCCGAAATTTCAGCGTGGAATGTCGCAAATCCGATTATCAAACGTGGGATTGCCCTGACACCAGTCAAATTCGGCATCTCGTTTACCTTGACCCATCTGAACCAAGCCGGTGCTTTGGTCCATGTTTATCAAGATGGGTCTATTCATCTGAACCATGGTGGAACGGAAATGGGGCAAGGTTTGTTCCAAAAGGTTGCCCAAGTTGCGGCCGCAAGGTTTGGCGTGCCGGTGGACATGATCAAAATCACCGCGACAGATACTGCCAAAGTGCCAAACACATCCGCGACCGCGGCGTCCTCGGGCAGTGACCTGAACGGGATGGCCGTCAAAGCGGCATGCGATACAATACGGGAGCGTATGTCGGAGCACTTTGCAGCCTTGCATGAATGCAGCATTTCAGACGTTAAGTTTGCCCATGGCCAGGTGCGTATCAATGACCACATCTACAGTTTTGCCGAGGCTGCAATGGCCGCGTACCAAGCCCGCGTGAGCCTCTCTGCGACAGGCTTTTACAAAACGCCGGACATTGAATGGGATAGAATTGCAGGCAAAGGACGGCCGTTCTTTTACTTTGCTTACGGCGTTGCCGTCACCGAGGTTGCGGTGGATACTTTGACAGGTGAAAATCGCATTTTGCGCGCTGATATTTTGCATGATGCGGGGTTTTCGTTGAACCCCGCGTTGGATGTTGGCCAGATCGAAGGCGGATACGTTCAGGGTGCCGGATGGCTCACCACCGAAGAGCTGGTTTGGGACGACAAAGGGCGGCTGCACACGCACGCACCGTCCACCTATAAAATTCCAGCCTGCGGTGATCGCCCTGACGTTTTCAATGTTGCGTTATGGGAAGGTGAAAACCGCGCCGACACAATCTACAAATCCAAAGCCGTCGGAGAACCGCCATTCATGCTGGGCATGTCGGCATTTTTCGCACTCAGCGATGCAGTTTCCGCCTGCGGCCCTGCGTACGCAGATCTGCAAGCCCCTGCTACAGCGGAAGAAATCCTAAAAGCGATTGGTCGGGCCCGCGATGTTTGATCGGTATGCACTGATCGCTGCGTGTCAGGCACACGGCACCGTGTCGCGTGTGGTTGTTGCTGGCGTAAAAGGGTCAGCCCCACGTGAAATTGGTGCGGCGATGCTGGTCTGGCAAGACGGACAATCGGGCACAATCGGCGGCGGCACATTGGAATTTGAACTGGCCCAGCGTGCGCGTCGCGGAACATCCGGCTTTAGCAATCACGCTTTGGGCCCTGACATGGGGCAATGCTGTGGTGGGGCCGTTCAGGTTTTGACGGAGCAGTACGATCTCGTAGCGGCGCAGGCTCTTGCCGCGACTGTCATCGCACGTGGCCAAGGTGACATGCCGCTTGCAGTCACAAAATTGCTGAGCGATGCGCGGAACGGAGGCCAACTGCCAAAGGTTCAACGCATTGCAGATTGGTTTGTTGAACCTGTTTTGCGGCCAAAGCACACGCTTTGGATTTGGGGCGCCGGGCATGTTGGACGGGCTTTGGTTTCGGTTCTGTCGCCACTACCGGATTTTGAAATCATGTGGGTTGATACGGCGCCAAACAGATTTCCGGACGACTGCCCCGACAACGTAAGAATTTTGCCGGTGCATGCGCCTGAGACCGCGATATCTTTAGCGCCGGTGTCTGCCCACCACCTGATTTTGACCTATTCACATGCGATTGATCTGGCTCTTTGCCACGGTGTTTTGAGCCATGGCTTTCAAAGCTGTGGGCTGATCGGGTCCGCGACAAAATGGGCCCGTTTTCGCAAGCGATTGGCCGCGCTCGGGCACTCGGACGCGCAAATATCGCGTCTCAATTGCCCCATAGGTGATCCGGTTTTAGGAAAACACCCACAAATGATTGCGATTGGCGTTGCTGATCAGCTAATCAGATACGCACAATCCAATCAGGCGCGTTCCCAAAATTGGACGCTGGAGGCCACGTCATGAGTTCATCTTTATTGTCCCTAAACGGACTGACCAAAGCCTACCCCGGCGTGGTCGCAAATGACGATGTCAGCCTTGAGATCGGGCGCGGCGAAATCCATGCGTTGCTTGGCGAAAACGGTGCCGGGAAGTCCACTTTGGTCAAAATGATCTACGGCCTGGTCAAGCCGGATTCTGGCGCGATGACCTTTAACGACACTGCTTTTGCGCCGCCAGACCCGCGCACCGCGCGGACCAGCGGTGTCGGCATGGTGTTTCAGCATTTCTCACTGTTTGACGCGCTGAGCGTTGCGGAAAACATCGCGTTGGGAATGGAAAACGCGCCTAAAATGGGGCAACTCGCCGCACGCATCACCGAAGTGTCAGACGCCTACGGATTGCCGTTGGCCCCTGACCGGATCGTTGGCGATTTATCCGCTGGCGAACGTCAACGGGTCGAGATTATTCGCTGCTTGTTGCAAGACCCTAAATTGCTGATCATGGACGAACCAACGTCGGTTCTAACGCCGCAAGAAGTAGCGATCTTGTTCGAAACGCTGAATAAGTTGCGCAGCGAAGGCACTGCAATCTTGTACATTTCGCACAAGCTCGAGGAAATCCGCACGCTGTGTGACAACGCGACGGTTCTAAGGTTGGGCAAGGTTGTTGGAACCTGTGTGCCGGCCGAAACCTCGGCCAAGGAAATGGCCGAAATGATGGTCGGCACCGCGCTCAAGACTCCGCAACGCACGGCTGGAACACCCGGCAATGTGGTGTTGGAACTAACAGGGTTGTCGGTGCCACCCGCGTCAGCATTTGGAATGCCTTTGCGAGATGTGTCGTTGACGTTGTCAGAGGGCGAAATCCTTGGAATCGGCGGTGTCGCGGGCAACGGTCAGGACGAATTGTTGGCGGCATTGTCCGGCGAAACACGCGTGCGCGCAGGCATGGTTCATTATCTGGGTTCGGACATCGCGGGATTGGGTCCGAACGAGCGGCGCACCCTTGGTTTGCTGACCGCCCCCGAGGAACGCTTGGGCCATGCGGCGGCCCCCGACATGTCACTCACGGAAAATGCCATGCTGACCGGTGCCACCCGTGAAGGCCTACAAAACCGTGGATTTTTGAACTGGGGGAAGGCCAAAGGTTTTGCAGAACGGATCATCGAAGCCTTTGATGTCCGTACGCCCGGCCCTGCAAACGCTGCGCGGTCTTTGTCTGGCGGCAATCTGCAAAAGTTTGTGATTGGCCGCGAAGTCATGCAGCGCCCGAATATTTTGGTGGTCAACCAACCCACCTGGGGTGTCGATGCCTCTGCCGCCGCGGCGATCCGTCAGGCGTTGCTGGATCTCGCTGAAGGTGGGGCTGCATTGATTGTGATCAGTCAGGATCTGGACGAGTTGATGGAAATCTCGGACCGGTTTGCTGCATTAAACGAAGGCCGTTTGACCCGTCCCGAACCTGCGGCGGTCCTAACTGTCGAGGCAATTGGCCTGATGATGGGCGGCGCGCATGGCATGGAAGTCGCCCATGTTTGAGCGGCGGATACCCTGCGGGGCGAGTATTTTTGATCAGAACAAACATGGAATTATAACATGATCAGACTAGAAAAGCGGCCGCAACCCAGTCGCGCCTTTGCCGTGGCCGCCCCATTGCTGGCCGTGTTGGCGACGATGATCTTTGGCGGGCTACTGTTTGCGGTTTTGGGCAAAGATCCGGTACAATCAATCATCACCATCTTTTGGGAACCTCTGTTTGGTGAGTTCGCGTTTTACTATCGCCCACAGTTGTTGATCAAAGGCGCGCCACTGGTGTTGATCGCCATCGGTTTGGCCTTAGGATTTAAGGCTGGCATTTGGAATATTGGTGCCGAAGGGCAATACATAATGGGAGCGATTTGCGGGGCCGGCGCAGGCCTTGCATTTTATCCAACCGAAAGCGTGTTCATCTTTCCGTTGATGATTTTGGCCGGTGCGTTTGGAGGATGGGCATGGGCGATGATCCCGGCCGTTCTTAAAGTGAAATTTGGCACAAACGAGATTTTGGTGTCGTTGATGCTGGTCTATGTGGCCGACAATTTACTTGCTTCGATGTCATTGGGATTGTTGAAAAATCCGGAAGGGTTCGGATTTCCGGGCAGTCGGAATTTGCAGCAGTACGCCAGTGCCCACAATAGTGAATTGATTGCAAATTCTGGAATGCACTTGGGTGTTGTTACGGCATTGATTGCGGTCATCTTTGCTTATGTTTTGTTGGCGCGCCACCGGTTGGGGTTTGCTATTCGCGTCACCGGCGAGGCACCACGTGCGGCGCGTTTCGGCGGAATAAACTCATCCCGATTGATACTGTTTTGCCTTGGCCTGTCCGGTGCATTGGCCGGATTGGCAGGCATGTTCGAAGTGTCGGGGCCGTCTGGCCAAATCTCGATCGAGTTCCCCGCAGGTTACGGATTTACCGCGATCATTGTGGCCTTCCTTGGGCGGCTTCATCCGGTCGGAATCCTGTTGGCGGGGCTGCTCATGGCGCTCACGTATATCGGTGGCGACATCGCACAAAGCCAATTGCAATTGCCCGCAGCAGCCATTCAGGTGTTTCAGGGCATGCTGTTGTTTTTCCTGTTGGCCATTGATTTGCTGACCAATTACCGGCTGCGTCTGACATCCGGTGACGCCGTAAAAGGAGCCGTATAATGGATCTGTCAGCCATCAGCCCCGTCATCCTGATCGCGGGTTTAATCAGCTCTGCGACCCCCATCTTGTTGGCCGCCACAGGCGAATTGGTGGTCGAACGTGCAGGCGTTCTGAATCTTGGCGTTGAGGGGATGATGATCACCGGCGCCGTATGCGGATTTATCATTGCCGTGAACACGGGCTCGCCCACAACCGGCTTTTTGATGGCCGCAGTCGGCGGTGCCGTCTTGTCATTGTTGTTCGCGTTTTTGACCCAAGTTGCATTGGCAAATCAGGTCGCATCCGGGCTGGCGCTGACCTTGTTTGGATTGGGTATTTCCGCGCTAATGGGGCAAAGCTATGTGGGGATCAAACCACCGCAAATGCCTGATGTGAACTTTGGTCCGTTAACCGACATCCCAATCATCGGACCGATCCTATTCAACCAAGACCCGATTGTGTACCTTGGGCTGGTTTTGGTTGCGGTTGTTTGGGGTGTGCTGAACTACACCCGTGCCGGATTGGTGCTGCGCGCTGTTGGTGAAAACCATGACGCCGCACATGCGCTGGGGTACAAAGTCAAACGCATCCGGACCCTCGCGATCATGTTCGGAGGTGCTTGTGCAGGCTTGGGCGGGGCGTATTTGTCGTTGATCCGTGTGCCACAATGGACCGAAGGCATGACGGCCGGTGTTGGCTGGATTGCTCTCGCTCTGGTCGTATTTGCCAGCTGGAAACCATGGCGCGTGCTGCTGGGTGCCTATTTATTCGGCGGAATCGACCGTTTACAGTTGAATTTGCAGGGCGCAGGCGTTGCGATTCCAGTAGAGTATCTGGCAATGTCACCGTATATCGTCACCATCATCGTGCTGGTGATCTTGTCTGCTGATAAATCTCGTGCACCGGGCTCACTCGGGCGCATATTCAACGCCTCGCAATAGAGGCCAAAAACCAACTGGGGAACTACACATGAAATTCACCAAACTGATAGCTGGCGTTACGCTTGCATTCGGCCTGGCAACAGCTGCTGTTGCAGAAGATAAAACCAAAGTCGGATTTGTCTTTGTTGGCCCCGTCGGCGACGGCGGCTGGACATACGAGCACAACAAAGGCCGCTTGGCTGTTGAGGCTGAATTCGGCGACAAAGTCGAAACCGTCTTTGTTGAAAACGTGGCCGAGGGCCCGGATTCAGAACGCGTCATGACACAGATGGCGCTGAACGGCGCTGACCTGATTTTCACAACGTCTTTTGGCTACATGGATCCAACGATCAACATCGCCGCCAAATTCCCTAACGTGAAATTCGAACATGCAACTGGCTACAAACGCGCCGACAACGTATCGACATACTCAGCTCGTTTCTACGAAGGTCGCGCAATTCAGGGCCACATCGCCGGTTCCATGACCAAGTCGAACATCATCGGCTACATCGGGTCCTTCCCGATCCCCGAAGTTATCCGTGGCATCAACTCTGCCTACATCCACGCCAAAAAAGTGAACCCGGACGTCGAGTTCAAAATCATCTGGGCCTACACATGGTTTGACCCTGCAAAAGAAGCAGACGCAGCCAAGGTTCTGATCGAACAAGGCGCGGACGTGATCCTGCAACACACCGATTCAACGGCACCACAAGCGGCAGCCCAAGACGCAGGCAACGTGATCACATTTGGTCAAGCATCTGACATGGGCCAATACGGTCCGTTGCCACGCGTGTCCTCGATCATCGATGACTGGGCCCCTTACTACATCGCCCGCACCAAGGCTGTCATGGACGGCACATGGACGTCCACAGACACGTGGGACGGCATCGGCGCAGGCATGGTTGGCATCGGTGAAATCTCTGATGCGGTTCCAGCAAACGTCAAAGCCGAAGCGCTAGCACTGAAAGCCGCATTGGCCGACGGGTCCTACCACGCGTTTACCGGCCCTTTGAAAAAGCAGGACGGTTCTGATTTCCTCGCGGACGGCGAAACAGCAGATGACGGCACATTGGCCGGCATGGGTTTCTACGTCGAAGGCATCACGGGCGACATCCCGCAATAAGCTTTTACGGTTGAGAAATAGGAAAGGCCTCGCAGAAATGCGGGGCCTTTTTTGTTTAGGGTCAGGACCCATTAACTGATTGAGCCTGTCGTGTTGTTATGATTCACGACCCATAGTTGTAGGGGGATATGATGAGCAATTTGTATTGGCTGACTGAGGCGCAGATGCAGCGTCTCAGGCCT
>JAQXDI010000029.1 GCA_029251465.1 Ascidiaceihabitans sp.
CGGGTGCGTTCGATCACATAATCCAATCCGTTCAGCAGGGCATCGGCGCCCGCTTCAGACGGTTTGTTTTGTGTTGGCAGCGCGCGAATGGCGTCGATCATTGATTGCGTCGTCATGCCGTCGCGGGCTTCGTCCATCATGCGCACAAGTCCTAGTTCCTCGGCGCGGCTGGCCCTTATCCATTGTTCCAGACGCGGCACTGTGCGTGGCACGATGACGGCGCGTTTGTCAAAGGATAGCACCTCGCAGAACGTGTTGTAGCCGCCCATGGATACGACGCCTTTGGCCTCGGCAAACAGGGCCTCGATCCGGCTGTCAAAGCCGACTGCTGTGACCCGTCCGTTCAATTTGGCGACGCGGGTTTCGAATTCTTCGCGCACATCGCCCGACAGGAATGGACCATAGACCAACACCGCGCGCGGGCTGAGATCGGGGTCTTGTTCGTAGGCGGACAGCACGAGGTTCACCATCGCTTTGCCGTCGCCGCCACCGCCCGGAGTTATCAGAATGTAGGGATCGTCAGGCGTGTCCGCGGCGTCCGTGATTTCGCGGCGCAGGTAGCCGGTATAGTGCATGCGGGCGCGGGCGGATTCCGACAGAGTCAGCCCCTTGGTCGGGTCATAGACCGATTGCGGACCGTAGATCCAAATGTCGTCGTAGTAGGTTTCGGTCGCATCAACGGCACCTTTGCGCGCCCATTCTGCGGCCAGAACTTCGGGTTCGTCCAGAACGTCCCGCAGGCCGAGCACCAATTTGGTCGTGCCGCGCTGGCTGAGCCATTCGAGGGTTGGCAGCAATTCACCGCGAAAACCTGTCGGTTCCTTGTCGACGATCAGCAAATCGGGGTCGTATTGTTCGATCGCGGATTGGATCAGACCGGCGCGCAGGGCCGTGGTTTCGTCGATGTCCAAACCCAAAGTTTGCGACACATAGGAGCCGTCAGACAGTTTGGTCACACCGGGCAGGCGCACGTGATCCACGCGTTCGGGAAAGGTAAAGCGCCCGGCAACAGGCGACCCTGTCAGGATAATCGCGGATTGCACCGTGTCACTTTGGGTTAACGCTGATGCCAATGCACGGCTGCGGCGCAAATGCCCCAGACCAAACGTATCATGGCTGTACAGCACGACGCGGCGCGCGCGCTTTGTGTCTTTAGTCATCGATTGCGCCTTATGCGTCGTCGTTTCACCACTGCGTCAAAGCCGCAGATCACTGCCGTCTTTGCCGAAGATTCCCTTGATGTCGTATAGCACAGCACCCGGTTTTCCCAAGGCGCGCAAGGCGTCGCTACCCATTTCGTGAAACTGTTTATGCCCAACGGCCACAATTATCGCGTCATACGTGTCATTTTGCGGGGCGATCACCGGATCGATGCCATGACGGGCGCGCATCACGTCGGCGGGCACCCATGGGTCGTGGATGTCGACCTGCACGGAATAATCCGTCAATTCCTCGGCAATATCAGCGACACGGGTGTTGCGCGTGTCGGCGCAGTTTTCTTTGAACGTGTAGCCCATGATCAAAACGCGGGCGTCTTGGAACAAGGTGCCACGCGCCAGCATCGCCTTGATCAGGGACTGCGCCACATGCGCGCCCATGTGATCGTTAATGCGCCGACCCGCAAGGATCACTTCGGGGTGATAGCCCAGCTGTTCAGCGCGGTAGGTCAGGTAATAGGGATCAACACCGATGCAGTGCCCGCCGACCAAGCCGGGGCGAAACGGCAAGAAGTTCCACTTGGTGCCTGCGGCCTCTAGCACCTCGAGCGTGTCCAGCCCCAAGCGTCCGAAGATCAACGAGAATTCATTGACCAGCGCGATGTTCAAATCCCGCTGGGTGTTTTCGATAACTTTGGCGGCCTCGGCGGTCATGATGGACGAGGCGCGGTGCAGGCCTGCTTTGACCACGGGGGCGTAGATTGCTTCGACCCGATCAAGGGTTTCGGCGTCTTGTGCGGCCACGATCTTGACCACGTTTTCCATCGAATGTTCGGCGTCGCCGGGGTTCACGCGTTCGGGGCTGTAGCCAAGTTTGATCTGCGTGCCCGCGACCAATCCGCTGCCGGATTCCAGTGCTGGTCCGCAGACTTCTTCGGTCACGCCGGGGTAAACCGTGCTTTCCAAAATCACCAGATCGTTCGGTGACAGGTGCGGCGCTATGGTGGCGCAGGCCCCTAACACAGGTCCAAGATCGGGTTTCTTTGCATCCGTAATCGGCGTTGGAACCGCGATAATGTAGGTTGTGCAATCGGCCAGATCTGCCGCATCGGCCGTGAATTTCGTGTTCGATCCAGTGACTGATGCATCGGCCACTTCGCCGTTGGGATCACGACCGCCGTGCAATGCCGCAATCAAATCAGGGTCGGTGTCCAGCCCGACCACATCAAACCCGGCGCGCCCCAAGGCCAAAGCCAATGGCAATCCAACATATCCAAGGCCAAGAATGGCGATAGGGCCTGTTTGCATCTCGTATTCCTTTGTTTCGCACGCGGTGCGTCGCTGAACGAGGCACCCGTTACGCTATGACATAGTCACTAAGGCGATGTAAAACAGAGCACGTTGTTGTGACATTGTCTATTTGCATCATACGCTTTGCTAGCATAGAAATTGGCAACTGATTTTCATTGGATGTTTCGTTATGCGTTTTGCCCTGCTTTGCCTGCTGTCATGTTTTGTATTCTTCGCAGGGCACACCGACGCATCCGCCCAAAGCCTGTTTTCGCTGAGCAGTGCCGCCGATGATGACACTGGTACCGATCTGGCCGAAACGCTTAGCTTGGCCGCTGAAAACGGCGTAAGTGTCGTGATCGTCGATGCGCAGGGCAATCTGATCACCAGCGTTGGCGAGACCCACGAAGAGGCGCACGAAGAGGCGCGAGAGTCGCCCCTGATGATGGCGCAAAAACGGGGCACTGCGTTCCGGTCCATGCTGTTGCAACGGCTCGAGGCGCTGCCGGATTCGATCAACGAAGTCGCCTATATTTTGCGCGCCACCAGCCCGGACGGGCGGATCATGACATTCGTTGAAATCTTGCTGTACTCGCTATTGCTTTTCTTGGTGGGGCGTTTGGTCATGCGGTTTCTGATCGGGCCATACATTTTTCAAAGCTACGTGACGTCCCGTATCAAAGAAGACCCGCAGGGCTACCGCGAAAAGATGCCGTTCCTGTTTTTCCGCTTTTGCACAGGGATCGTTGCGACATTTATCATGATGGGGATCGCCTATATTCTGGGGGCGATTATATTTGAACCTGTCGACAATCAGGCCGTTCAGGTCACGATTTTGGCAATCTACGTGGGCTTCTTTGCCAGTCGCACGATTGGCGATGTGTGGCGGATGTTGCTGTCGCCCTACCTTAGCCAATACCGGATTCCGAAACTGACCGACCGCGAGGCGTTGATCTTGTATCGCTGGGTGTTCACCTTGGCCGCGCTCGATATTTTTGTGGTGACGTTCGCGACGTGGATCAAAGATTTTGGCCTGAATTACAACGTCTACGCCATCGGATACGGTGTCTTGGCTTTGGTGATGGCGTTGCTGAATGTCCTGATGGCAGTGATCAACAGACGCGCGGTGTCCAAGGCCATTCTGAACGGCAAAGCGCCCGAAGACGTCGCATTGATCACACGGTTTATCGCGCGTGCTTGGGCCCCGGTGTTTATCATCTACGTCATGTTCGGTTGGTTGGAACTGGCCGTGGATCTGGTGCTTGAGTTCCCATTATCGGTGCCGCTGATCGCCGGCGCTTACGGTGTTTTCCTGACCATCATCGTGGTCTACGGCATCATCAATTACCTCATCGAGGCCTACTTTGAACGGGCGCGCCGCATCACGTTGCTGAACGCCGAAGACGAAGATGACGCCGCAGCCACAGACGAAGAAATGGCCGCGGTGATGGCAGAACACATGCCGTATGCGCGCCACAAAATGACAACCTTCGAGGAATTGGCACGCCGCGTGTCCGGCATCCTGGCCTTCGTGGCGGGTATCTACATGCTGGTCACGATCTGGGGGAAATCGGCCAGCACAATGGTCGAAGAAAGCGCGCTGAACCAAAGCATTTTGGACGTGATGGTCATCATTTTCATCGGCTACATCGTGTTTCACGCATTCCGCATCTGGATCGACGGTAAAATTGCCGAAGAACAAGGCGACATCGTCGAGGGTGAATTGGGCGATGAAGGGGGCGGTTCCAGCGCATCCCGTCTTGCGACTCTGCTACCTTTGTTCCGGAATTTCATGCTGATCATCGTGATCGTGACGATCTTCTTGATAATTCTGCTCGAACTCGGGATCAACGTTGGCCCACTGTTTGCGGGCGCTGGTGTGGTTGGTGTCGCGGTTGGTTTCGGGTCGCAATCGCTGGTGCGCGATATTTTCTCTGGTGCATTTTTCCTATTCGACGATGCGTTTCGCAAAGGTGAATACGTCGATGTGGGCGGGGTCAAAGGCACGGTTGAAAACATCTCTGTACGCTCGTTCCAACTGCGCCATCACCTAGGTGCGCTGCACACGATGCCGTTTGGCGAAATTCAGGTGATGACCAACTATTCCCGCGACTGGGTGATCATGAAATTGCCGCTGCGCGTGACCTATGACACGGATGTCGAAAAGGTCCGCAAGCTGATCAAAAACCTCGGCGTTCGACTGCTGGACGATCCGGTGATCGGCAACAATTTCATCCAGCCGCTAAAATCCCAAGGCGTGATCACGATGGAAGACAGCGCCATGATCATCCGGGTCAAATTCATGACGATGCCGGGTGATCAATGGCTGGTGCGCAAAAAAGTGTACGAAGAAATCCGCGAATTGTTCGAACGCGAAGGCATCAAATTCGCCCACCGCGAGGTCACCGTGCGTTTGGCGGACGGTAAATCTGCTGACGATCTAACACTCGATGATCGCGAAGCAATTGCCGCGGCCGCCCATGCGTCGATCGAAGAGGATTTGATGGACGGCGATGACGGACCCAGCGATGATCGCTAAGATAATCGTTAATGGCGCGTCAATATGAAACCCTCAAAAGGGCTATACATCGTGCATCAAAGGGCATAGTTGCGCGGACTTACCCTGTCCAAAGGCCGATGAATCGTGAAACAAGCACTTGCAGATGCGCTCCAGCAGCGTGGATATGAAACCCTGACACCTGTTCAGCTGGCCGTAATCGAGCCGGAATTGGACGGTGCTGATCTGCTTGTCTCGGCCCAAACCGGGTCTGGCAAGACAGTCGGGTTTGGCTTGGCGCTGGGCGATACGCTGCTTGGCAATGATGAATCATTTGATCGCGCGGGTGCGCCGTTGGCTTTGGTCATCGCACCAACCCGCGAACTGGCCTTGCAAGTGAAACGTGAACTCGATTGGCTGTATGCCAAGGCGGGCGTCGTTATGGCCTCCACAGTTGGTGGCATGGACATGCGCGATGAACGTCGCGCGCTGGGCCGTGGGGCGCATATTGTTGTATCCACGCCGGGCCGTTTGCGCGACCACATCATGCGCGGATCTATCGATCTGAGCGCCATTCGCGGCGTTGTCATGGACGAAGCTGACGAAATGCTGGACCTCGGTTTCCGCGAAGATCTAGAATTCATTTTGGGCGAATGCCCGACTGAACGCCGCACCCTGATGTTTTCGGCCACCGTGCCAAAGGCCATTGCGACGCTTGCGAAATCCTACCAGCGCGACGCCAAACGTGTGCAAACAGTGGCCGAAGCCAGCCAGCACAGCGACATCGAATACCACGCAATGTCTGTGGCCAACCACGACGCTGAAAATGCGATCATCAACATTCTGCGCTACTACGAGGCCCCGAACGCAATCGTGTTCTGCAACACCCGCGCGATGGTGAACCGTGTCACGACGCGCTTGTCCAACCGTGGTTTTTCGGTTGTGGCCTTGTCGGGCGAACTGTCTCAATCTGAACGGACCCACGCGCTGCAAGCCATGCGCGACGGTCGTGCGCGGGTTTGCGTGGCGACAGACGTTGCTGCTCGCGGGATCGATCTACCGGGTCTTGATTTGGTGGTTCACGCCGAGTTGCCAAACAACCACGAAACAATGCTGCACCGCTCAGGCCGTACTGGCCGCGCGGGTCGCAAGGGTACGTCAGCATTGATCGTAACCGCCAAAATCCGCCGCAAAGCGGAACGCATTTTGCAGGGTGCCAAGGTTTCCGCAACTTGGGGCAACGCACCTTCCGCTGACGCCGTACGCGAACGCGATCAGGACCGCCTGTTGGCCGACCCGATGTGGCACGAACCGGTTGCCGAAAACGAATCCGACATGGTTGCAAAACTGTCCACGCAATTCAGCGCCGAACAAATTGCTGCGGCCTACATGCGTTTGTATGCAGCCCGCGTTTCAGCGCCCGAAGAATTGTCAGCCGCTGGCGACAACAAACCACCAAAACCACGCGCGCCGTTTGGCCCGTCAAAATGGTTCTCCGTAAATTCCGGACGCAATCAAGGGGCCGAAGTACGCCGCTTGTTGCCAATCTTGTGCAACGCGGGTGATCTGACCAAAGATGACATTGGCGCGATCCGCATTCAGAATGACGAAACATTTGTCGAAATGTCTGCGGCCTCTGTGGACCGTTTCAAAAAGGCGCTTGGGTCTGACATGAAAGTCGAAGGCGGCTTGGTTGTCAGTGAATTGGCAACGCCACCAGCGGCTGCGAATTCGCCGCGCCCGGCCTATGCAGGCAAGCCGAAAGGCAAACCTTATGAGAAAAAGGGCGGCTACAATGACGGTGGTCCACGCATGGACGCGCCAAAACCGCCGCGTAAACCCAAAGAAGATGACGCGCCCAAAGCTGACGCGGCCCCCAAGGCCGAATATGCGCCAAAGCCGAAACCATCAAACGCACCGATCGTGTATGATGATGCGCCGGCACCAAAGGCTCGCAAGCCCAAGCCGGCTGATCGCCCTGCGAAGAGTGCTGCGCATCCTGCGTCAAAACGGTTCGAAAAACCGCGCAGCACAATGGACAAAGCCCGCGATGATGGTGCTGTGACAGAGCGTAAACCGCGTGGATTCTCTGGCGGAAAGCCAACAGGGAAACCATCGGGTAAACCTTCGGGCAAACCGTATGCAGGAAAGCCAAAAGGCGGAGCAAATTTAGCCCCGGCCAAAGGCAAACCGAACAGCAAAAAGAACAAGGCACGCGCTGCGGCAGCGGCTGCAGCCAAAGGTGGAAATTCAGCGCCACGTCGCAAGGACTAACCTTTGTAGGGGTCCAGACTGTCGCGTAGACCGTCGCCCAAAAAGTTGAACGCCAAAACCACGATGATGATTGGTAGCATCGGGATAGCGATCCAGGGATAGATCTCGACTGCGACCAATGATTGCGCATCGTTCAGCATAACACCCCAACTGACGGCGGGCGCGCGCAGGCCAAGTCCCAAGAATGACAAGGCGGTTTCGCCCAAGATCATCGCCGGGATCGACAAGGTTGCTGATGCGATAAGGTGGCTCATGAAATTCGGTAGTAAATGACGCCGGATCACGCGCCCAGGTTTGGCCCCCATCATTTCTGCGGCACGCACGTATTCTTCTTCGCGCAAGCTGAGGAATTTGGAACGAACCGCACGGGCCAACCCGGGCCAATCCAGTATTCCCAAAATAATCGAGATGATGAAAAACACGGCGACAGGCCCCCAATTTGAAGGGACTGCGGCGGACAAAGCCAGCCACAATGGCAACTCTGGCAAAGAGCGTAAGATTTCAATGACCCGCTGGATTGTCCAATCGGTGCGTCCGCCGAAATACCCCGCGATTGACCCGAACGTGATCCCCAATAAGAACGACACCGAAATGCCGATAAGGCCCACGGTCAGCGAAAGTTGAGCGCCAAACAGAATGCGGCTGAACACGTCACGACCCAGTCGATCAGCGCCAAACAGGAACACTGTTGCCCCTTCTGGTGCGCAAAACAGGTGCGTGTCGGACGGAATGAAACCGGCCAAGTTGTAGTCATCCCCGTCACAGAAAAACTGCAACGGCATCGGCACGGTTTCGTCAAATTCATACGTCCAAACAAAGCGTTCCAGATCAGGGATTGCCGTGCTCGGATAAACGTGCGGACCGATATAGCTGCCCTCATGGAAAAGGCTGATGCTTTGGGGCGGGGCGTATAGATAATCGGCGTTGCGCTCGTTCGGGGTATATGGCGCGATGAAGCCTGCAAATGGCAGCATCAGGTAGCTGAGCAGCAAGAAGATACCGGAAATCAGCCCGAGTTTATGCCGCTTGAATTTGCGCCACACCAGCACCCAATTGGGCGCGTCCATGTCACTGCGATCCAGCGCTGACAGGTCGACATTCGGATCATAAGGCGCATCATCAATGTAGCGACCATCGGGAAGTTGGCTCATGCGTTGAACTCTTTAATTTTGTTCATCCTTCGCGGGCCCCGTATCTGATGCGCGGATCCAGAAGGACCAGCAGGAGGTCTGAAATCATCGTTCCGATCAACGTTAACAACGCAACGAACATCAATACGAAAGCGGCGAGGAACTGATCTTGTGATTTGAGCGCGGCAAGCAATGCAGGGCCAATCGTTTGTAGGCCCAACACGACGGAAACCAAAACCGATCCCGACACCATTGCCGGCAACAGGTTGCCGATGTCCGCGACAAAGGGATTAAATGCCATGCGCAGCGGATATTTGCTGAGCAGTTTGGACGGGGACAGGCCCTTGGCTTTGGCCGTTTCAACGTAGGGTTTTGACAGCTCATCCAGCATGTTGGCGCGCAGGCGTTGCATCATCCCGGCAGCCCCAGAAGTGCCGATCACAAAGGTGGGCACGATCAGGTGGACCAGAATGGATTGCACCTTGCCGGGGCTCATCGGTTGCCCCTCGTAGATCGGATTCATCATGCCGCCAATTGGCAGGCCAAGGTATTTGTGACCGTAGTAAAACAGGATCAATGCCAGCAGAAAGTTGGGCGTGGCAAGGCCAAGATATCCGACAAAACCCGCGGTATAATCGACCCAAGTTTCGGATCGCGCAGCCGAAATGACGCCCAGCGGCAACGCCACCATGTAAACAAATAACACGGCCGCAAGGTTGACAAGAACCGTAAGCCATAGCGCGTCACCAACGATTTCAGACACAGGGCGGTCAAACTCAAACGACCAACCAAAGTCGCCTTGTAAGAGGCCCGAAAAGCCTTGTGGCCCCGGCATCATACCGACCCAGATAAAATATTGTTCCCACAAGGGGCGATCAAGCGCGTATTCAGTGCGCAAGAATTCTGCTTTAGCTACACCTTCGGCCTGACCGGTGGCCCGTAACTCGGCGATTTGGTTGGACAAATAGTCGCCGGGCGGCAAATTGATGATGACAAACACAAGGATCGAAACGACCCACAATGTCAGCAACATCGTAAGAAAACGGTAGCCTGCGTAGCGGATGAACATCATGGCTTGGTCTCCAAACGGGTCTGATCATTTGAAGGTGCGAAATAGAATTCATCCATGCGGTGAATGCCGAAATGCGCGCCCGGTTCCCACGCCCATTTGCCAAATTCTGGCACATTGCGCAGGCTATCAGAGACAACAACGGGCTGCGGCGCTTCGGCAAGAATACCAATGCCGTATTGTTGATCCGCGTGGATCGCCAGCATGGATCGCCAAATTTTGGCACGCTCCGTGTCATTGGCAGTCTTTTCCCAAGCATGCCAAAGGTCGATCAAGCGCTTGGCTTCTGGCATATCAACCGGCTCACCGGCGGCCCCACGGGTCTGCATGTATTGTCCCCATTTGGGCCAGGCGAAAAACTCTTGATGCATCGGGGCAAGGTATTCGGGCGGGGTAAACGTCTGCGGTAAACCGTTGTCCCAGCCAAACCAAACGGCGGCCATCGACACGCCTGCATAAACCCGATTGCGCAAGATATCGCGGTCGAGCGGGCGCAACACGAGCTTGATCCCAAGATCACGCCAAGTGTCGGCAATGATCGCCATGGCGTTCCCGACTTCTTGGCGTTCCCCCGCTGTTTCCACGACAAATTCCATGGGGCGCCCATCTGGCAACAGACGCAAACCAGCAGGAGAGCGTTGATCCAAGCCCATCTCGTCCAGCATTTTGTTCGCAGCGACAGGGTCGTGCAAAGCCCACGCGCTAAGATTGCCGGCGTCAAAAAATGGGCTGCGTGCAAGGGCTGTCATCCCGCCTTCTTTGGCCAGTCCAAAATATAGCGCACGATTGATCATGCGGCGATCAATGCCCATCGAAAGCGCGCGTCGGAACCGCACATCTCGCATCACTTCGCGCCAAACTGGATCGGCGAAATTCAGATTGGGGTAGATGGCGATTTGCGACGCGGCCCCGTTTGCCCATAAAAACGTACGATACGGTGACCCATCGCTTTCGCCTTTTTTCAGGATTGATACGTCACGGAAATCCAGCCCTCGTGCTTGCAAATCCGTTTCGCCCGCGTTCGATTTTGCGGCGACCAACCCTGATCCAACAACGGTCATTTCGACCACATCGATGTAGGGCAATTGTACCCCGCGCGCGTCGATGCGGTGGAAATACGGGTTGCGCACAAACAAATGGCGGCTTGATTTACCCGTTGATGCCGACATCCACGGCTGCAAAGTCGGCAGTGCCGGGTTGTCGAATTTGTACATGTTGTCGACTTTGTTGTGCAGTGCCGCCCATCCTCGCACCCGCTTTTTTCGAACAGCGGCAGCCAGTTCTTCTGTGTCTGCAAAGTCGATGTGGAATTGTTTGAGGTAACTGGAAGGGCGATAAATGAAGGGTGGTCGCGCCCCCGCCAACACCTGCAAAAATCGTGGATTTGGGCGATCCCATTCGATGACGACGGTTGTTTCATCCGGAAAGGTCATCGCGCCCACAACGCCATTGGCACGCAAAATATCTGGCGGGCCATTGGGGCTAAGTTCTAGATTGTTGGCGACATTGTGCCACCAATATTTGAAGTCATCCGACGTGAATGGCGCGCCATCTGACCAGCGATGTCCACGGCGCAGATGTAACGTAAATTTGCGATCATCAATAACTTCGATTTCGCGCAGCAAATCGGGTTGAATTTCGTAATCTGCATCGTATCCGACCAACCGTGCGTAGCCGTAGACGACCATTTGGCGGATGTCTTTGGAACGTGTGATCATCGTGCGCAATGTGCCGCCTTGGGTGCCGAATGTGCGTCCTTTGGCCTCAAGATCAACGATCAATGGTTCGCTGGGGACACGGTCCGCGGCGACCGGCAATTCTGCACGGGACACTTCACCAGACCAGAATTCGCTTTCTTGAACGGTGGCCGCTGGCAATGACTTGGCGCAACACAGCGCAAGACAGCAGGCAAGTAGGCGATTAAGCATGACAACGCACCTTGTGTCCGGGGTCCAGTTCGATCAGGGCGGGGGCCTGCGTTCCTTTAAAACGGAACATTTCTGGCCAACTGTCGGGCGCACCGGCCCCTTTGGATACAAGATTGAGATCAATCGGTCGGTTCACATCAGGCTCCGGTTGCGCCGCGATCAGTGCTTTGGTGTAGGGGTGGCGCGGGTTGTAAAACAGCGTGTCGGGGGCCGCCTGTTCGACGACAACGCCTTGGCGCATTACGGCGACTTCGTCTGCGATTCGCGACACGACGGCCAAATCGTGACTGATAAACAAATAGGACAGGCCCATCCGGTCGCGAATGTCTTCGAGCAGCGTCAAAATTTGTTCCTGGACAGAAACATCCAAGGCCGAGGTCGGTTCGTCACACACCAACAGCGACGGATCCAAAGTCAAAGCGCGGGCAATCGACAAACGTTGGCGCTGGCCACCCGAAAACGCGTGTGGATAGCGTTTCAACGTGTCGGGGTTCAGGCCCACCCAACGCAGCATTTCGGCGGCTTTTTCACGCCGTTCACTGCGATTGCCCAAATTGTGAATTTCCATCGGTTCGGTCAACGCGTCTTGCACGCGCATGCGCGGCGACAGCGAGGAATAGGGGTCTTGAAATACCATCTGTGCTTTGCGTTGAAAGGCGATGCGTTGGGCACGGGTCATGGCATTGACGGCCACGGGATCAGAACTGCTGGTCTCGCGAAACAGCACTTCGCTGCCATTGTCGGGCAATTCGGCGCCCAAAGCGATGCGTGCGCAGGTGGTTTTGCCCGACCCGCTTTCGCCAACGACGGCCAGCGTGGTGCCGCGCTGCAATTGCAGATTTACGTCGATACAAGCATGGACCTTTTTCGCCGCTCTCCAGCCGCCGGCGCGCACTGTGTAGGTTTTGTTGACGTTCTTGAGGTTCAAAATCAGGTCATCATCCGCCAGCGCGTCGGCAGGTTCAGCAACCTCCGGGATCATCGGTGCGGCGGCAAATAGTTTTTGCGTGTAGCCGTGGCCGGGATTGCCCAAAACTGCGGTGGCCGGTCCGCTTTCCATCACGCGGCCTTTGTTCATGACCACGACTTTTTCCGCCATGTTGGCAACGACGCCCAGATCATGCGTGACCAAAACCACGGCCATGCCGGTTTCTTTTTGCAGGTCTTTGATCAAGCCCAACACTTGCGCTTGGGTCGTGACGTCCAATGCGGTTGTCGGTTCATCCGCGATCAGCAGATCGGGTTTTGCGACCATTGCCATGGCGATCATCGCGCGTTGGCGCATGCCGCCTGACATCTCGAAGGGGTAGGCGCGATAGGCCCGTTCGGCGTCAGCAAAGCCAACCCGCTCAAACGTTTCCAGAACAAGTTTTTTCGCGGCAGCAGTGCCAAGGCCACGGTGCAAATGCAACACCTCGGCAACCTGATTGCCGATCCGGTGCAGCGGAGACAAAGAGCGCATCGGCTCTTGAAAAATCATCGAAATCCGGTCGCCGCGAATGGCGCGCATGGCACGTTCATCCAAAGACAGCAGATCGATCGCGGATTGTGTGCCGAATTTGATCTGGCCTGCACGCAATTGTGCCGTACCGGGCAAAATGCGCAGCACGGATCGACAGGTCAACGTCTTGCCAGATCCGCTTTCGCCGACCAAAGCGAGGGTTTCGCCGGGTTCCACAGAGAAATTGATGCCCGTCACCACCGCTGGTGCGTCGCCAAAGCCGATCGTCAATCCCTGCACATCCAGCAAAGGTGCCATATATCATCTCGGCCTGTTCAATGCTGCCCCGAGCAGACATTGTGAAAATGTAGTCAACCCGATTCCGATAGCTTCGTCTAGCCGCGAGCAAGGCTAGAGGCACAATAAGACTGGATTATTACTGGTATTCCCGTTTGGCGATGCCTAGATCAAAGACATTAACGTGACGTGAGGAAATATCATCATGCAAAGCCGTTTGGATCTGTTCATCGATCGTATGGTATCACAACGTGCCTGTTTGAATGCGGGGGCGGCTATGGTCGCCAATATGCAGGGGCCTGTTTTCGAATTGGGGTTGGGCAACGGGCGCACCTATCATCACATGTGTTCGATCCTTCCGATCAGCGATATCTTTGTGTTCGAGCGCGCGGTTGCCTCACATCCCGACAGCACGCCGCCAGATGATCAGCTGATGTTGGGTGACGTCTATGACACGCTGCCCTTGGCTCTGGACCGCTTTGGGCCAACAGCGCGGCTGGTCCATGCGGATCTTGGCGGGCACAACCGATCCAAAAATGATGTCTTTGCGCGGGCCATTTCGCCCTACGTCGAACCGCTTTTGGCCAAGGGCGGCGTTATGGTTGCTTCTGACAAAATGTATTTCGAGACCATGACCGAGGTCGCCTTGCCCGAACATGCCGTCCATGGCCGTTGCTTTATCTATCAAAAGTAACTCTACGTCATTGGGCATGGTGCGACAGAGGTAGCCCTTGCCCCACAGGTGCGTCTGACCCTAGGCTGATCGCGTCCGGCAGTGGAATGCGTTTTCGCGTATCGAAACGCCCATTGTGCACCGGACAGATGAATTTCTGATCGGGAGCCCCTTCGTGTCTGACAAGATAGCCTATGCGCGCCACGGTGATATCGCCGTTTTGACCATCCAAAACCCACCTGTGAACGCATTGTCCCAAGCCGTGCGGCAAGGGCTGATGGAGCGGATGGACCAAGCCGAATCCGAAGCAGGCGTGCGCGCTGTGCTGATCGTGGGCGAGGGGCGCGCATTTATCGCGGGCGCGGACATTACCGAATTTGGCAAACCCCCGATGGAGCCGTCCTTGCCGGACGTGATCAACCGGATCGAAGCCTCGCCTTTGCTGGTTGTCGCGTCCATGCACGGTGTGTCACTGGGCGGCGGGCTAGAGGTTGCACTTGGTGCGCATTACCGCATTGCGGTCCCGAGCGCGCGCTTTGGTTTGCCCGAAGTCCACCTTGGCCTGATCCCCGGTGCTGGCGGCACGCAGCGCTTGCCGCGCGTCGCTGGGATCGAGGCGGCCCTCGAGGTCATGACCACAGGCCGTCACGTCGGCGCCAAAGAGGCCGCGACCATGGGCGTCATCGATGTGATCCAAGACGGGGATCAGACGGAAAACGGCATTGCCTACACCCAAAAGCTGCTGGACGACGGCATGCCGCGACGCCCTGTCAGTGAAATGCCGGTGCCAGCGGCTATCGATTGGGACGCCGCATTCAACGCGATCCTTGCCAAAGGGCGTGGCCAGATTTCTCCGGCGCACTGTGTGCGTGCCGTTCAGGCCAGCGTTGAAAAACCGTTTCTCGAAGGGCTAGCTGCCGAGCGCCAGATTTTCATCGACCTGATGGGCACAGATCAACGCCAAGGCATGATCCACGCGTTTTTCTCGGAACGGGCCGTGGGGAACCTACCCGAAATCAAAGGCGTCACGCCCCGCGCGCTCGACCACATCGGTGTGATCGGTGGCGGCACAATGGGCGCTGGCATCGCGACCGCCGCCTTGTTGTCGGGTATCCGCGTGTCGATGCTGGAAATGACGCCGGAGGCTGGCGAGGCCGCGCACGGTCGCATTGCCGGCAACCTGTCCGGTGCGCTTAAGCGTGGCAAGATCAGCGCGGACCAGCACGACGCAATCCTAAACAAGGCGCTGAGCGTTTCTACGGATTACGCATCGCTTTCGGACGCCGATCTGGTGATCGAAGCGGTGTTCGAGGACATGGACGTCAAGAAAACTGTGTTCAAACAGCTGGATGACGTGTGCAAACCCGGTGCTATCCTCGCGTCCAACACGTCCTATCTGGACATCAACGAAATCGCTGCTGCGACCTCGCGCCCTGCGGACGTGATCGGGTTGCACTTCTTTTCGCCCGCCCATGTGATGAAACTGCTTGAGGTGGTTGTGGCCGACAAAACCGCGATCGACGTGGTGGCGACAGGGTTTGACCTTGGCAAAAAGCTAAAGAAAATCAGCGTGCGGGCAGGGGTCTGTGACGGGTTTATCGGCAATCGCATTTTAGCAACCTACCGCACGGCCGCGGATCAGTTGATCATGGCGGGGGCCTCGCCTTACGACATCGACGCAGCCCTCGAGGACTTTGGATTTGCGATGGGGCCATTCGCGGTTGCGGACCTTGCGGGGCTCGACATCGGCTGGGCCGTGCGCAAACGCAAACGGGCAGAGGCGGGCATCGAAGGGGTGTCTACTTACGCCGACAAAATGTGCGAGGCAGGCAACTTTGGCCAAAAGACCGGCAAAGGTTATTACGACTACGCCGCCGGCCCCAAAGCCCGCGTGCCCAACCCTGACGTCATGCCGTTGATCGAGGCAGATCGCGCCGCCGCAAGTGCTGGTGGCAAAACATTTACCTCGGATGAAATCGTGCGCTACTACATGGCCGCAATGGTCAACGAAAGCGCCAAAGTCGTTGGCGAAGGCATCGCGCGCCGCCCGCTCGATGTCGATATGACGTTGCTGTTTGGCTATGGTTTTCCACGCTATCGCGGCGGCCCGCTCAAGTGGGCAGACATTGTCGGGCTGGACGGATTGCTGGCTGACATTAAATCATACGCATCAGATGACGCCGAATTCTGGACCCCCGCACCGCTGCTGGAACAGTTGGTCGCGGACGGCAAAAAATTCGAAACATTGAACGCCTAAAGAGGATCAAAAATGGACCTGAGTTATTCCGCAGAAGACCTCGCCTTTCGCGATGAAGCCCGCGCGTTTCTGGACGAAAAACTGACCATAGAACTGTCTGAAAAAATCCGTCTTGGCGGTGATCTGACCAAAGAGGACATGGAAGGCTGGCACGCCATCCTGAATGCTCAAGGCTGGCTGGTTCCGAACTGGCCCAAGAAATTTGGCGGCGCGGAATGGAACGCCGTACAAAAGCACATCTTTGACGATGAATGCGCCCGCTATCACGCGCCGCGTACCGTGCCATTCGGGTTCTCGATGCTGGCCCCTGTGCTGCATAAATTCGGCTCTCAGGAACAGAACGACTACTGGCTGCCGCGCATGCTGGATGGCACCGATTGGTGGTGTCAGGGGTATTCCGAACCGGGTGCGGGATCGGATTTGGCGTCGCTCAAAACCAAAGCGGCGCGCGACGGCGACCACTATATCGTCAACGGTCAAAAGACGTGGACGACGTTGGGCCAACACGCAAATATGATCTTTTGCCTCGTGCGCACGGACGCCACGGTTAAGCAACAAGAGGGCATTTCATTCCTGCTGATCGACATGGACACACCGGGTATCGAAGTGCGTCCGATCATCCTTTTGGACGGCACACACGAGGTCAACGAGGTCTGGTTTACGGACGTGAAAGTGCCTGTCGAAAACCTTGTTGGTGAAGAAAACAAGGGCTGGACCTACGCCAAATATTTGCTGACGCATGAACGCACGAACATTGCGGGCGTCGGGTTTTCGACCGCTGGTCTGGCCGCGATCAAACGCATCGCAAAGGCGGAAATGTCCGGTGGCAAGCCGCTTATCCAGAACCCGCATTTTGCTGCGCGTGTCGCTCAGGTCGAAATCGATCTGATGGCGATGAGCACGACAAACTTGCGCATAATCTCGAAGGCTGCTGGTGGTGGCACGCCTGGGGTCGAGGCGTCGATGCTGAAGGTCAAAGGCACAATTATCCGTCAGGAAATCAATGACCTAGCGCGCCGCGCAGTTGGGGCCTACGCGATGCCGTTTGCCTCTGAAATGGTGGAAGGATCGAACGAACCCCTGCCTGATCCACACGAGGCTGGCCCAGTGGCGGCGCAATATTTCAACAATCGCAAGCTGTCGATCTTTGGCGGCTCGAACGAAATTCAACGCGGCATCATCGCCAAAGTAACGATGGGAGGCGGGCGATGAACTTTGAACTCACCGAAGAACGGCAAATGCTGCAAGACACGCTGCGCCGCTACCTGTCAGACAAATATACAACAGCAACACGCAACGAGATACTGAAT